>JAJPKS010000254.1 GCA_021323605.1 Bacillota bacterium | reverse complement strand
GCTCAGGGACCTGGCCAGGCCGATCGCGGTGGTGAGGGCGGCGGCGGCGTGCTCGGAGCCGTCGATCCCGACCACGATCCGCCCAATCCGGGTTGACGCGATGCTCGGTTCCATCGCGTGCCATCATCCATCGGCCTGGCCGGGACGGGTAGGGGCGATGGTGCCGGGCTTCCCGGGCCTCCCGGACCTGGTACCGGTCGTCCGGCCGGCTCGTCGTCGACGACCGGCGGCCAGCGGTCGACGCGGTCGAACCGCCCACGTTCGGCGGCGTCAGTCCCGCTCTCCCAGCACCGCTCCCTCCTGGAGGGGTCTGACCAGGCGCTGGTAGATGGCGAGCCATCCCGGCTCGGCCCGGGGGAGGAGGTCTCCCAGCCGGGCGCGACGCGCGGCCAGCTCCTCCTCGGGCACCTCCAGGTCGACGACCCGCCGTTCCACGTCGATGACGATCGGGTCGCCGTCCTCCACCAGCGCCAAGGGCCCGCCGTCGGCGGCCTCCGGCGAGACCTCGTTGACCACCAGTCCGACGTTGGAGAGACCGGATTGCTGGCCGTCGGTGACCACGGCGACCCTGCCGGTCAGGCCGGCACCCTCGATGGCGAAGACCAGGCTGGTGGCGGTCCCCATGCCGGGGGTCCCGCGCGGGCCGAGACCCCTGAGCACCACCACCTCGCCGGCGCAGACCTCACCGCGATGCACGGCTTGCACGGCCTGGTCGGTGCTCTCGAAGACACGGGCCGGTCCGCGGAAGTAAAGCTCGCGGTCGTCGGCCACGGCGAGCTTGACGATGCCGGTGGCCGGGGCCAGGGAGCCGCGGACGACGACGATGGAGGGACGCCGGGCCAGCGCCCGCTCCACCGGTCGGATGATCTCCTGGTCGGCGACGGTCACCTGGCCGAGGTGTTCCCCGAGAGTGCGGCCGCTGACCGTCACCGCCTCCAGGTGCAGGAACCCCTCCAGCTGCTTCATGAGGGCGCTTGCGCCCCCGGCCCGCTCGAAGTCCTCGATCAGGTGCTCGCCGTTGGGTCGGATCGCGGTCAGGAGGGGGATGCGGTCGGCCAGCCGCTCGAAGAGGCCGTAGACGTCCACCTCGCAGGCCGCCTCCTTCGCCACCGCCTGGAGGTGCTTGATGGAGTTGATCGAGCCGCTGGCGCTGAGCACGACCGTGGCGGCGTTGGCGAAGGCCTGCGGGGTCAGGATGTCACGGGGCTTGAGGTCCTCCCAGACCAGCTCCACGATCCGTTGCCCGGCCCGGCGCACCGCCTCCCACATGCGTGGGCTGTTGGCGAGCACGGGCGTGGTGCCGGGCAGGGCCATGCCCAGGGCCTCACAGACCACGTGCATGGTGTTGGCGGTCGCCATGCCGGGGCACACGCCCGGCCCCAGGATGGCGTTGCGGCTCATCTCGTGCAGCTCGTCGGTGGTGAGGTCGGTCCCGCCGGCGGCTCGACGGGCGGCGCTGAGCCAGACGTCCTCGATGTCGTTGTGCCGGCCCCGGTGCTGGCCGCTGGGCTGGTAGCCGCAGGCGACCACGATGGTGGGGAGGTTCAAACGCGCCGCCGCCATGAGCTGGCCGGGCACGGTCTTGTCGCAGGAGGCCAGGCAGACCATGCCGTCGAGCAGGGCCCCCTCCACCGCCACCTCGATGTCGTTGGCGATCAGGTCACGGCCGGAGAGGATGTACCCGCCGCGGCGGCCGGCACCGGTGACGAAGTCGCTGGGCGCCGCGGTCCGGATCTCGAAAGGCACGCCTCCTGCGGCCCGGATCGCCTCCTTCATCCTGGCCGCAATCCCATCCAGGTGGGCGAAGCAGGCGGCCAGTCCGGACGAGGAGTTGACGATCGCGATCTTGGGCCGGTGCATGTCCTCGTCGGTGAGGCCGAGGACACCCCACTCGGCCCGGCGGATGGCCCAGGCGACGCTGCCCTCCTCGAAGTCGCTCCGGAGTCGGGCTTTCATGCGGCGGACTCCGCCGGCCGGGTCCGGGCGACCGGGATGTGGCTTGCGGCCGTCGCTTGCTCCAGGAGGCGGCTCACGGTCGTCCTCGTGCCGGGTGGTCCGGGGTTCGAACGTCGCTCATGCCTGCACCGTAGCGCCCGCCCGGCCGGGCGTCCAGCCTCGGCCCCCGGTCCCGGGCCAGGCGAGATACTGATCACCGTTCGATCGGACCGTCAGTTGGAGGACTGGCATGGGCACCGTGTTCAGAGCCGACCAGGTGGGCAGCCTGCTGCGTCCCGCCGCACTGCTGCGGGCGCGGGAGGCGTACGCCTCGGGCGCCCTCCCCGAGGAGTCGCTGCGGGCGGAGGAGGACGCCGCCATCCTGGGGGCGCTGGAGGGCCAGCGTCGCGTTGGCCTCGGCGTCTTCACCGACGGCGAGTTCCGCCGCGGCTCCTGGATCACGGACATGGCCGAGGCGGTGGAGGGATTCGTCCCCCACAGCCGGCCGGTGCACTGGTACGGACCGGGGGGCGGGACCGAGCCCAGCACCTCCCGGGTGGTCGGCGGCCGCCTGCGCCGGCGACGCCGCCTCACCGAGCGTGAGGTTCCCTTCCTCGCCCGTCACGCGCCGGGCCCCTACAAGGTCACCCTTCCCGCCCCCTCGAACTTCTACGTGGTGGGCTGGCAGCAGGGGCTGACCGATGCCGTCTACGACACGCGGTCGGAGATGATGGAGGACGTCGTCCGCATCCTCCGCGAGGAGGTCGAGTCCCTGATCGCCGAGGGCGTCCCCTACGTCCAGCTCGACGCCCCTTACTACGGCTCCTTCATCGACGAGCGGGAGCGACAGCGCCTGCGGGACGCCGGTGTGGACCCCGATCGGGCCCTGCTCGAGGTGGTGGCCGCCGACGACGCCTGCGTCCAGGGGCTGAGCCGGGAGGGAGTGGTCCTCGCCCTCCACGTGTGCCGCGGCAACTCCCGCAGCCGCTGGCTGGCGGAGGGTGCCTACGACCCCATCGCCGAGCCGCTCCTGGGCACGGTGAGCGTGGACGCCTTCCTGCTCGAGTACGACAGCCCCCGGGCGGGCGGCTTCGCACCTCTGCGCTTTCTGCCCGCTGACAAGACGGCGGTGCTGGGGCTGGTCACGACCAAGGAGCCGGGGCTGGAATCGCGCGACGATCTCCTGCGTCGGATCGACGAGGCGAATCGTTACGTCCCCCTGGACCGACTGGCCCTGAGCCCCCAGTGCGGTTTCGCCTCGGTGGCGGCGGGCAACCTCATCTCCGAGGACGACCAGTGGCGCAAGCTGGAGCTGGTGGTGGAGACGGCCCGGGCGGTCTGGGGGTGATGCCGGAGTCAGGGGCCGGGCCGCATCCTCGGGCTCCGTCGGTCGAGAACGGCCGCTTCGGCGCCGGCGCGGCGAGCGACGCGCACCCGCCACCGACGTGGACGGGTGTGGCCTCGACCGAGGCGGTTCACCGTGACCAGTGGGCGGCCTGGGTGCCGAGGAGGCGGGGCAGGTGCTCGGGGTCGAGGTCGTCGCGGCGGTAGGAGAGGCGGGAGTCGACGCCGATCACGCCCTCGACGCCCTGGGCGAGGCGGGAGAGGAGGTGGGCCAGGAGGCGGCTTTCGACCTCCCCCTCCAGGGTCACCAGCCCGTCCTGGACCGAGGCCCGGACCGAGCCGGTGACCCCGATCGGTTCGAGGATCTCGGTCTGGAGCTCGTGGCGGATGGACTCGTCGCTGCGCAAGAAGGCCTTGAGGAGGTCGGCGCGGCTGACGATGCCGACCAGGCGGCCGTGGGCGTCCACCACCGGGAGTCGTTTGACGCCGTGCTGGTGCATGAGGCGGGCGGCCTCGGTCAGGGTGGCCTCGGGGTGGGTGGTGATGACGGGAGTGCTCATGAGGGCGGCCGCGGTTCGTCCTCGGGCCCGGGCCTCGGGGCAGCGGGGCCGGGTCAGAGGGTGGGGCTCACGGCCGCGGTGCTCCTGTTTGAGGAGGAGGTCGGCCTCGGAGACGATGCCGACCAAGCGTCCCTCGGCGTCGGTCACGTCGACGACGGGGAGGGCGCTGATGCCCTTTTCGGTGATCAGGCGGACGAGTTCCTTGTAGGGGGTGGTGGGCTGCACCGAGACCACCTTCGAGGTCATCACCGTCGCCACCGTCCAGCTCACCTCGCACACCTCCATCTTCTGGCTACCCTCACTCTCGTCGTCTGTGGCCCGGTCTTCCAGGGTCGTTGGTCGGGGGAAGGCCGGGACCGCGGGGAGGCTTGGAGGGCACGGTCCGGACGGGGCGACATAGTGGAAGAGGCACGCGATGGCGGATGACACGGTGGAGGACGGGCCGAGCCCGGTGATGCGAGGAGCCAAGCGGGCCCGGGGGCCCAGGAGGGATCGGGGCGAGCTGCTGATCGAGGCGGGGCTGGCGCTGACCTCGGAGCTCTCCCTTGCCAGGCTCCTGCGGCGGATCGTGGAGCTGGCGGTTCGGGTCACGGGGGCCCGCTACGGGGCGCTGGGGGTGCTGGGGGAGGACGGGAGCATCGTCCAGTTCCTGACCGTGGGGGTGAGCGAGCGGGAGCGGCGGGCGATCGGGGAGCTGCCGAAGGGGCGGGGGATCCTGGGGGTGCTGATCCGGGAGGGGCAGGTGCTACGGCTGCGGCGGATCGCCGAAGATCCCCGCTCGGTGGGGTTCCCGCCTCACCATCCGGCCATGACCTCCTTTCTGGGGGGGCCGATCCGGGCCATGGGGCGGGTGTACGGGAATCTGTACCTGACCGACAAGCAGGGGGCGGAGGAGTTCGACGAGGGGGACGAGCGGGCGCTGCGGGTGCTGGCGGCGCAGGCCGGGGTGGCGATCGCCAACGCCCACCTGTACGAGGAGGGGAAGCGGCACGAGGCCTGGCTGGAGGCGCTGGCGGAGGTGGCGGGGCAGATTCTGGCCGGGGCGGAGCTGGAGGCGGTACTGCCCCGGGTGGCGGAGCTGGCCAGGGGGCTGGCGGGGGCGGACAGCGCGGCGGTGGTGGTGCCGGACGAGGGCGGGATGCTGGTGGTGGCGGCGGCGGACGGGCTGGGTGCGGAGCGGCTGCGGGGACTGCCGATCCCGCGGGAGCGGTCGATCTCGGGGGAGGTGATCCGGAGCGGGCGGACGCTGGTGATCGAGGACGCGAGCCGCGATCCCCGGCCGTACCCGCGGGTGACCCGACTGGCGCGGATGGGTCCGGTGACGTGCGTGCCCCTGCAGGCCGGGGGGCGGTCGATCGGGAGCCTGTGGGTGTCCAACCGTCGGGGCCGGCCGGTCTTCACCCAGGAGGCGGTGCGGGTGGTGGAGAGCTTCGCCCGGCAGACGTCGGTGGCGCTCGAGTCGGCCCGGACCCGGCGGGAGTTGAGCCGGCTGGTGCTGCTGGAGGAGCGGGAGCGGATCGCGAGGGAGCTGCACGACGGGATCATCCAGTCGCTGTTCGCGGTGGGGATGGGGCTGCAGGGGGCGGCGCTGATGATCTCGGAGGAGGAGGCGCGGAGGCGGATCGAGGAGGCGGTGGGGGAGCTGGACCGGGTGATCCGGGACCTGCGCGGGTACATCTTCGGGCTGCGCCCGGGTCTGTTGGCGGAGCGGGGGCTGGAGGAGTCGTTGCGGGGGCTGGCCCGGGAGTTCGAGGCGGCGTCAGGGCTGGTCACGGAGGTGGAGGTCGACCCCGAGGTGGCGGTGGGGCTGGCGCCATTGGCCTCGCAGCTGGTGCAAATGGCGCGAGAGGGGCTGTCGAACGTGGTCCGCCACGCCCAGGCGAGGCGATGTCGGTTGCGGCTGAAGGGGGAGGGGCAGGCGGCGGTGCTGTCGGTGGAGGACGACGGGGTGGGCTTCGACCCGGAGCAGGCCCGGTCCGCAGGCCAGGGGCTGCGCAACCTGCGCGAGCGGGCCGAGGCCCTGGGCGGGGGCATGCGCATCTCCAGCCTGCCCGGCAGGGGCACCGTCGTGCGCATCCGCCTCCCCCGCTGAGCGGACGTCGTCCCGGCTCCCGCCCGCCAGGGACGCGGCCGGGACGTGGACGCGCCGCGGCTCGGAGGCAGGAACGGTTCGCGGGCCTTCCTCGCCTCGTGGCCACGGCCCCGCCGGTGCACGAACCAGGAGGGTCGCCGCGAGGGCGGCCCTCCTGATGGCTCCGGCGACGCCGGGGAGCCGGCGTCAGCCGGCCTGGGGATGGGGGGTGGTGGAGGTCCGGTGGCCCTCCTCAGCGGGTGGGACCATCACCAGCTTGATCTGGAAACGTCGCCGGCTGAGGCGCAGCGGCAGCACGCTCCTGCCGTAGTAGGAGTCGATCGTGTAGGCGCCGGCCAGGTAGAGGGCGATCAACCCGGATGCCACCGCCGCCCAGCCGCTCGCGACCATGGTGGCCAGGTTGAGGTTGCCGATCAGGGTCGCTCCGGCCAGGAAGAGCGCGATCGCCAGGGCGGCGTAGGTGCCGAACACGGTGGCGCCGACCCGCCAGCCGGCGATGGCCAGGAAGACGGCGATCAGGCCGAAGCAGCAGACCAGCACCCCCAGCGGGCCGAACTGGTGGGACGTGAGCAGGGAGCGGGCCGTCAGCCCGACGACGCCGGCGGTGCCGAAGAACGCCCCGAAGACGCCGAAGGCGGTGGCGCCGAGGAGGTCGTCGCGGCGGAAGGCCCACATGGCCGCCAGCAGCTGCACCAGCCCGCCGAAGATCAGGATCCCGGGCAGGACCGGGCCCAGTCCGGACCAGGTGGGGCGGAACCAGGTGGCCAGCATCGCGCCCGAGGTGACGAGCGAGGTGCCCAGCGCAGCCAGCCCGAGGGGCAGGGCGTCGGCCACCGTGGCCGTGGACTGCACCGCCAACCGGGCCAGGTCGCCGTCGCTGGCCTCGCCCTCGACGGCGCCACCACGGGTCCAGTGGACGGTGGATGGGATCGATGCCATCGTCTCACCTCCTTCCTAGTTATTGATAACTATAATTATCATACCTCTACGGTATCCTCTGGGTGCCATGGATCTGACCGAGCTGGCGGGACTGGTCGAGCACGCCTTCCACCTCCCCTCCGACCTGGGACGGGCCCGGAACACGGTTCGGGCCTACCGGAGCGACTGGGCCGACTTCAGCCGCTGGTGCGAGCAGCAGGGGCGGACGGCGCTTCCCGCCGAGCCCGAGACCGTCTGCCTCTACCTGGCCGCCCGGGCGGCGGCGGGGGCGAGACCCTCCACCATCCGCCGGCGCCTGGCGGCGATCGGGAAGGTCCACCTCGCCGCCGGCCATCTGCTGCCTCCGACCAGGCACCTGAGCGTGCGTCGGGTGATGGCCGCGATCGAGGCACGCGGGCCGGCCCCGGTGGGGAGGAGGGCGCTGCTGGCCGAGGAGCTCCGCCTGATCGTGGGGCGGCTGCCGGCCGGGACCCGGGCCGGCGCCCGCGACCGCGCCCTGCTGCTCCTCGGCTTCGCCGGCCGGCTCCGTCGCTCCGAGCTGGTGGGATTGGACTGCGAGGACCTGGAGGAGGTCGAGTCGGGCCTCCGGATCCGGGTCCGGAGCGGGCCTGCCGGCCACCTCGGACGCCGGATCGGCGTCGCCTTCGGTCCCGAGCCCGAGACCTGCCCGGTGGCGGCGGTTCAGGTCTGGCGGAGGGCGGCCGGCATCGTCACCGGGCCGTTGTTCCGGCCCGTCAACCGCCATGACCAGGTGCTCCCCCGCCGGCTCGACCCGCAGTCGGTGGCGCTGGTGGTCAAGCGGGCGGTCCGGCACATCGGCCGTGAGGCCGAGCACTACGCCGCCCACTCGCTTCGATCCGGCAGCGCCTTCCTCGAGGCGGCGTTGGGTGCCCTGCCCGATGTGGAGGGCATGCCGGGCGCGTGAGTACCTCATGTCAACCCCCACGCTGCGGCGAGGGCGGCGGCAGGATGGCGAGCGCAGACCGGGGGCCGAAGGTCCTGGAAGCACAGGGGCCAGCGGCGGCGTGCGGGGGGTGGGGGAGCGAGGTAGCCTGGGGCCAGCGATGGCATTGGATGCGACGACGAGAGAACGTAGCGGGCCCCTGCGGGTCATGCTGGTGGACGACCACGAGGTGGTGCGGAGCGGGCTGCGGGCCATGCTCGAGGCCGCGGGCGACATCCGGGTGGTGGCCGAGGCGGGCACGGTGGCGGAGGCGGTGAGCCGGGCCGAGGGGGTGCGTCCCGACCTGGTGGTCATGGACGTGCGGCTGGCGGACGGGAGCGGGATCGAGGCGACGCGGGAGATCCGGGCCCGGCGGCCGGCCACCCGGGTGCTGATGCTGACCTCGTTTGCGGACGACGAGGCGCTGTTCGCCTCGATCATGGCGGGGGCCAGCGGCTACGTGCTCAAGCAGATCCGGGGTGGGGAGCTGGTGAGGGCCATTCGGGCGGTGGGTGAGGGGCAGAGCCTGCTCGACCCGGCGGTGACGGCGGCGGTGCTGGAGCGGCTGCGGCGGGGCAAGCACCTGCTCAAGGACGAGAAGCTGGCCCGGCTCTCGGCCCAGGAGGAGCGGATCCTGACCCTGGTCGCCGAGGGGCTGACCAACCGGGAGATCGGGGCCCGGCTCAAGCTGGCCGAGAAGACGGTCAAGAACTACGTCTCGACCATCCTCTCCAAGCTGGAGGTGGCGCGGCGGGCGGAGGCGGCGGCGTACCTGGCCCGCCACACCGGGACGCCGGGCGGCCAGGCCTGAGCCCGCCGCGCTCAGCCCCGGGGGCCGAGCCGGTGGGGGTGTCGGTCGGCCCCGTGGGCGGGGGAGGCCGTCTCCACCGACTGGAGCACCACCGCCCCCACCGGTCCCAGGGGTAGGGCGGTGCCGCCACAGCCCGGGCAGCGCACCCGGTCCAGGTGCTCGACGCTGCGGAAGCTGCGCAGGCAGGTGCCGCAGCGGTAGCGCACCGCCTGCCAGCGGAAGCGCAGGCGGGCGCCCTCCAGGGGGGTGCCCGCGGCCAGGGCCTCGAACTCGCGCCGGAGCCCGGCCTCGGTGAGGCGGCCGCCGCTGGTGACGGCCAGGGTCACGGCCGCCGCGTGCCCGGCGCCCCGCCGGCCGAGCAGCTCCAGGGCCCGGGAGACCACGCACCGGAGCTGGT
>JAJPKS010000361.1 GCA_021323605.1 Bacillota bacterium | reverse complement strand
TCCTCATCAACAGCGCCGAGGCGAGAAGGAACACGGCACCCCCGGCGACGGCACCGATCATGAGGGGACGGCGGTCGCGACGCCGGGACCTGAACCTGGCCACCATCGGGATCACCTCCTGGTCGCGCTCGACCGAGGGCCGAGACGCCTGGACGCATCTGCTGAGGACAGGCTAGGGGCGGGGGAGGGACGACGGCCGCGATTCCGCCGCGAACCATGGACGAATTCCTCACCGCCCGGGCGTCAGTGCGTCCACACCGTGCCGCGGCCGGGAATGGTGGCGTTCACCGCAAGCGGCCGTCGCCCGCCGACCGGTCGGCGGCTCTGGACCGGGCCAGGCTCAGGTTCCGCGCCACCCGGTCGACCAGCGGCGAGGAGGTGGGGGCCGCCGGGTCCGGGAGCAGCGCCGTCGCCAGGCGGTCCAGGGCCGCGACCGGGTCCAGGTCGGGGAGGGCCAGGGCCGGCCGGCAGCGCGTGGCCTGCTCCTCGAAGCGATCCTCCCAGAAGTCGACCTTCCATCCCGGCCAGCGCTCGGCCAGGGCTCCGGGGGGCGAGGCGAGCTCCCAGGTCGTCCAGAGGCCGAGACTGCCGGCCCCGGTCTCGAGGTGGATGCCCAGATACGGATGCCGGGAGAGGCGAAGGGCGGTCTCGGCCGGAGGGAGCAGGTCGAGCAGCCCGGGGCCCAGCCAGACCAGGTCGAAGACGTCGCGCTCGAGTGGATGCAGGAGCAGCGCTCCATCCGGGCGCTGCACCGTCACCATCACTCCGGCCTGTCCCGGGTCGGCGGCCGGCCGGCAGGCGGTGGGGAGGGGGGGCGGAGGGAGCGGAGCGCGGGGAGCACCTACCCGGTCGGCCAGCTCACCCATCCCCCCGTACGCCCAGCGCAACCGCCACCCCGGCCAGGCCTCCCCCAGGAGGAGGAAGTAGGCGCGCCGAAGGTCCATCTCCACCAGCCGGTGGCAATGGGCCAGAAGCAGGAGCCGCTCGGAGAGGTCGACCAGGACGCCGGCCTCGGTGAGGCCGTCGTCGACGGCCTCCTCGGACTGGAGCTCGCCGGCGCGCATGACGGCCAGGGCCGCCTCGGGGCCGGCGGCCAGAAGGATCTCGAGGTCGGCCGCCCCCCAGCGATGGGCCCGTACCTCGTGGCCGGAGCGGTCGACCAGCACGTACGTGGCCCAGTGGGCCATGGACGCGGCTCAGACCGGCTGCGGCGCTGCCTGCCAGCTGGTCGGGTCGACCTCCAGGGTGATGCCGGCCATGAGTCCGAAACGCCGGCTGGAGCGGACCTGGCGGATCGCCCGCCAGGGGATGAACACCCAGCGCCCCGATGCCCCGCCGGGGCCGCCCTGACTCCACGGCACCGGCTGGGCCGAAACCCCGGTCACCCGCACCACCGGCACCGGCTGCGCCAGCCGGGCGACGGCGTTGAGCAGGGAGACCAGCAGCAGGAACAGCCCCAGACCGCCCATCCCTACCCACCAGAGGAGGAGGGCACAGCCGGCCGCCAGTACCACCCCACCCAGCCCGGCGGTCACGCGCAGGGCCGCCAGGCCGGTCCAGCCCTTTCGGAGCCAGATCCCGTCGGGCTCGATCCGCACCAACGGTCGCGCCTGAAGCGCGCCCAGGGCGACGCCGACGCCGTTCAAGAGCACCACGCACCCCAGCGGTACCGCCAGCAGCGGCACCCCGTCTCGCCACAGCGAAATGGTGAGGTAGAGGCCGAAGGCGATCACCAGCGCCGCCAGCATGACCTGGGGCCTGACCTGCCCGGATCGGCGCCGGGCCGCCACCTGGAGGAGATCCGGCAGATGAGGGAGTGCCTCCGGCGCCGCCACCCCGGGGGTGGCGGGCTCGATCGGGACCCAGGAACTGCCGTCCCAGCGCCACCTTCCGTCGGGGGAGATGATGGGTGAGCTACTCATGACGCGGCATGGTAACCGGGGGGTTGGACACCGTGTCACCGCCTCGCCAGGGCGCCGGCCCGCGGGCAGAGGTACGTAAGCTTGGCCGGTGACCTCTCGAACCTCCCCCACCGAGATCGTCATTCCCGAGGGGTTGAAGCCAGCCGACGGCCGCTTCGGCTCCGGCCCCTCCAAGATCCGGCCGGAGGCGGTGGCCGCCCTGGCCAGGGCCCCGCTCGGCACCTCCCATCGCCAGGCCCCGGTGCGGGACCTGGTACGGCGCCTCCGCCTGGGCCTGCGCTCCCTGTTCTCTTTGCCCGACGACTACGAGGTGGTGCTCGGCAACGGCGGTGCCACCGCCTTCTGGGACATCGCCGCCTTCGGGCTGATCCGTGATCGCGCCCAGCACCTGGCCTACGGCGAGTTCTCCTCCAAGTTCGCCCAGGTCAGCCGGAGCGCGCCCTTCCTGGGTGAGCCGACCGTGATCGAGGCCGAGCCCGGCACCGCCGCCGACCCCAGGCCGGAGCCCGGCGTCGACACCTACTGCTGGCCCCACAACGAGACCTCGACCGGGGTCATGCGCCCCGTCCACCGGGTGGCCGGTGCCGATCCCGGGGCCCTGGTCGTGATCGACGCCACCTCGGGCGCGGGCGGGTTGCCGATGCGCCCCCAGGACGTCGACGTCTACTATTTCGCTCCCCAGAAGTGCTTCGCCGCCGAGGGCGGGCTCTGGGTGGCCCTGATGTCACCGGCGGCACTGGCCCGGGCGGAGGAGATCGCCCGGTCGGGCCGCTGGATCCCCCCCTTCTACGACCTCCTGGCCGCGATCGACAACTCCCGCAAGGACCAGACCGTCAACACCCCGGCCGTGGCCACCCTGGCCCTGTTCGTCGACCAGCTGGACTGGATGAACGAGCGGGGAGGTCTGGCCTGGACGGTGTCGCGCACCGGTGAGTCGGCGCGGCGCCTCTACGGCTGGGCCGAGCGCAGCCCCTACGCGACCCCCTTCGTGCGCGACCCGGCCCTGCGCAGCCTGGTGGTCGGCACCGTCGACCTGGCCGAGCCGGTGGACGCGGCCCGGGTGGCCCGGGTGCTCCGGGCCAACGGTATCGTCGACGTCGAGCCCTACCGCAAGCTGGGCCGCAACCAGCTCCGGGTGGGCATGTTCCCGGCCGTCGAGCCCGACGACGTGGAGGCGCTGACGGCCTGCATCGACCACGTGGTCGAGCGCCTGGCCTGATTCAGGACGGCCGCCCGATGACGCGGCCACGCCGCACCGTGACCGTGCCCCGTGGGCGTGATAAGGTTCCGTACTCGTGGGCACGGCGCGGGCCACGGGCCGGACCTCGGCCGCTGGGGGCGCCGGTGCCGGAGGATCCGTCGAGGGGGAGGATGGACGACGCGGAACGCCGAGATCTGGCCGCCAGGCTGGCACGGGCGGCCGTCGCCCGCCTGGCGCCGGAGGAAGCCCCCCTGGCCGAGGCCGGGCTCGGGGCCACTCCCGCGCCCGGGGGCGGGGAGGAGGTCCTCGGCTTCGGCCTCGAGGTGGCCCTTCCCCTCCTCACCCCGGTCGCCCTGGCCGTGGCCCAAGAGGTGGCGCGGTGCGTGGGCGACCAGCTCGGCGCCGCCGTCCGGCGCCGCCGCCGGCTGGCCGGATGGCTGCGGCGGGGGCGGCCGGACCGCGGCCCTCGCCCGGCTCGGCCACCTCTGACGCCGGCCCAGCTGGCCGAGGTGCGCCGCCTGGCGCGCGAGCGGGCGAGGGCTCTGGGGCTGAGCGAGTCTCGCGCCGGGGCGCTCGCCGACGCCATCGTGGCCAGCCTGGCCACGGATGGGCTCTGACCTCCGACCCGCCGGGCCGAACCCCTTCGCGCTGCCCGGGCTCCCCGCCGCCCGTCGGATGAGGGGCGCCGGTGCTGGGGCCCGGTCAGGTCTCGACGCCGACGGCGTCGGCCAGCACCGCCGCCACCTCGGGGCGCGAGAACTCCGGCGGCAGGGGCAGGCCCTGGGCCAGCAGTTCCCGGACCCTGGTGCCGCTGAGGTTGACGTGCTGGTCGGGCGGGTGCGGGCAGGTCCGGGCCGAGGCCATGCCGTCGCAACGACGGCAGAAGAAGGCGTGCTCGAACCGGAAGATCTCGATCCCCAGCTCGTCCGGCTGGTAGCGGTCGAAGATGCGATGGGCGGCGTAGGTGTCGTAGTACCCGCCCACACCGGCGTGGTCGCGGCCCACGATGAAGTGGGTGCAGCCGTAATTCCGCCGGATGAGGGCGTGGAAGACGGCCTCCTTCGGCCCCGCGTAGCGCATCCAGGCGGGGTTGGTGGCGAGCAGCACCCGCTGAGGCGGGTAGTACCCGTCCAGGAGTTCGCGGTAGCAGCGCATGCGCACCTCGGCGGGCAGGTCGTCGCGCTTGGTGTCGCCCACCAGGGGATGGAGGAGGAGCCCGTCCACCAGCTCCAGCGCCACCTTCTGGAGGTACTCGTGGGCCCGGTGGACCGGGTTGCGGGTCTGGAAGCCGACCATCGTGCGCCAGCCCCGCTCCTGCTTCAGCCGCCGCACCTGGAGCGGCGTCAGGTCGTGCTCGGGGAAGGGCGAGGCCGGTCGGGCCAGCGCCGTCACCTCGCCGGCCAGGGCCCAGGTGCCGGCCTCCCTGAGCAGCCGCACGCCCGGGTGGGCGAGGTCGTCGGTGCCGTAGACGGCGAGCGCCTCCCGGTCGGGCTCGGTCCGGTAGACCTCCTCCAGGCGGAGGACGGCGATGGGATCGTCCCCGAACCAGAGCCCCACCCGCTCGGCCGACCTGAGGGCCGGGGCCTCGTCCCCCGCCCTCAGGAGGACGGGGATGGTGAACGGGTGCCCGCCGGCGAGGCGGCCGTGGTCGAGGACGGCCCGGTAGTCGGAGCTGCCCATGAAGCCGGTCAGGGGCGAGAGCGCGCCGGCGGCGAGCAGGTAGGCGTCACTCAGCTCCCGGGAGCCGACCCGGAGCCGGGGCAGGGCGACGGCCTCCTCCCGGAGCGCGGCCAGCTCCTCGCCCTCCGGGAGCCGTTGCCGGAGGCCGAGGCGCACGTGGCCCAGGCGTTCCAGGGTCCGCAGCACCTTCTCCACCGACTCCTCCACCGACTCCACGGCCGTGTCCACCACCACCTCGGGCGCCGGCGGTTCCTCGTAGGGATCGCTGACGCCGGTGAAGTTGGGGATCTCCCCGGCCAGGGCCCGACGGTAGAGGCCCTTGACGTCGCGGCGCACGAGCTCGTCCAGCGGGCAGCGCACGTAGACCTCGACGAAGCCGGGCGTCTGCGAGCGGATCTCGTCCCGCACCGCGCGGTAGGGGGAGATGGCGGCCGTGATCGCCACGCCTCCGCTGCGCGCGATCAGACGGGCCACGTAGCCGATCCGGCGGACGTTGGTGTCCCGGTCCTCCTTGGAGAAGCCCAGGCCCCGTGAGAGATGGGTGCGCACCTCGTCGCCGTCCAGCACCTCGGCGTGCCGCCCCAGGGCGGCCAGCTCCTCCTGGAGCCGGTCGGCCAGGGTGGATTTGCCCGCGCCGGAGAGACCGGTCAACCAGACCACGAAGCCACGGCTCATGACGCCACCTCCCGCGGATCGTGCGCCGGTTGCACGTCGGCGTTCGTCACCATGGTCTTCACCTCCATGCAGTGGATCCCTCAAGCGAGCTTGAAGGCCAGTGACCAGACGGCGAGGAGCACGGTCAGCCTGGTCACCCGTTCGGGCACCCGGGCGGCCAGACGACTGCCGGCGAACACGCCCGGGATCGAGCCGGCCAGCAGGTTGGCGGTCAGGGGCAGGTCGACGCTGCCCTGCGCCAGGTAGACGGGGGCGGTGACCGCGGCCAGGATCGCCCCGTGGACGGTGTCGGTGCCGACCAGCGCCGCGGCCCCGAGCGGGGTCAACAGGGCCAGCCCGGCCAGCGCCACCGAGCCGGTCCCGACCGAGGTCACGGCCACCGTCGTTCCCAGCAACGCGCCCAGGGCCAGCAGCGGCCACCGTCCCCGGGGCCGGCGGCCGGGGCGGCCGCCGATGAAGCGCCAGGTGAGGACCCCGGCGGCCAGGAACAGGGCGGCCGCGATCAGGCGCTCACGCAGCCTGTCGGTGCCCGTTCCCCCAACCGGCAGGTGGGAAAGGGCGGCCAAGCTCGAGAGGGCCGAGGGGATGCTGGCCAGGGCGAGCCAGCCCACGGTCCTCAGGTCGGCGGTGCCCTGCCGCAGGTGCTGCACCGAGCCCACGCCCCGCGTCACCAGCGTGAACAGAAGCGTCGAGCCGACCGCGCTGGCCGGGTGCAGGCGCAGCACGGTGACCAGGAACGGGGTCAGGACCGAGCCGGCCCCGACCCCGGTCAGACCGATCGAGAGGCCCGCTGCCAGGCCGAGGATGGCGACCAGTGGATCGAACTGCACGCGATGCTCCCAGGTAAGGGGTGGATGACGGCCACGAGGGAGGCGACGGCCACAGACGCCGGCGATCCCTCGCGGTGAGCGGGGATCAGGAAGCCGTCGTCAGCGACAGGTGCAGCTCGCGCAGCGGACGTAATCGATCTCGCGTCGCATGGTGAGCAGCGGGTCGAGAGCGGTCACCGTCCGCATGGTGCCTCCACTGTACACGATGGGATGGGTCGCCACCCCTTGGCCCCGACCGCCCTGTGCCGGCGTCGGGCTCGGGGGTCGGGATCGCGGCATCGGGCCGCGCTGGGAAGGTCCCGGGGCCGGCGGCGAAGGTCGACCGGTCCTCGCGGATCGAGCGCGGGGAGCCGGGGACGGTCCGGGCGTTGGGGCCCGAGCCGCCGCGCCGGAGGCGGCCGCGACGGCACTCTCGGCCCCCTGGCGCGGCCAGCTCTCGGTGGGGGAGGGCCGGGCTCGCCGCCCAATCGCTCGTCACGGCTGCGGCCGGTTTCGTCGGCGGTCTGCTGCCGCTGATGGCTGGCATCGTGCACTCCGACGGGAGGTAGCTGGGCCTGGGTGGCGCCGGCGCCGTGGCGTGGGTGGTGGGAACCCGGTTACGCGTCCTCTGGGAAGGCGCGGTCTCGCCGCCCGGCAACGGGCTGGTGGAGCGCGCCTGGCCGGCGGACGGTACGGTGGGATGGTGCTCCGTGGATCTGAGGACATCCGCCGTCCAACCACTCGACGATCAGCCGCGGCCACGGCGCCAGACCTTCCCTCAGCCTTCGCCTCTTGATCCAGCAGGCGTAGTGGAGCGCTTGCAGGACGGTCCGGGCGATGTACGTGGTGAGACGTGGCTCCTCGGCCTTCCCTCCGCCGTCCTGGTAGGTCTTCCAGAAGGCCGAGGCGGCGTCGGCTCCCAGGCTCATGGCCTCGGTCCCATGCCAGAAGAACGGCATGATCAGCGCCTGGCCGATCGCGTACCCCGGATCGAAGGCTGCGTCTCTGCAGGCGGCGGCGTCGAAATCGATGGCGGTGACGACGTCACCGACGATCAGGACGTTCTTGGGATGGTAGTCGCCGTGCGCGGCGATCACCGGCCGGCTCTGCTCCAGGCGCCGGACGATCTCGTCCGCCGCCGTCTGCAGGACAGACGCTTGCTGCGGGTACAGCATGGCCAGCTCGTCGGCGTATCTTCTCGTTCGAACCACCTCGTCTCCGGGGTCCGGTGGCCAATCGAGCGCCGGGGAGCGCTGCAGGCTCAGGAGCCAGAGCGCCGCCTGCCTCGAGGCCCTCCGACGTTCCCGCTCTCCAGCCAGCAGCCGGTCCGCCCAGGGCGTGCCGGCGGCCCGCTCCTGCAGGGTGAAACTCCAGAGCGGGGAACAGCCGTACGGCCGGGGGACGCGCAGTCTTCTCGGCGCTCGAAAACCTGAGCGGTGGAGCTCGATCAGGGCTCGATAGCTGCGAACTGCACGCTCGTAGCGTGCCTCCGGGTAGAGCTTGACCACGAAATCGATCTCTGTCTCCTCGGAGGTCCTGTCGAGATACCATCCGCGGCAGCCGAAGAGAAGCGCGTTTCCGTGCACGAGCACCGTCGTCCATCGCCACGAGAGGAGTCGGAGGTGAGGCCGGCCTGCCCCTCTCAACAGCCTCGTCACCTCCGGCGCGATGATCTGTCGTCGATCGAGCAACGGTGCAGTCGGAGATGTCCAGCCGGGGCTGGGCACACCATGCGGACCCATACGCTTCCACCTCCTCGACCTTCGGTAGAAGCCATCAGCCGGAAGGACCCGGCGATACGGGCCTCATCGCACCGTTCAGGCTACGCCACCCGGCCGTCGACGGCTCGAGACGGAGGTCCGGGCCGCGATGGAAGGGGGTCCTGCCGCGGAGGCAACGACGTCGGCGCCTCCGGATGGGGCTGGCTCGGCGGGAGTCGGCAACGTGCTTCGAGCGCGGTCGCGGCGGGCGCGAGCAGGGTCCCGACCCGCGACCAGGGCCGGGTGGGCGGCGACGGAGCGCAGACCGTGGTCCTCCCCGTCCGGTGGCCGGAGCAGGCCAGGCGGGGGACTCGCCTGGCCGCGATCAGCGACGAAGTGAAGCCACCAGCCGTCTCGGCTGGAGGAGCAGGTCGAGCGCCTCGCCGATCGATCCGGCCACGATATCGCTGGCGAGCAGCGCCGGGATCGCCAGCCCCTCGTGGCCGATGACGGCGATCGACAGATCGGCCGCCTTCAGCATGCCCACGTCGTTCATGCCGTTGCCCACCGCGACCACGCCAGAGGGTCCCAGCTGCTCGACGAACGACGCCTTCTGCTCGGATTCGTTGCCAGGGTCGAGGCGCCTCCCCGCCACGCCGAGCTGAACGGAGATCTGGCTGAGCTGGCCGTAGGTATCCGCCGAGAGCAAGTGCACGTCGAGCCGTGATCGCAGCGCCTGCAGCCTGTCCTGAACCTCAGGTAGCAACTCACCGTCGAGTGCGATGGTTCCGTTCACGTCGAGGACCAGGGTCGTCAGGCGCAGCCGCTTCCAACCCGGGACATCGACTTCGATGCTTTCTCCCATGGCGCCGACACCTCCTTGCCACAGCGGTAGGGGCCATCATCGCAAAGGTTCGCTCGCCGTCCGACCGTCTCCCGGGGCGCGGAAAGAGCGCTCGATTTCGGCCTCGTGCGTGAAGACGGTGAGCCAGCTGATGGGAGCGGGTGACGAAGACCACCCATCCTCTTTGTCGGCTCCGCTAACCGCCCGGGCCTTCGGCCGGGGCGGATCGAAGCGACTCCAGGCGCGTCCGTCGTTCGCGGAGATCGACCCTGGCCCGCGCCGCCGCTCGAGGCCGGCCCGGTGCTCGCCGACCACCGCCCGGAGCCGTTCCCGGAGTGCCTCCTCCAGCCGCCTGGCCGGATGGGGACCACCTTGCCCCGCCGCCTCCTCGACCGCGGCCCGGACCCGAGAGGTCCCTGCCGGCGCAGCTCGTCGACGGCGGGCTCGATCACCTCGACGATGGCCGGACGCAGGTCCGCCTCCAGGTGACTCTCGACCTGGCTCCGCCGGCGTCCTGCCTCGGCGGACAGCACCCGGAGTCCGCTCGGGCGGTGCTCGCGTTCCCCTGCGGAGAGCGCCAGCGCCCGCTCCTCGATCTCGACCGGCGGCAGACCTTCGCCCACGGCGGTCGACGCCCGGCGCTCGGCCTGCTCCAGGAGCAGGGTCGCGCTCCTGCACGATGAACCCTTCCAGGGTGGCCCGGAAGCGCTCGAACCCTCGATCGCGCTGTCGGGCCGAGATGGGGAAGACCGGTTGGCGGTCCCCCAGTGCCCGCTCCAGGGCACGCTCCACGTAGCCCACGGCGTCGCGCAGCTCCTCGGGCGTGAGCCGGTCGGCCTCGTTGAGGAGTGAGAAGAGCCGGTCGGTCGCCGTCCGGACCTGGCGCAGCAGCTCCAGCTCTGCCTCCGCCGCCGGACTGTCTACGCTGAGAAAGCGTATGAAGGCCGCGGCCGGGGCGTCCGCCTCCGCGCTGGTCGGCTGCCCGGCGATGGGGGGCCGGCCAGCGCCCGGATGCGTACACTGAGCGCCGCGATGAGGCCCGCCAACGCCGGCGCGGGGCCGGATGATGGCCTCTACCGGAACATCCGATCGCAGGTGAAGCCGTCGTGAAGGTGCCGTCTCCAGCCCCCTGGCCCCGGATCGGGCCACCGCCCAGACCCTGGCCTGCGGCGGGTGGAGGGGGGTGAAGCCCTGGGAGGGGGAAGCTTGAACGCCTCCGCCCCCGGCTCCGACCGGCGGGAACTGGCCAGGGCGGCCCTGCGCTTCGTGGTCTTGATCGGGGTCGTGAGCCTCTTCGCGGACATGACCTACGAGGCGGCGCGGGGCATCAACGGGTCCTTTCTGGCCGTGCTGGGGGCAACCGCGACCGCGGTCGGGGTCGCCTCCGGGCTGGGCGAGCTGCTGGGCTACCTGGTCCGGCTTCCCTCCGGCTACCTGGCCGGTCGCACCGGTCGCTACTGGACGTGGACCGGCGCCGGCTACCTGGTCAACCTGCTCGCGGTGCCCTCGCTGGCCCTGGCCGGCAGCTGGCAGGTGGCCGTGGCCTTGATCGTGCTGGAGCGGATCGGCAAGGGGATCCGGAACCCGCCCCGCGACGCCATGCTCTCCTACGCCGGGAGCGTGATCGGCCAGGGCTGGACCTTCGCCCTGCGGGAGGCGCTGGACCAGACCGGGGCCATGGTCGGACCCCTGGTGGTGGCCGTCATCCTCCTGGTCCGGCAGGACGCCTTCCGCGAGGCCTACGCCTGGTTGCTGCTGCCGGCCCTGCTCACCCTGCTCACGCTCGGAATCAGCCGCCGTCTCTTCCCCCGTCCCCGGGCACTCGAGCGCCAACCCCCGACTTCCCGGACGGCGTCGCTGCCCGGCGCCTTCTGGTGGTACCTGACGGCGATGGCGCTGATGGCGTTCGGCTACGCCGACTTCAACCTGATCTCCTTCCACCTCCAGCGGTCGGGGGACCCGACCGCCGTGATCCCTCTGCTGTACGCGCTGGCCATGGGCGTGGCGGCGGTGTCGGCACTCGTCTTCGGCCGCTGGTTCGACCGGCGCGGACTCCTGGCGTTGGTGGTGGCCGCCCTGCTCTCGGCCGCCTTCGCCCCCCTGGCCTTCCTCGGCGGGCTCGGCCTGGCCGCCCTGGGAGTGGCGCTCTGGGGCGTGGGCATGGGCATCCAGGACTCGCTCATGAGCGCTCCGGTCGCGGTGCTGGTCCAGGCGGACGCCAGGGCCCACGCCTTCGGCATCTTCAACCTCCTCTACGGTGGGGCCTGGTTCGTGGGCAGCTCGGCCATGGGGTTGCTCTACGGCGCCTCCATCCCCGGGCTGGTCGCCTTCTCCGTGCTCGCCCAGCTGCTGGCCGTGGTGGTGCTGTTCCTGGGCCGGGGGCGGATGCCGATGCCGGGGTCCTGACCCGCCGACCCGATCCTACGGCCGGTCGAGCACCGGCATCCCGTCGTGTCTCCGTTCTCGTTCGAGGTTCGGTCCTCGAGGTCGGGTCTCCTTCGGTGGACAGCCATGGCCAGGTCGCATCCCTGTGATCGCGGGGCGCCATGTCCCTGCGCCCCATACCCTCCTCCCGCCACCGGTCGGCGAGTGATGGAGCCCGGGCGTCGCAGGATGGTCGGCCGGGTTCCCACCTCGTACACTGGTGGAACACGCGATGAGGCCCGCGGAAGCCGGTCGGTGAGCCGGATGATGGCTTCTACACGACATCCGGGACAGCAGGTGAGAGGCCATCGTGAACTTCCAGCCACGCTCCTCGGGCCAACCTCGGAACCTGTCCGCCGGCCGTGACCCCGGCTGCTCGATGTGTCGGGCCGCCCGAGAGGCGGAAGGGCGACACCTGCGCTGGTTCCTGCTCGAGAACTACGGCTCGCCGTCCGCGTTGCAGCGGCTCGAAGGCCGGTCCTACTGCCTCCGTCATGCCCGCCGGCTGGCCGCCGGTGACAACCGGCAGCTCAGCGTCACCTTCGAGTACCTGGTCAGGGTGGAGCAGCGGCGGCTGGCGGAGCTGGCCGGGGGAGGGCGGCGGCGAGCGCGGGAGGCGAGGCAGGCGGCGACCTCGATCGAGTGTCCGGCCTGCGTTGCCGGCCTGGTCGCCGCTCGGGCCGAGAGCTCGCGGATGCTGCAGCGGCTGGCCACCGAGGCCGGGAGAGAGGCGTATGCAGGTCGGGAGGGCCCCTGCCGCGAGCACCTGTGGTGGTTGCTCGGCGAGGCCTCAGAGGAACTCGCCGCCTGGCTGCTGGAGCGGGCCCGGGAACGGATGGCGGCGCTGAGCGCCGGGCTGGAGCGGTACTTCCATCGCCTCGACCACCGCTTCCACCACGAGCCGGCCGGCGAGGAGCAGACCGCCTGGCACCGGGCGCTGCGCTACTTCTGGGGCGACGTCGACGCCCTGGCCCCGTGGCCGGAGCCGCCGCCCGGGCGGGGTGCGGTCGGACCGTGATCGTCCGGAGCCGGCGGGGATGATGGGGGCGAGGAGGTCCGCTGGAACCCTGGTCGCGGCGGGTGTCCTCTTGGCCCTGGTCGGAGCGCTGGTGGGGCTGGGCAGCGCCGCCTCCCCGGGGACGATGGCCCCGCCCCCGCCCACCCCGGTGGTGGTGGCGATCGAGACCGCCTCCTACCTGGCCCTGGCCCTGGAGGGGGTGATGCTCGCGCTCGTCGTCGGGGCGCTCTGGCCCGGGCGCCGGGGCCGCCGAACCCCGGAGCACGAGCCGATGGTCGCTCCCCTCCCCATGCACCCCTTGCTCCGGCTGGCCCTGACCGTCCTGCCCCTCCTGATCGTGGCCGCCGGGGTGTGGACCGTCCTCCACCTCCGCCCGGCTCATCCCGCCCCGCCCCGCCCGGGGGTGACGGCCGCTCTCCCCGTCGCTCCGCAGAGCGCGCCGGGAGCGATCGCGGCCGGAGATGCGGCCTGGATCGCCCTCGGCCTGGCGGCGCTGATCCTCGCCGGCGCGGCGATCGTCGTCCTCCGCCGGCACCGATCTCGGGCCGTGGCCAGCGGGGAGCGACGCGCCCGGGCCGTGGTCGCGGCCGTGGACGAGGGCCTGGAGGCCCTGGACCGCGAGCCTGATCCCCGCCGGGCCGTGATCCTGGCCTATGCGGCCATGGAACGGACGCTGGCGGGCCGGGGATGGCCGCGCCATCCTTGGGAGGCCCCGTTCGAGTACCTGGACCGGGTGCTGCGCGAGACGGAGGTCGGGCGCTTCAGCCTGCACCGGTTGACCGACCTGTTCGAGGTCGCCCGCTACAGTCACCACCGGATCGACGAGCGGATGCGGACCGCCGCCCTGACCGAGCTGCGCAGCCTCCGTTCCCAGCTGGAGGTGCGACCATCGACCGCCTGAGTGGCGGCGCCCGGCGCTCCGCCGCGGCGCCGGGGGCGGCCGCGGCCGTGGCCACCGGCGCCCTGGTGGTGGCGCTGCTCCTGCCCCTGGACGAGGCGGTGGTCCTGCGCGCCTACGTCGTCGTCCTGGGGGCGTGCGCCCTCTGGCTGCTGGCGGGGCTGGCGCGGGAGGCCCATCCTGCCCTGGGGGCGCCGCACCGGGCTCGCCGGGGGCGGCCGGCCGGCGACGGGGCGCCGGCCGAGCTACGGCGGCTGGAGAGCGCGGTGCTCTTCTCGCGCACTACCGCCTTCGACTTCCACCACGGCCTGCGCCCGGTGCTGCGCGCGGCCGCGGAGGAGCGTCTGGCGGAGCGTCACGCGATCGACCTGGAGCGACGTCCGGAGGCGGCCCGTCGGCTCCTGGGCGAGGAGGCATTCGCGGCCCTGGTGACGGACCCGGAGCCCGACCGGCGGGCGCGCGGCCTCTCCCTGGAGCGGCTGGAGCGACTGGTGGAGGCGGTGGAGCGTCTATGAGCGAGGTGAGGCCGGAGGGACCGACGATTGCCGAGGTGGGTGTGCTCGCCGGCCGGCTGCTGGACGAGGTGGAGCGGGCCGTGGTGGGCAAGCGGGGGGTCCTGGAGCTGATCCTGCTGGCGCTGCTCTCCGACGGCCACGTGCTGATCGAGGACTTCCCTGGACTGGCCAAGACCCTGATCGCCCGCAGCTTCGCCCGGGTGATGCGACTCGGCTTCAAGCGCATCCAGTTCACCCCCGACCTGATGCCCGGCGACGTCACCGGCGCCTTCGTCTTCGACCAGCGCTCGGGCGAGTTCGTGTTCCGCGAGGGGCCCGTCTTCGCCAACCTCCTGCTGGCGGACGAGATCAACCGGGCCCCGGCCAAGACCCAGTCCGCGCTGCTGGAGGGGATGCAGGAGCGGCAGGTGACGGTGGAGGGGCGGAGCTTTCCGCTCGAGCCCCCGTTCCTCGTCATCGCCACTCAGAACCCGATCGAGTACGAGGGGACCTATCCCCTGCCCGAGGCCCAGCTCGACCGCTTCCTGATCCGTACCGCGGTCGGCTACCCCTCTCGGGAGGAGGAGTGGCGGGTGCTGGCCGACCGGGCGGCGCGGCGCTCCGACGAGGTGCGGCTGGAGCCGGTGCTGGACGCCGCCACCCTCAGGGCGATGCAGGCGGCGGTGGAGGGCGTCCACGTCTCCGAGCCGGTCGGCCACTACATGGTCGACCTGGTCGCCGCCACTCGGTCCAGCCCCCGGGTCCAGGTCGGCGCCTCCCCCCGGGGCACGCTGGCCCTGCTCAAGCTCTCACGCGCCCGGTCCGCGCTCGCCGGCCGGGACTTCGTCACCCCGGAGGACGTCAAGTCGGTGGCGGTGCCGGCGCTGGCGCACCGCCTGACGCTCCGACCTGAGCTCTGGGTCAGACGGGTGCGGGGTGAGGACGTGGTGCTCGAGTGCCTGGAGAGCGTGCCCGTGCCGGCGGCCGAGACCGCGTCCCGCTGAGCCGGTGCAGGTCCGGATCTCGCCCCGGCTGGTGCCCTACCTCGTGCTGGGCGGGGGCGGCCTGCTGCTGGCGTTGCTGCTGGGCCGGCCCGAGGCGGCGGCGCTGGGTCTTCCCTTCCTCGCCGCCGCCCTGGCCGGGGTCCTGTTCGCCGCGGTGCCCGAACTGCGCGCCTCGGTCGCGCTGTCGGCGGAGCGGGTGGTGGAGGGTGAGACCGTCGATCTGGAGCTGGAGGTGACCTCGACCCGGGAGATCCCCTGGTTGCAGGTGCAGCTCGCCCTGCCCACCGGCCTTGCCGCCGAGGAGCGGGACCCGGTGAGCTGGCGGCTGGACGAGGGCCGGCCGCGCCGGCTGCGCCTGCGACTCCGGGTGGCCCGCTGGGGCGTCCATCCGGTGGGCCAGGTGCTGGTGCGCGCCCGGGACGGGCTGGGCTTCTTCGCCTTCGAGGCCGTGCTGCCCGGTGACCGCGTCCTCCGTGCCTACCCCAGGGAGGAGGCGTTGCGCCGGGCGATCCGGCCCCGGGACACCCAGGCCTTCCTCGGCAACGAGGTGGCGCGGGCGGCGGGGGAGGGCATCGAGTTCGCCGGCGTACGCCCCTATCTGCCCGGGGACCGCGTCCGGCGCATCAACTGGCGGCTCAGCTCCCGGCATCTCGATCTCTACGTCAACGAGATGCATCCGGAGCGCAACGCCGACGTGGTGCTGTTCCTGGACACGTTCAGCGCCCTGGGCACCGGAGGCGACGCCGGGGCGGACGACACCCTGGTGCTGGCGGTGCGGGCCGTGGCCGGCCTGGCCCGGCACTACCTGGCCCGACGCGACCGGGTGGGCCTGATCGGCTTCGGGGGCATCCTGCGCTGGCTGGTGCCCTCCATGGGCGTGCGTCAGCTGGTCACCATCGTGGAGGCGCTGTTGGACACAGAGGTGACGCTGAGCTACGCCTGGAAGGGGGTCGAGGTCATCCCGCCCCGCACCCTGCCACCCCGGGCCCTGGTCGTGGCCCTGACCCCGCTCCTGGACCGCCGCACGGTCGCGGCCCTGCTCGACCTGCGCCGTCGGGGCTTCGACCTGAGCGTGGTCGAGATCCCGGCCGAGTTGGTGGTCCCGCCCGGGCGCCGTCCCGAGGCGCGGCTGGCCCATCGCGTCTGGCGGCTGGAACGGGAACGGCAGCGGCTCGAGTACCTACGGCTGGGGGTGGCGGTGGTGACCTGGCGTCCGGGCGAGCCCCTGGCCCCGGTCCTGGAGGAGGCGGAACGATACCGACGTTCCCTCCGCGTCTCGCGCTGACCGGCCTCCGCCCCCGGGCCTCCATCCCCGGGGGCCTGGCCCTGGCCGCGGCCCTGGCCCTGGGCCTGGGCCCGGGGCTGGAGGCGGAACGGCTGCGCGGCCTCCTGCTGGCGTCGGGGATGGCGGCGTGCGCGCTGGTGGTGACGTCGGTGCTGACGGACCGGGTGGGGCCGGCGGTGTGGGGCCAGGTCCTGCTCGGGGCCGAGTACCTGGGGTCGTTTCCGCTGCGCCACGGGGTGGCCGGGCTGGAGCCAGCGGTGGCCGGTGCCGTCCTCCTCGCCGTGGGCGAGCTGGCCGCCTGGTCGGCCGACGCCGGCTCCGGCCGGCACGAGCCGGCGGTGCACGCCGGCCGGGGGGCGCGGCTGGGTCTGGTGCTGGCGGCCGCGGCCGTGCTCGCGGCCGTCCCGCTGCTGGCGGCGCGCGGACCGGTCCTCGCCGGCCCGCTGCCGGCGGCGGTCGGGGCGGCCGCGGCGGTCGGCGTGGTCGCGCTGGTGGTGGTGCTGGTCCGGCGCTGAACGGGAGGCAGTGGTGCGGCTTCTCCGGGAAGAGGCTCAGGGCGGCCTCGATCCCCTCTGCCGCCTGCTCGCGATCCAGGGCGTAGGTGGCGACGCGCAGGTTGTCCCTGACCGTCAGGTCGGGCAGCAGCCGCCGCCCTTCGGGGACGATGGCCGGGGTTGTCGAGGCGGAGCAGCCGGTGGCCGGGAGTCGGTCGCGGGCTGTCGGCTGTCCTTGCGCATCGGCAGGGTGCGCACGCGCAGGTGCCCGCGCCCGATCGTGACCACCGCCCCTGACTCGAGGTCTGCCGCCACCGTGTCCAGGTTGGCCAGGATCAGGTCCGCCTGCTGGTCGGGCGCCAGTCGATCGGCTGAGCGCAACAGGATCAGTGAGGGCCCACCATGGTCCATGACGGCAAGCAGGGTGGCGAAGTCGGCGTCTGCAGAGACGATCGTTCGCTTGGTGATGGCTGCATGGCGCAGGATCGACCGATCATCGGCGGTGAGCAGACCCTCACCGTGGACGTGGATCGCGTCGTGCTCGGCGGAGCTGAGTCGGCCCGGGACCCGCGGTGAGAGGTTGGCGTCAACGAGGAATCTCAAGCTGGCTGGGCCAGCGGCAGCTCGCGCTCCTGCATCGCCTCAGCGGCAAACGAGAGAGCGGCGAGGACGTCCTCCAACTCCAGGTGGGGATAGTCCTCCAGGACCTGCTCAACCGTCCGGCCAGCAGCGAGCTGGCCCAGAACGGCACTCACGGTCACACGGGTGTCTCGAATGCACGGCAAGCCGCGCATCCGGCTGGGGTCGATGGTGATTCGCTCCACCGCTCGTCGCCTTTGCCTTGCCGTCCCAATGCTACGGCATGGTTGCCTGGGGCCGAGCTGAGGCGCTCCAGCTGCCAGCACTGGCCATGACCACGTCGAGCGACCTCCTTCGGTAGCCGTCGTGCTCACGTCGTGGTGGCGGCCTCCAGAGGGTGCTCGGTTGGACGCCCCTCCCGTGCGAGCCGCTCGGTGGTTGTGCTCTGACGCTGAGGGTGGAGGTGTCGATCCGAGTTCGACGTCGCATCCAGCCTGGCCAGGCGACGTCCCCAACCGGGATCGGGAGCCCGCTCGATCGCCCCATCCGCCCTCGCCGCCGTCGCCAACCGGCGCATGCCCACCCGACCGTCAGGACGGGATCAGGATGCTCCCCGGTGGCTCCTCATCGGACCTGTTCCGATGAGGCCCCGAAGCCAGCGTCGCGGGGCACCCCTGCGGCTGCTGGACCTCGACCCGGAAGACCACCACCAGCTCCCCCGCTTCGGCGGTAGCGGCCAGGATGCGGGACCGACCCGACCGCATCCGGCCGACCGGGGCGGGGTGGGGTGACGGCGGTCGGGCCCGACCCGCACGGCCCCGTTGCTGAAGCGGCGACGGTCGGGGTCCTGGCTTGTCCTCTCGCGCCTCGGGACCCCACCCGCCGGCTTGCCCGGTCGGGGCTGCCGCCAGCGCAGTCGGCACCGTCCGCCTGCTCGATCGCGTTGATGAAGGCCTCCTTGGGAACCTCTGGCCGCCGGGCCACACCCGTCTTCTGGGCCACGCACGCGGTCCGCCTCTCGCGGCTCATGCTGGCGGAGGAAGGTTGGGATCGAGAAGGAGGCCGGCGGGGAGCGGATCTGCAGCGTCGGCGATCCGGAGATGCGGCAGGGGCGGAAGAGCGCGAGCAAGCGCTTCGACGGCCACGAGCTGAGCATCGCGACGGAGGTGGAGAGCCAGCTGCTCACGGCGGTGGAGGTGCCGGTGGACTGCGCCTACGGCGACGGCGAGAACCGGGAGCGGTCCCGCGAGGCCGGCATCGAGCTCCGTGCCAAGGTCCCAGTGCAGGGGAGCAACGGCGAGCGCTTCGAGAAGAGCGAGTTCCAGATCGACCTGGAGGCCAACACCTGTACCTGCCCCGCCGGACGGACGACCAGCGTGCGCCCGATTGGCTGGCGCCAGGGGAAGGATGGGAGCGAGGTTCGCCAGGAGGCGTTCGTCTTTGCGGCGGGAGCGTGCGCAGGCGGCCCGCTCGAGGAGAGCTGCTTCAAGCAGAGCCCGACTCGGAGTCGTGGCCGGATCGTCTGTCGCCATCCCCAGGAGGCGCTTCTGCAGGAAGCGAGGGAGTGGCAGCGAGATCCGGACTTCGACCGGGAAGCAGCCGCAGGTGGTCGAGCATCGGATCGCTCGCATGATGCAACTGGGCGTGCGGCAGGCCCGATACTGCGGCCGCCACACGACGCTCTTCCAGGCGCTGATGACGGCGGCGGTGGCCAACCTGACCCTGATCGCGGGCAAGGTTGGCCTCCCCCGGTTGCGGAGATCTCAACCGCCGCACCGAGGCCACGGCAGCCGTCACAGGGGCTCTTCAGACGGCCTCTCGGACCGCCAAAGCCTCCCTACGCCGTGCCCTCAACCGTCTCCACCAGGCGGACCGGCCGGTCAGGCCAAGCATCTTGACCTTCGCTGGCCCCGGTTCTCGGCCGGGCCTTCTAGGCCACCATCCGTGTCGCCTGCCGATCCCGACCCGCGCTCTGATCGGTGGACGAGACCCGCGTCTGCCCCCACCGGCGACCGGCATTGGGAGAGCGGCATCGACCAGGGCTGGGCGTCCGAGGTGCCTCGCCGGCACCGGCAACTTGCCTCTCCGGTGTCAGCGATCGACGGCCTTGGAGTGGATGCCTTGAGTCTGCCTCCCCTCGGATTGAGGACCGCCGCTCGTAGCCCCTTGGTCGAGCGACAGCTTGTTGCCTCCGCCAGTGACCCGTGATCCACCGCCAACCCGCTCCCGCCGACGTGGTCGTGCTCGTCGTCGGCCGAGGTCGGGGTGGGCTCAGCCGGGCTCGCCCGCCCGTTGCCGGAGCAGGTAGGCGGAGTGGAGGATCTCCGGCGACTCCCGCAGGTCGGCGGCGCTGCCGTGGTAGCGGATGCGGCCGCCCTCCAGGACGTAGGCGGTCTCGGCCACGGCCAGGGCGACGTGGGCGAACTGCTCGATCAGGAGTACCCCGACCCCTGAGCCGGCGGCGGCCTCCAGCATCGGCACCAGCCGCTTGACCACCACCGGGGCGAGCCCGAGCGAGAGCTCGTCCACGAGCAGGGTGGCGGGGCGAGAGGCCATCGCCTGGGCCAGCACCACCATCTGCTGCTCGCCCCCGGAGAGGAAACGCCCGGGCGTGTTCCAGCGCGCCTTCAGCTCGGGGAAGAGGCCCAGGGCGGCCTCGATCCCCTCCGCCGCCTGCTCGCGATCCAGGGCGTAGGTGGCGACGCGCAGGTTGTCCCTGACGGTCAGGTCGGGCAGCAGCCGCCGCCCTTCGGGGACGATGGCCACCCCGGCACTCCGGATCTTCTCCGGCGGCTGGCGGGTGATCTCCCGCTCGCCGAGGAGCACCCGGCCCTTCAGCGGGCGCAGCAGCCCGCCCACGGCCAGGACCAGCGTCGACTTTCCGGCCCCGTTGGGTCCCAGCAGGGCCGTCACCTCCCCGGGCGGGATCTCGAGCGAGACCTCCCGGACCACCACCCGCGTCCCCCGGGCCACGGTCAGCTCCTCCAGGGAGAGGGTGGTCGCCGGCGTGCCGGCCGTCACAGCTCCTCCTCCGTGCCCAGGTAGGCACGGCGCACGCGCTCGTCACGCAGCACCTCCGGGGTGGGGCCGGAGGCGATCAGGTGGCCGAAGTCGAGCACGGCCGTGATCTCGCAGCAGGCCGAGACCAGGCTCATGTCGTGGTCGACCAGGACGACCAGCGCACCCCGCTCCCCGGGGATGCGGCGGATCATACGGCCCAGGTGCTCGGTCTCCTCCTCCGGAAGGCCGGCCGCCGGCTCGTCCAGCAGCACCACCCGGGGTTCGCCGACGACGGCGCGGGCGATCTCGACCAGGCGCCGCTCGCGTGCCCCCAACGTCCCCACCAGCTCTCCGGGGTCCACCTCCAGGCCCACCAGCCCGATCGCGTCCAGGACCTCCCGGCGGCGGCGCGAGCGCCGGCCGCCGGTGTGCTCGTGGACCATGGCCACGTTGTCGAAGACGGACAGGGCCTCGATGGCCTGCTCGGTCTGGAAGGTCCGCCGCAGCCCCCAGCGGGCCCGGCGGTAGTGGGGCATGGCCAGCAGGTCGTCGCCGAAGGCCCGGACCGAGCCCGAGGTCGGCGACACGAACCCGCTCAGGACGTTGAAGAGGGTGGTCTTGCCGGCACCGTTGGGCCCGATCAGGCCGCAGGTGCCACCGGGGAAGCGCAGGCTCACGCCGTCGATGGGGGTGACGCCGCCGAAGCGCACGGTCAGGTCGGAGATCTCGATCATCCCGGCAGCTCCTGGCCCCGGCGCCGCCCCATCGCCCCGCCCAGCAGTCGTGCCAGCCGGGCCAGGTCCCGGGGCACCTGGGAGGCCAGGCCGGCGGCGGCCGTGAGCTGCACCTGGAGCACGCCGAGGCCGAAGAGGATGGTCAGCAGGTCCGCGGGCAGTCCCCAGGTCCGCAGGAGGGCGGGCAGGGCCTCGAAGAGGAGCCCGGCCACGACCGGTCCCCAGAGGCTGAAGATGCCGCCCATCAGGACCACGGCCAGCAGGATGATCGAGTTCTGGGTGGGGAACTGGTACACGGTCAGCCCGCCGCCGCTCGCCGCCAGCAGGCCCCCGGCCACCCCGGTCATGAACGAGGCCAGGGCCAGGGCCCAGAGCTTGTAGAGGGTGACGTTGACGCCGGCGGCCAGCGCCGCCGCCTCGCTCTGGCGGATCGCCGCCCAGGCGCGGCCGGCCCGGCTCCGCACGTGCGCCACCACGAGCAGGAACATCAGGCCCGTCGCCACCACCACCAGGCGGTAGTAGGCGGCGTCGTCGCTCGCGAACCCCGGCCGGTGGAGGACGGAGGGCGCCGTGGTCAGGACCGAGTGACCGAGGAAACCGCCGCCGCCGTTCGGGAACTGGGTCGCCTCGAGGAGCAGGGTGATGGCGGCGGCGAACATCAGGGTGATCAGGGCCAGGTGGAGGCCGCTCAGCCGCAGCGCCGGCAGGCCGATCAGCGTCCCCAGGACGCCGGTGATCAGCCCGGTCACGAACACCACCACCAGGAAGGGCATCGTGGTGGCGAAGCCGAGACGCAGCGCGATCCACCCGCCGATGGCGAGGAGGGCGACCTGGCCCAGGGAGATCATCCCCACCCGGCCCAGCAGGAGGGCCAGGCTCAAGGCGACGATGGTGTAGATGGCCGAGGTCTGGAGCACCAGCTCCCAGTAGCCGTTCCTCAACGCCGGGACGCCGAACAGCGCCAGGGCCAGGAACACCGCCACACCCGCTCCCTCCGCCACCGTCCGGCGCTCCACACCCGCCCCGGGCAGCGGTCGGGCCGGGGCCCTGGAGCCGTCGGAAGAGGGCGGCGCTCCCATGCCGCTAGCGCAGGACCACGGGCCGCCGTCTCGCGAACCAGAGCAGGGCCACGATCGCGACCACGAAGGGGGTGATGCTCCGGTACGACGACACCAGGCTGAACGGGGTCACCAGGGATTGCAAGACGCCGATGACGAACCCGGCGACAAGGGTGACCGGCAGCGACTGCAGCCTGGCCACCAGGGCCGCCGAGAGGGCCGCGATGACGAGGAAGGTGAGCGTGACCGCGTCCAGCCCGACCAGCGTCGAGAGGAGGAGGCCGGTGGCGCCGGCGATCAGGCCCGAGCCCAGCCAGGCCGCCGCCTCCACCCGCCGCACCGGCACCCCCAGCATGGCCGTGGCCTCGCGATCGTTGGCCAGGGCCCGCATGGCCGCGCCCAGCCTCGTGACCCGCAGGAAGACCTCGGTGACCGCGGTGATCACCACCGCCAGCCCCACGGCCAGGATCTGGGTGACGTTCACCGTCACCTCGCTCACCTGGAACCCCCACTGGGTGGTGGGCAGGATCAGGGCGTGGGCCTTGTCGGTCCACACCCAGTCCATCACCCCGAGCAGGATGAGCAGGAACCCAAGCGTTCCCACCGCCTTGACCAGGGGGTCCCGTCCGGCCAGCGGAGGCCCGATGAGCAAGCCGTAGAGCAGCGACGCCACGCCCCCGAACACGACCGCCACCAGGTAGGACAGCCAGTCGGGGAGCAGGAAGACGTTGATCATCGACCAGGCGATCAGGGAGCCGAGGGCCCCGATGGCTCCGTAGGCGAGGTTGAGCACCCCGGTCGCCCGGTACAGGACCACCATCCCCACCCCGGACACGGCGAACACCCCGCCCAGGGCGAGCCCCAGCACCAGGTACGGCCTCAGGTCAGGCACAGAGCACCCCCGACCCTGCCGCTCCTCCTTCGCTGACCCTCCGTTCCGTCATCCCTCCTGGCTCAGGCGGTGTTCAGGTGCTGGCTCACCTCGGCCGCCCGGATGGCGGCCAGGTTGTTGTCGGGCAGGGCCGCGATCTCGAAGCAACCCTGCTTCTGGGTCATGACGTGGTTGACCGGGGTGACGGTCAGGTCGGTGTTGTTGGGGACGTGGTAGGGGAGGTTGCCGTAGTACCAGGGCTTGCAGAGGATGTCGGTCTTGAAGTCCTTGATGTTCCGGATGGCCGTGTTCACCCCGTCCTTCGTCAGCTGGTCGGGGGGCAGCTGGAGGAGTGCCTTGGTGACGATCTCGGCGGCCACGAACCCCATCTCGCTGAAGCTGCCCAGGGCGATGCTGGGTGCGTACTTCTTCTGCACCTGGCGGTAGAGGGCGGTGTCCGGGCCCTTGGCGGTGACCAAGCTCAGCTCGGCGTTGATCCCCAGCTTGCCGTTCCAGGGCGTGTCCAGGGCCTGCGCCACCGAGGCGTCGTTGCCCGGCGTCGACCATCCCCACTTGACCCGGTCGATCAAGCCCTGCTGCTCGGCCGCCTCGACGATCTTCAGCCCTTCGGGAGGGGTGAAGTTGAGGACGACGGCGCCGTTCGGCCCCGCCTCCTGCACGTCCCGGAGCGCGATGCCGCTGGCGTCGGTGATGGGGACGTCGTCCAAGAAGAGATGGGTGGCCAGACCCTTCTCCTGCGCGTACTCGATCCCGAAGTGGACCTCGGCCGCACCCCCGGGCACGTTGGCGGCGTCGATCACCACCTTCTTCGCACCCTGTGAGACCACGTACTGCACGGCCCCCTGGGTGCTGTAGTTGGGCCCCATGTTCACGGTCGCGTAGTTGGGACTGGTGTGGCACTGGTCCTCGATGCTGGCCCCGATCACGTAGAAGCCCTGCTGCTGGTAGTAGCTGTTGTTCACGCTGCAGTCGATCAGGCTCGTGTTCCCGACCATGGCCAGGATGCCCTGGTTCTGGATGAGGTCGACGGCGTCGGCGCGCACCTGCTGGGGATCGCTCTGCTCCTGATCGACGATGTACTGGATGGGGCGGCCGTTGATGCCACCGTTGTCGTTCACGCAGCTGAAGTAGGCCTGGGCCATGCCGGTGATCGGGGTGAAGTCGGTCCCCGGCTGCTTGGTCACGATCGCGCCCAGCTTGACGGGCGTGCCCGTCGCCTTCTTGCCGTTGCCCAGCCCGCACTTCGAGACGGGCCCGCCGGTGCTCGCGCTCGAGCCCCCGGCGTTGCCGCCGTTGCCGCCGCAGGCCGCCAGCAGGAGGGTGAGGCCTGTGGCCAGGGCCAGGAGGGTGGCCGCCCGCCGCCCTCGCGCCGAGTTCACGATCGTGGTCAACATCGCACCTCCTTCCTCCTCTCCTCTCGGGGGGCACCTCCCCGCGGGCGGTCTCGCCCGCGGCCGTCACGCCGAGCGTTGCCGGGCATGCTGCCAGCGGGAGTAGCCCAGCTGCTCGCTGATCCGGTTGGCGATGTCCATGGCGGCCGTGGCGCAGCGGCGTCTGACCGGCTCGTCCATGCCGGAGAGCGGGGCGGCGACGCTGATCGCCGCCACCACCCGCCCGGTGTGGTCGCGGATGGGGGCGGCCACCGAGGCCATGCCGAGGTCGCTCTCCTCGACGTTCTCCGCGTAGCCGCGCTCCCGCACCCGGGCCAGCTCCTGCCTCAGGCGGGTCGGGTCGGTGATGGAGCGCGGCGTCCTCGCCGGGAGCGGGCCATCGCCCAGCAGCCGGGCCAGGTCCGCCTCCCGGAGAGCGGCCAGGAGCACCTTTCCGCAGGCGGTGCAGTGGGCGAGGTTGCGGTGGCCCAGATCGACCATGGTGTGGAGGGTGCGCAGGCTCTCGCGGCGCTCGACGTAGACCACGTCGGTGCGGTCCAGCACCCCGACCTGGACGGTCGCGGCCGTCCGGGCGCGGAGTTCGTCGATGTACATGGCCACGGCTTCGTGCAGCTCGAAGTGGGTGGAGACGAGCGTTCCCAGCTCGTAGACCTTGACCCCCAGCCGGTAGCGGCCGGAGCGCGGGTCCTGCTCGATCAGGTGCTCTGCGGCCAGGGTGGTGAGCAGTCGATGGACGGCGCTCTTGCTCAGGCCCAGCCGTCGCGACAGCTCGCTCACCCCCAGCTCCCGGTCGCCGGGGGTGAAGGCGCAGAGCAGCCGGGCGGCGGCGCGGACGGACGAGAGCGTACGGGATGCCATTCAGCCCTCCCGCCCACATCCTGGCGTCGCCGGCCGAGAGGTGGCCCGGCGCTGTCTCATCCTCGATCGCCCTCCTCGATACGGCTCCTCACCTGCGTCCCCTGCCCCTCTCCACACCGGTTGCTCGCGGTCGACGGTCGACTCGTCGACAGGGTGCCGGCTGGCGAACCTGGGCGCAGTATGCCCCCGCCTTCCCGGGGGGTCAACGCGGGGTGTTTCCCCATGTGGAACGCATGGCTTGCCTCGCCGGCCGGCGGCACCACACCCTTGGGAAGGCGCCCACGTGGTTCGACGACGCTCCGGACGGCCACCCGGGACGGCGGGCGCGAGCGAGGGCGTGGCGACCGCCGGCCGCTTGCATCGAGGGCCGGCGTTCGAACGGAGGAGGCATGGGAGTCCTGAGGCTGTCGCACGTGGAGGTGCGGGTCGCGGACCTGGAGCTGGCGACGGCGTACTACGTGGAGGTCCTGGGCCTGGTCGAGGTGGGCCATGAGGAGGGTCGTGTCTACCTCAAGTGCTGGGACGAGCACGACCACCACTCGGTGGTGCTGCGGGCTCACCCCGACCCGGGTCTCGAGCACATGAGCTTCAAGGTGGAGCGGGAGGACGACCTCGACGAGCTGGAGCGGGCGCTGGCCCGGTACGGTTGCGCGGTGCGCAGGCTGGCCGCCGGCGAGGAGCTGGGGCAGGGGGAGGCGATCCGCACCCAGGCGCCCTCGGGCCACGAGGTCGAGCTGGTGCACTCGATGCTGCGGACCGGGAACCTGCTGCCCCGCGTCAACCCGCCGCCCGAGCCCCAGGGGCTGGCCGGCGTCCATCCCCCCCGGCTCGACCACGTGGCCGTCACCGCCGAAGAGGTGGAGCCGGCCGCCGCCTTCTTCACCGCCGTGCTCGGCTTTCGGGTGACCGAGCGCCTGGTGGCGACCGGCGGTGGCCTCCTCGGCGTGTGGCTGGAACGTTCCCACTCCCCCAGCGACCTGGCCATCACCGGCGGTCCCTCGGGGGGGCTGCACCATTTCGGCTTCTGGGTGGACGATTGGTACGAGGTGCGGAGGGCAGCCGACGTCCTGGCCTACAACGGCGTGCACATCGAGACCGGTCCCACTCGCCACGGCATCACCCGCAGCCTGGCGGTGCACTTCTTCGACCCCTCGGGCAACCGCAACGAGATCTTCACCGGCGGTTACCGTCCCGATCCCGACCACGAGCCGACGACCTGGACCGAGGAGGAGATCGGCCGGGCCTACTTCCACTACGGGGGCCGCCTCGACTCGCGGTTCCTGGTCACGTACCGCTGAGGCGAAGGAGGTGGAGCGCCGTCCTGGAGGAGGGACCGATGACGCTGCCGGGCCGGTGCCGCCCTACCTGGCGCGATACCGGCAGCGTCGGGCCGGGCCGTCGCCGGACGGCCGTCCGGGGCCGTTCCACCTGCGTCGGCGGGCGTTGCCCGACGGTCGAGAGGACGGCGAGCCGGTCCTGGAGGAGGCGCCGGCCGGGCCGGAGGTCGAGCTGGCCGCGGGCCCGGAGCCGATGGACCTCCACCTGGTGCGGCACGGGGAGACCCAGAGCTACATGGCCGACGCCGGCCTGACCCCGAGAGGGACGTGGCAGAGCCGGCGCTGGGGTCTCGCCCTCGCCGCACGGGTGCGGGAGGGGGAGACCGTGCGCCTGCTCTGCGCGCCGACCAGCCGCGCCCTCCGCACCGCCGACCAGGTCCGGCTGGGGGTCGAGGACGGGCTGTCGGCCCGTGGCCGTCGCGCGACCGTGGTCGGTCCCGAGCCGATGCCCGAGTTCCAGAACTTCCAGGTGTGGACCCCTCTCGGGCCCATGGACCCGACCCGGGCGGCCGGGGAGTACGGGCGGCGCTGGGGACGACCGGCGGCAAGACGGCCCCTCTGGCTGCTCGAGCTGGGCCGGTTCTACCGGCTGCAGGAGGGCGGCGGCGACCCGATCGCGTTCTGGATGACCAGCCCACTTTTGACCTTCGAGCCCCCGGCGGCCGTGGTGCGGCGGTTCTGGGCGGGGGCGGCCCGGTTGGTGGCCGGAGCGAGGGGGCGGACGCGGTTCGTCTGCTGCACCCACTCGGGGCCGATGCGCGCCTTCGCGGCCTGGGCCCTGGGCCACGACGCCGGCGAGCCGCTCAACGCCGAGGAGGTCCGGGTGCGGATCTGGCCCGACCTCGGCCGGGCGATGGTGACCTACCGGGGGAGGACCCAGGAGATCGAGGCCCTTGCGGAGCGCGACCGGCCGGACTGGTGGACGCACCGGGCGACGAGCCCGCGGCCCCGCTCCCGGGCGTCCGAGGCCGGGCCGAGGAGGCGTGCGCCGAGGGACGGTTGAGAGGAGGAACGACGAGATGGCGACGACGGTGAGACGTTTCCCGAGCCCCTTCGAGATCCAGACCCCGCCCGGGGCGGAGGGCTGGGAGAGCATGTACCCACCCTACATCCTGTTCTCGGAGGACAACCGGGAGTGGGAGGAGGGCCGGTTCTGGTTCCTGGACAGCCTGCACCGGCCGGAGGTCGAGTACCCCTTCGACACCATCGTCCACGAAGCCTGGAACTCCGCCGCCTCCGAGCTGGTGACGAGGACCCTGGCCGTCCCGGTGACCAACGGCTACGTGGAGCGGATCCTGAACGGTCGCCTCTACCTGACCATCCTGCCCGTCCCCGACCAGAAGGTGGTGGAGGAGCGGGTCCCCATCTACACCCGTCGGGCCGGCCACTACTTCGAGAACTGGGCCGATCTCTTCGAGCGCTGGCGGGGCAAGCTGGAGCGGGTCATCGGCGAGCTGAAGGCCATCCAGATCCCGAGGCTGCCCCACCTCGAAGACGAGTCGGTGGTGACCGAGGCGCGCGGCTACAGCACCGGCCTGGAGATGCTGAACGCCTACCAGCGGGTGGTGGACAACGTCTTCCTCGTCTACCAGTACCACTTCGAGCTGCTGGTGCTCGGCTACACCGCGTACCTGAACCTGCACCAGTTCTGCAAGCAGGTCTTTCCCGGCATCCCCGACCAGACCGTGGCCAACATGGCCTCGGGAGCGGACATCCTGATGTTCCGTCCCGATGACGAGGTGAAGAAACTGGCCCGTAAAGCCCTGGACCTGGGGCTGCAGGAGGTGATCCGGGCCGACCGTCCGCCGGCCGAGATCATCGCCGACCTGCGTCGCGACCCCCGGGGCCACGAGTGGGTGGCGGCCTTCGACGCCGTGCAGGATCCGTGGTTCCACTTCTCCTCCGGCACCGGCATGTACCACCACGAGCGGGCCTGGGTGGACGATCTCACCGTGCCCTGGGCGGCGATGAAGGGCTACATGGAACGCCTGGAGCGGGGCGAATCGGTGGAGCGGCCGGTGGACCAGATCCTGGAGCGCCGGGAGCGGATCACGGCCGAGTACCGCGCCCTGCTCACGACCGACGAGGATCGGGCCGCGTTCGACCAGAACATCGCCCTGGCCCGGCTGGTGGCGCCCTACGTCGAAGACCACAATTTCTACATCGAGCACCGGCACCACACCACCTTCTGGAACAAGATGCGGGAGTTCGGCGACCGGCTGGCCGAGCACGGCCTCCTCGAGAGCCGGGATGATCTCTTCTATCTGAACCGCTGGGAGGTCGGGCAGGTCCTGTACGACATGGTCTACAGCTGGGGAGCGCCGGGCCGGCCCAGCCGGGAGCGCTACTGGAAGTCGACGGTGGCGCGTCGCAAGGACATCGTCGAGGTCCTGCGGGCCTGGCCGGCGGAGCCGGCCCTGGGGCCGGTGCCGCCGGACCTGAACGAGCCCTTCACGATCATGCTCTGGGGGCTCACCCAGGAGCGGGTGGAGGAGTGGTTGGCGGGGGCCGGAGACGGTGCCGCCCGGGAGCTGCGAGGTTACGCCGGCTCCCCGGGCGTGGTCGAGGGGACGGCCCGGGTCATCTTCTCGCCCGAGCAGATCCCCGAGGTCGAGGAGGGCGAGATCCTGGTCTGCCCGATCACGGCCCCATCCTGGGGCCCGGTCTTCGGCCGGATCAAGGCCACCGTCTCCGACCTGGGCGGCATCATGTGCCACGCGGCCATCGTCTGCCGGGAGTACGGGCTGCCGGCGGTGGTGGGCACCGGGCGCGGGACCAAGGTGATCCGCACCGGCGACCGCATCCGCGTGGACGGCAACGCCGGGGTGGTCACGGTGCTCTCCTGAGCCGAGGGACCGAGGTGTCGTACACGCTCCCACTCTCGGAGTGCACGGCCGACCGTGCCGAGCTGGTGGGCGGCAAGGCGGTCGGTCTGGGGAGCCTGCTCCGGGTGCGGCCGGAGGAGGACGTTCCCCCCGGGTTCGTGGTCACCACCGCCGCCTATCGCCGCTGGACGGCCGAGCGGAGGCTGGAGGCCGACCTGGAGCGGATCCTGCGCGAGCTGGAGGATGACCCCGGCGACGCGGCCCTGCTGGCCGCCTCGCGCCGGATCGCCACCCTCTTCGAGCGGGCCGGGCTGGGCGAGCCCATCCTGGAGGAGGTGGGACAGGCCTACGCCGCCCTCGGTGGCGGTGGCGAGGTGCCGGTGGCGGTGCGCTCCAGCGCCACCGCCGAGGACTCGGCCGAGACCTCCTTCGCCGGCCAGCAGGAGACCTACCTGGGGGTGGTCGGGGTGGAGGCCGTGGCCCGTGACATCATCCGTTGCTGGGCAAGCCTCTTCACCCCCCACGCCATCAGCTACCGCCGGCGTCACGGCGTGGCGCTGGACGGAGCGGCCATGGCCGTGGTCGTGCAACGCATGGTGGCGGCCGAGGTCTCGGGCGTCATGTTGACCATCGACCCCGTGAACGGGGACCGCTCCCAGATCACCATCGAGGCCACCTGCGGCCTGGGTCTGCCGGTGGTGGGCGGGGAGCTGACGCCGGACCGCTACCACGTCGACAAGGTGACCATGGAGATCCGCTCGGTGGCCGTGGCCCACAAGCCCTTCGCCGACCGGCTGGACCTCTCCAGCGGGACCGTGCGCCGGGTGGAGCTGGGGGAGGAGGCCGACCGGCCCTGTCTCGGGGACGAGGAGGTGGTGCGGATCGCCGAGGTGGGCAAGCAGATCGAACGCGCCCTGGGCGGTCCGCAGGACGTGGAGTGGGCGCTGGGGTCGGGGCCGGGCGGCGGGCGCCACCTCTACCTCCTCCAGTCACGGCCGGAGACGGTGTGGAGTCGGCAGGAGACGGCCCCGGTGGCCCCGCCCCGCACCACCGCCATGGACCGGATCGTGGCCATGATGGTAGGGGGCCCGCGGGCGCGGCCCGGGGGCCCGGCCGACGCGGCCGGCCCCGGTGGCCGCGAAGGAACGGGGAGGACATGAAGCGCAGCACGGACCGCATCCTGACCACCCACGTGGGCAGCCTGGCCCGCCCCCGGGAGCTGCTGGAGACCATGCGCGAGAAGGAGCACGGCCGC
>JAJPKS010000069.1 GCA_021323605.1 Bacillota bacterium | reverse complement strand
GTGATGAAGGCGATGGGGAGGATCGCGAAGAGCACCGTGGGCCACACCCAGCCCCGCCACAGCGGCTCCATGGCGAAGCGCCGGGCGAGGAGGAGGGAGGACAGCAGCGAGACGAAGCCGACGTAGGAGAGGACGACGTGGATCTCGCCGTGCAGGCTGGGGGTGGCAGGGGTGGGCGCGCCCGGCGGGTAGCCCCCGGTGGGATCCTGGGAAAAAAAGCCGAGGAGGATCAGGGCTGCACCCTCGACGCCTCGAAGGACGGGGTAGGCGATCGCCCCGAATCCCGGCCTCAGGGCTCGATGCCACCCGATCGCCGAGCAGCCGATGGTGGTCACACCGAAGAGGACGAAGTTCGCACGCTGCACCCATCCCCCCGGCCCCAGGCTGAGCGAGCTGATGGGCTGCACCCAGGCGTCGTAGCCCGGCCGGGTGGCGCCCTCGATGAGGTACACGGCGGTGAAGAGCAACGTCCCGAGCCCACCGCCGACCAGCAGCAGCAGGGTCAGAAGGTCGAGCGAGGCCCCGTCCAGCCTCGAGGAGGTGGCGGCTCGAGTTCCGGGAGGAGAGGCGTCCATGGTTCACTCCGGGTGTATTCGATCGTAAACTTACGCTCGTAAGCTTACATATGATAGCTGGAGCTGTCAAGGTCGTTCCGAATATGTCCACGGCGAGATGACGGTGGAGGTCAGGAGGCAGCGCAACCCGCGAGGGCAGGGGCAGCGCCTCCGCGACGAGATCATCGAGGCGGCCAGGGACCTGCTGGCCGAGACCGGCGACGTGAAGCACCTCTCGCTGCGTGCCGTCGCGCGCCGGGTCGGCATCGCCGCGCCCTCCGTGTACCCCCATTTCCGGGACCTGGAGGAGCTCGCGGTGGCGGTCACCGACCGCCTCTTCCCCGAGCTGGAGGCGGCGATCGGGGCTGGCGCACGTGGGGTGCGGGACCCGTTCGCCGCGCTCCTGGCCGGCTGTCGAGCCTACTGTCGATATGCCCTGGAGCACCCGGGCCACTACCGGGTCCTGTTCGACGCCGATCTGGGCAGGCGGACCCAGACCGAGGCCGGGCGGCGGGTCTTCCAGCGGCTCACCGACGGCGTCCGGGCCTGTCTCGCGCCGCAGGCGGGCGGGGGAGAGGAGGTGGGAGGGGACGCCGCCGCCTTCGTGGCCGGCCTGATCTGGTCGGCGCTGCACGGGCTGGTCATGTTGCGGATCAGCCGCCCCGGGTTCCCCTGGGCGCCGCTCGACCGGATGGTGGACGAGACGGTCCGGCGGCTGCTCGGCGTCGACGCCGGGTCGGAGGCGACCGCCCGAAGGTGACGCGACCCGGTCGGCGCGACCCCGGTCCCGGGGCGAGGGAAGGGTGGTGTACGCTCGGGCGGCGTCGGGCGAGAGGACAGGATCCTGGAGAAGGGGAGCGATGAGCGTGAAGGCTGAGGTGGGCGTCTTCGGGGGGTCCGGCTTCTACCGGTTCCTCGACCAGGTCGAGTTCGTCACCGTGGACACGCCCTACGGTCCGCCCAGCGACCGTATCGCGCTGGGCGAGGTGGCCGGCGTGGGCATCGCCTTCCTGCCCCGGCACGGCGCCCGGCATCAGCTCCCGCCGGGGGCCATCAACTACCGGGCCAACCTCTGGGCCCTGAAGGAGCTGGGCGTGTCCCGGGTGCTGGCCCCGGCGGCGGCGGGGAGCCTCCAGCCCCACGTGCGGCCGGGAGACTTCGTGGTCTGCGACCAGTTCGTCGACCGCACCCGGGGACGGGCCGACAGCTTCTACGCCGAGGGGCCGAGGGTGGCCCACGTCAGCGCCGCCGACCCCTACTGCCCCGCCCTCAGGGAGCTGGCCATCGCCGTCGGTCGCGAGCTCGGGGTGACGGTGCACGAGCGCGGCACGGTGGTGGTGATCCAGGGACCCCGCTTCTCGACCCGGGCCGAGAGCCGCTGGTTCTCGGCCATGGGCTGGGAGGTGGTCAACATGACCCAGTACCCGGAGGTCGTCCTCGCCCGTGAGCTGGAGATGTGCTACGTCAACATCTCCCTGATCACCGACTACGACGTCGGCCTAGAGGGCCATCCCGACCTCCGGCCGGTGTCCGTATCCGAGGTGGAGAAGGTGCTGGCCGCCAACAACGAGCGGGTGCGGCGGCTCATCCTCGCCCTCGTCCCCCGGCTTCCTGCCGATCGCAGCTGCCCCTGCGCCACGGCCATGCACGGAGCGTTCATCGGCGGGTCGTGATCGGAGCCGGCGAAGGATAATCTTCTGAGCCTTGCGCCAGCCCATCCTGTATGCCGAGATCCAGTGGCGTCGCCAGCGCGTCTGGCCGTTCATGTTCATGCTGCTCGGCCTCGTGATGGCGGGGGTGTACACCTACGGCAACCACATGCGCTTCGACCTGGCCCAGTCGGGGGTGTTCCTGCTCTACATCCCCTTCGGTCTCCTGGTGCTCGGCTTCCTGCTGTACTACCGCCGCCGTCACCAGGTCGAGGTGACCGAGCAGGGGGTGAAGATCTCCAGCATCCTCTCCAGCACGGTCATCCCCTACGAACTGATCCGGGGCGTGCGGGTCCAGCCCCTGGAACGGCACTTCCAGGACGACCGCCGGCGCCTGGCCCGGCCGGTCAACCGGGAGCTGTTGCCGAGGCCGGCGCTCTTCCTGCGCCTCCGTGGCCCCGAGGAGCAGGTGCAGCCGATCCGGCGCAAGCTCGGCCGCCAGCTCGCCTCGCCGGACGCGGTCGCCATCCCCGTGCCCGACCCGGACGCCCTCTCCTGGGAGATCAGCTCCCGGCTGCCGGAGCGGGCGGGGGCCAACCTCGGCGGACAGCGACGGCGCCGGCGGGGGCGCTGAGGGTGGGGCCGGCGGGGCCGGGATGGGAGTGAGCTCCCGGGTCGCGGAGCGGCCGCCCGTGGCCGAGGCGGCGGCGCCTGCCGTGGAGCGCGGCGAGGATGGGGGCCGTGGCTTCTCCCTGCTGCGCCGGCTGCGCCTGGAGCGCGCCGACCTGGCGATCATGGGCATCCTGCTGGTGGTGGCGTTCGGGCTGCGCTACTTCAGCCCGATCATGCCCGACCTCTTCGCCGGCAAGCTGTGGCCGGCGGTCGGCGACTGCGTGCACTCGACGCCGGTGGACCAGCGGGGCGATCCGGGAACGCTCTGCGGGCTCGCCTATCCCTACCAGCGCAGCTACGCCGCGCCCGGCCAGGCACCCTCGCCGCCCAACGGTCAGGTGTTCGACGAGATCTACTTCGCCGTCTTCGCCCACGACGACCTGACCGGGGTCGCCTACTTCGACCCCGAGCCGCCGCTGGCCAAGGAGCTGATCGCGGCCGGGGAGTGGCTGGACGGCTGGTGGCGGGCGACCTTCCAGGGGGCCCGGGGGAGCTACGCCGACCTCGGCTTCAACACCTACGGCTGGCGCCTCATGGTCTGTGTCTTCGGCACCCTCTGCGTGCCGCTGATGTACCTGCTGGCGCACCTGCTGTGGCGGAACCGCTGGTTCGCCCTCGCGGCCGCCGTCATGGCCTGCTTCGACGGGTTGTTCTTCGTCGAGTCCCGGATCGCGGTCATCGACATCTTCCCGATCTTCTTCATCCTGCTGGCCTACACCTGCTTCCTGGTCCACCTGGGCAGCCGCGGTGAGCGGGACTCGCTGGCGACGCTGCTGCTGACGGGCGTGGTGCTGGGGCTGGGCATCGCGGCCAAGTGGATCGTCCTCGCCGCCTGGGCCAGCATCCTGATGTTCCTGGTGGTGCGGCCGCTGGTGCGTCACGTCGGGGTCACGGTGGGGCGAGGAGACCGGGCCTGGACCTGGGGAGGGATGGGCCCCGGGCTTCCGGGCGGGGCCCGGCCGGGCCGGTACGTCGCCGTGGCCGCGGTGTCGATGATCGGCCTGCCGGTCGCGATCTACCTGGCCAGCTGGTTCCCCTTCTTCCTGCGCGGGCAGTTCCACGACCTGCACGACCTGCTGGTCTACAACTGGCAGGCGTACGAGTACCAGGCCACCCTCACCGCCACCCATCCCTACGGCTCGGCCTGGTACTCCTGGCCCTTCCTCTACCGGCCGGTGGCCTACTACTACCAGTACCAGGGCCTGGGGATCGACGGGGTGACCGGCCGCTCGCTGGTGGCGGGCATCGTCAACTTGGGCAACCCGGTCATCTGGTGGGCGTCCATCCCCGCCCTCCTGACCATGCCCTATTTCGTGCTCCGGCACCGGAGCTTCCCGGCGGCGGTCATCCTGGTGGGCTACGTCACCCAGTACCTGCCCTGGTCGCGGGTGACCAGGGTGCTCTTCTTGTACCACTACTTCGGGGCGCTGATCTTCGCCATCCTGGCGCTGGCCTTCGTGCTGGCCCGCATGCAACAGGCGGGACCGGTGCGCCTGGACCTCTTCGGGGGCCGCCACGTGATCCCGACCGGGTGGCTGGTGCCGGCCTTCCTCGCCCTGGTGGTGGTCGCTTTCGCCTACTTCTACCCGGTCTGGACCGCGCTGCCCATCTCCGACCAGGCGTACTTGAGCGGCTTCCCCGCGGGCAAGATGTGGCTGCGCACCTGGATCTGATCCGGGGACGCCCCCGGTCGTTGCCGCTCGGCCTCGGTGGCCTGATCGCGGTCGCCGGTGTGGCGGCGCTCGCCGTCTCGGCGGGGGGCGCGGCCGCGGTGCTGGTGGCCTGTCCGGTGGTCGGAGCGGGGCTGACCTACCTCTCCGGCCTGCCGCTCCGGGTCGAGGAGCGCCTCGCCTACGGCACCGTGATCGGCGCCGCGACGGTGGCCACGATCGATCTCCTGCTGGCGCTGGCCGCCGGCCTGGGGGCGGCGACGGTGCTGGCCGGGCTCGGGCTGGCCCTGACCCTCTCCGGGGTGGGGTGGTGGCGCGGCCGCCCCCTCCTGGGCGAGGAGCTGGCCGAGGCCGCCGGGCGCTGGCGCCGGGGCGAGCCCTGGCCCCTGTGGTTGCTGCTGCTCGCCGCCTGGCCGTTCACGTTGCTGGTGCTGGCCGGCGCTTACCGGTTCACCGGTCAGGGCCTGATCGCCGGCAACCCCGGGGTGTACGCGGACTGGGCGGCCCACCTGACCTTCGCCGGCTCCTTCGCCTATGGGCGCAACTTCCCACCCCAATTCCCGATCGATCCCGGTCACCGCCTGGCCTATCCCTTCCTGATCGACCTGCTGGCGGCTGCCCTGGTTCCCCTGGGCACGTCGCTGACCTCCTCGCTGATCCTGACCAGCGGGCTGCTGGGGCTGGCCCTGCCCGCCGTGCTCTACCTGGCCGGGCTCAGGCTCGCGGGCAGCCGGGCGGTGGCCGCGCTGGCCGTGCTGGTGGTGACCCTGAGCGGCGGCCTGGGGTTCGTGCTCTTCTTCCAGGACCTGGCCCGGTCGGGCCCGGCCGTCTTCCAGCATCTGCCCCGGCTCTACACCCAGGAGCCGGCCCTCAACCTGCAGTGGTTGAACCCGGTGCTGGCCTGGATGATCCCGCAGCGCTCCACGCTGTTCGGGTTCAGCCTCGCCCCTCTGGTCATGGCCGTCCTCTGGACGGCGCTGCGGCCGGAGCGGGTGCGCGGCGCCGGGTCCTGGCGGCCATTCGTGTTCGCCGGGGTCGTGACCGGGCTCACGCCCCTCTGTCACCTCCACGCCTACGGCACCATCGTCGCCCTCTCCGCCTTCTGGGCCGCTCTCTCCAGGCGCCGGGAGTGGGTCGCGTTCTTCGTCCCGGCCCTGGCCCTCGGCCTGGGCCCCGTGCTCTGGATGCTGGGGGGCGGGGCCGCCGGCATCCGGGTGCAGCTCTGGTGGATGGCGAACAGCGGCGGCCACCACGACGGGCCGATCTGGTTCTGGTTGAAGAACACCGGGCCGCTGGTGCCGGCCATGGCGGTGGGCTGGCTCTGGCCCGGCCCCGGGCTGGGGACGATCCGCCGTTACCTGGCCCCGATCTGGCTCTGGTTCCTGGCTCCCAACCTCTTCGTCTTCCAGCCCTGGGACTGGGACAACACCAAGTTCTTCGCCTACTGGCTGCTCTTCGGCTCGCTGTTCGTGGGGGGCCTGCTGGCGCGGCTCTTCCAGGGAGGGGTGTGGGCCCAGGCCCTGGCCGCCCTCCTCTCGGTCGCGATGATGCTCGCGGGCGGCCTCGACCTCGCCCGGACCCTCGACCGGAGCGTGAGCTCCTCGGTCTTCACCGATGCCGGTGGCGTGCGCGCCGCCGCCTGGGTGCGCGCCCACACACCGGCGCGGGCGATCTTTCTCGTCGCCCCGGACCACAACCAGCCGATCCCGACCCTGGCCGGCCGCCGGGTGGTGGTGGGCTACGGCGGCTGGCTGTGGACCTACGGCCTCGACGACTGGTGGCGGCGGACGACGGACGCCGAGGAGATGCTGCGCGGCGCGCCGGCCACCCCGCAGCTGGCCCGCCGCTACGGGGTCGACTACGTGGTGATCGGCCCCGAGGAGCTACAGCAGTTCGGCGCCAGCCCCGGCTACTGGGACCGGCACGCGAAGCAGGTGTACGACCGTGACGGCTACCGCATCTACCGCCTCCGCTGAGGCGGTCGGGACCCGGGCCGGCGAGCGCTCGGCGGCCTGGGCCTCCTGGGAGGTGGCGGCGCTGGCCGCCGTGCTGGCGGTGGCGCTCGGGCTCCGGCTGCACGGCCTCACCCAGGCCCCGCTCTTGACCGACAATGCCGACGAGCTGTACTTCGCCTGGTACGGGTTGAACCTCATCCTGCACGGCGACGCCTACACCTGGTCCTACCTGCCCGGCTATCCCTCCACCACCGTCCTGCACGCCTACGGGACGACGTTCCCGCTGGTCCACCACTCCATGGACCACCCGCCCCTCTTCGGGCTGATCATCGGCGGCTGGTGCTGGCTGACCGGCGCCCGGGACATGCTCCAGGTGACGGCTGCCCAGGTGCGTGCCCTCCCGGTGGCGTTCGGCACCCTGAGCGTGCTGCTGGCGCACCTGCTGGGCCGGCGCCTGATGGGGCCCGGGCCGGCCCTCCTCGGCGCCGCCCTCCTGGCACCGCCCCGGGGGCGGTGCTGGTCGGCCGGCAGGCGGAGCCGGAGTCGCTCCAGGCTCTGCTCCTCCTCGCCGCCCTGCTGCTCACCATGCGGATCCTGGACGGCTCGGCGGGGCCCTGGTCGCTGGCAGGGCTCCTGGCGTGCTGCCTGGCCGCCCCCCTCCTCAAGGTGCCGGGGATCGCCGTGGCCGGGATCTGCGCCCCCATCCTGGCCGCCGGCCGGCGCTGGTGGCCGGCGGCGGCGACGCTCGCCGCGGCGGCGGCAGGGCTGCTGCTCTTCGCCCTCTACGGCTGGCTGGTTGACTGGTCCCTCTTCGTGCGCATCTGGGGCGACCAGGCCGCCACCCGGAGCGGCATGCTCTCGGGCTTCGACTTCATCGCCGCGGCGGCGGGCATCAACCGCTCCCTCCACGACGGCTGGTGGCTGCTGGGCTGGATCGGGCTGGGCGTCCTCGCCGCCCGGGGCGAGCCCCGCCGGGAGCTATTCCTGGTCTGGCCGCCGGTGGCCTACGCCGCCGTCATGCTCGTGCTGGCGGCCGAGGCCCGGGTGGAGAACTACGCCTGGTACCGGCTGATCGTGTATCCGGGCGTCGAGCTGGGGGCGGGCTGGCTGGCCTGGGAGGCCGTCCGTCGTCGCTCCCTCCCCCTGCTCACGCTGCTCCTGGTGCTGGGCGGCGCTGCGTCCACGAACTGGTGGCTGGGGGGCATGGGCCGTAGCTGGGTTCCCAACCCCTTCCTCCTGACCCTGCTGATGGCGGTGGTGCTGGTTCCCTCCGTTCTGGTCGCACGGCCGGCCGGTCCGGGGAGAGGGTCCCGTCCGGTCGGGCGCCGGATGGCCGGGCTGGATTCCGGCGGCGCCGGGCTGCGTCGATGGGCCCTGGGCGCCGGGGTGGCAGCGGTCGGCTTCATGCTGATCGGGAACGTGGTCGAGAGCCTCTGGCTGCCCGCCATCTTCACCCACATGTGAGCGGCGCCGGCGGCCGGGACGGGCTCCAGGCGTGGGCGTGAAGGGTCGCCTGCCGCCCCGACGGCTCACCGCCGGCTCGAGGTGGCGCGCCGGCCCGAGCGGGACGGGGATGCCTCTTCGTCCACCCCCCGTGCGAATGGTGGTCGGCGATCTCCGCTCTGAGAACCGGGCTCCGGCCGGTGCGCACCGTGTCCATTCGCGACCTGCTCCTTCGTCTCCATTGCAGATCGATGGCGTTGGTCTCGTGCAAGACAGGGAGGAGACGACGATGGCAAAGCCGGCTGTGGCGGAGTTCGAGGTCACCGGGAGGGATGGTGCAGCGCTGCGACGCTTCTACCCCGACCTCTTCGACTGGGAGATCCAGGAGGGAGCCAGGGGCACGGGCTTGGGCGTGGTGCAGCACGGGGCGGCCTCTGCAATTCGTCACCGCTCTCGGGCATCCCTCGCATCTGCGAGCGTCGACCGGACGAGGCCCGCCGTCGCATCGAGCAGGAACCGAGGCCAGCGGTCTCGGGCCGACCGCTAGCGGATGATCTCGACCAGCAGGACCCAGGCGTTGTAGATCGCGGCGCCGAAGCTCGAGATCACGGCCGGCACCGTCAGGTACGGTCCTCCACCCGTGCCCAGGATCAGGGTCAGGCCGGCCAGCGCAAACGGCACCACGGCGGCTTGGCCCAGCACCACGTGCGCCATGAGGTGGACACGGAAGCGCCGGTCGAGCCTGCGCCACTGAGCGACGTTCAGCACCCCAGGCCGATCGCCTCGCCGAAGGCAGCGGCCAGCAGCTCGATGGCCAGCGCGAGCACCGGCTGGGGGACCAGGACGAGCGTCGACATCACCAGCACACCGAACAGGAGTCCGATCGCCTCCAGCCCCCGCTCGGGGATGCCCTGGAGGGCGACGATCTCGTCCAGGTTGATCGAGATGCCGATGAACACCAGGCCAGCCAGCGCCGCCGAGACGCCGACCGTGCCCACGAAGAGGTCCGACCACGTGCTGGCCTGGGATGCCGCCATCAGCTCGTCATCGGACGTGACAGTACGGCGCCGGGCGCGGAACGAGGCTCGCAGGGCGCAGAGCGTGCCCTGAGCGGCTCTGCCCCGGGTGTCCCCAGGCCCCCGGCAGGATGATGGCGGCGCCCCTGGTTTCAATCCCCTACTTTGCGGGGCGGCCTTTGCAACTGGCGGTCACCCAGCTCGGTGGTGTGACCCTTCGCGGGTTTCAATCCCCTACTTCGCGGGGCGGCCTTTGCAACACGGCGCCGAGGTCATCGTTCACGCTGGCCCCGGGTAGTTTCAATCCCCTACTTCGCGGGGCGGCCTTTGCAACCTGACGAGGCCGCCCAGATTAGGGCCTGGCCTCGCACCGTTTCAATCCCCTACTTCGCGGGGCGGCCTTT
>JAJPKS010000035.1 GCA_021323605.1 Bacillota bacterium | reverse complement strand
TAGACGGGGGTTGTTGCAACGATGACCGGGGAGGGGCGCGCACCGGTGGAGGTGCTCAAGGTATCGGCGACCTCCAAGCCGGTGGCGGTCGCGGGCGCCATCGCGGGTGTGATTCGGAATCACGGCCCCGTGGAGGTGCAGGCGATCGGCGCCGGCGCGATCAACCAGGCCATCAAGGCGATCGCGATCTCTCGGGGGTACGTGGCGCCGGGCGGCATCGACATCGTGTGCGTGCCATCCTTCATCGACATCTCCATCGACGGCGAGGAGCGGACCGGCATCAGGTTGCTGGTGGAGGTTCGCTGAGCCCAACGGTGGCGCGTCGTCGGTTGCCGTCGCCCATTCGGGCGCCACGGCACGTTCCGGGGCGGACCCGGTAGATTTCGCGTGATGTCCGCGCGTAGCTTCCACGTCTGGACGATCGGTTGCCAGATGAACCTGGCGGACTCGGAGAGCCTGGCCCGGCAGCTGCTGGCCGCCGGCTACCGGGAGGCGCCCGACCTCGACCATGCCGACATCGCCATCCTCAACACCTGCGTGGTCCGCCAGGCGAGCGAGGATCGCGTCTATGCCAAGCTCGAGGAGCTCCGCCGCTGGAAGGCGCCGGGCCGGACCATCGCGGTGACGGGTTGCATCGTGGGCAAAGAGGGGGAACGCCTCCGGGAGCGGTTCCCGCACCTGGACGCCGTGGTGCCCATCGGCGCCTATCGGAGCTTCATCGAGGGGCTGGCCGTGGGGCGCGATCCCTCCCTGGGCGAGCCCCTGCCGGTGGCCGGCCGCACCGGCGTCAGCCACTACCTGACCGTGGTCCAGGGGTGCGACCACAACTGCACCTTCTGCATCGTCCCGCGGGTGCGCGGGCGCGAGGTCCACAAGCCCATGCGTCGGGTGCTGGACGAGTGCCGGCGGGCGGTGGAGGAGGGGGCACGGGAGGTCGTGCTCCTCGGCCAGAACGTCGATGACTACCGCGATCCCGAGGGAGGCGGGGGGCTGGCCGCGCTGGTCCGGGAGGTGGCGCAGGTGCCGGGTCTCAAGCGGGTGCGGTTCATGACCTCGCATCCTCAGGATCTGGAGATGGAGCTGCTGGAGCTGATGGCCTCCTGCGACCGGGTCGCCCACGAGTTGCAGCTGCCGGTGCAGTCGGGCGACGACCGCGTCCTCAAGCGCATGGCGCGGGGCTACCAGGTCCGCCACTACCGGGCCATCGTCGAGCGGGCTCGCCAGCTCATGCCCGACCTGGGCCTGTACACCGACGTCATCGTCGGCTTCCCCGGGGAGACCGAGGAGGCGTTCCAGAACACCCGGCGCCTGATGGAGGAGATCCAGTTCGACGTCGTCCACCTGGCCCAGTACTCGCCCCGGCCCGGCACCTTCGCCGCCGATCGGATGCCGGACGAGGTGCCGGCCGAGGAGAAGCGCCGTCGCCTCAACGAGCTCCTGGCCCTGCAGCGCGAGATCGCGGCCCGGAGGGCGGCCCGCTGGCTCGGGCGTACGGTCGAGGTCCTGGTCGAGGGCCTCGACGAGCTGGGGCGCCCCTACGGGCGCAACCGCGAGGGCAAACGGACCGTGATCAGGCGAGCGCGCCCGGCGGGGACCCCGCGCGATGATGGGATCGGGCGGGGCATGGCGGCGGTCGGAGAGCTGGTGCGCGTGCGGGTGGAGGAGGCGAGCGCCGGTCAGCTGGCCGGATCGCTCGTGGCGTGACCGGCTGGCCACGGCCCATGGCCGACGGCCGGGGAGCGGAGGCCGGTGCGGTCACGCCGGCCATGAAGCAGTACTGGGAGGCCAAGCGGCGGCATCCCGACGCCATCCTCCTCTTCCGCCTGGGCGACTTCTACGAGGTCTTCTACGACGACGCCCGGGAGGCGGCCCCGATCATGGGCGTCACCCTCACCTCGCGGCCCATGCGCGAGGGCAGAGCCCCGATGTGCGGCGTCCCCCATCACTCCTGGCAGACCTACGTCGGCAGACTGCTGCGGGCGGGCCGGAAGGTGGTCATCTGCGACCAGGTCGAGGAACCGGCGGGCAAGCGGGTGGTTCGCCGTGAGATCACCCGCGTCCTCACCCCGGGGACGGTGGTCGACGACGCCTACCTGGAGCCCGGCCGGTCGAACTGGCTGGTGGCGGCCTGGTCGCGCGGCGACCAGGCCGGCCTGGCCGCCTGCGACGTCTCCACCGGGGAGCTCATGCTCTGCCAGCTGCCGGCGGCCGGGCTCCAGGCGGAGCTGGATCGCCTGGCCCCGGCCGAGCTGTTGCGTCCCCCCGAGGTGGAGGAGTACCGGTTCGACCCCGAACGGGCTCGGCGCCGTCTCGCCGACCGACTGGGGATCCACTACCCGGCCGCGATCGGGGCCGAGGGGGCGCCGCTGGCGCTGGGGGCGGCGGGGGTGATCGTGGAGTACCTGGAGGAGAACCAGGTCCGGGTCGAGCCCGGCCTCTTCCGGGTCCACACCTACGCCCCGGATGAGACCATGCGGCTGGACGCGGCCAGCGTCCGCAACCTCGATCTGCCCGCCCTGCTGGCCCTGCTCGACCGCACCTGCACACCGATCGGAGCCCGGCGCCTGCGGCGCTGGTTGTGGGCTCCGCTGCGGGACGTGGAGGCGATCGAGCTGCGGTCGGCGGCCGTGGCCGAGCTGGTGGATTCGGGCAGGGAGGGGCTGCGCCGGGCCCTGCGCGGCGTGGGCGACCTGGAGCGACTGGTCGGCCGGGCCTCCCAGGGGCTCGCCTCCCCCCGGGAGCTGGTGGCCCTGCGCCGGGCCCTGGAGGCCCTGCCGGAGGTGCGGCGGGCGCTCGAGGGGGCCGGCTCGCCCCGGCTGACCCAGCTGGCCGCGCAGATCCGCCCCGATCCCGACCTGGTGTCGGAGCTGACGCGCGCCCTGGTCGACGATCCTCCGGCGGTGGTGCGCGAGGGCGGGGCGATCCGGGCCGGGTACGACGCCGAGCTGGACCGCATCCTGGAGGCGTCGCGGAGCGCGCGCGAGTGGATCGCCGGGCTGGAGCCGCGTGAGCGGGAGCGCACCGGCATCAAGAGCCTGAAGGTGGGCTACAACCGGGTCTTCGGCTACTACATCGAGGTCAGCCACGCCAATCGGGAGCTGGTCCCCGCCGAGTACGTGCGAAAGCAGACCCTGACCGGGGCCGAGCGGTACCTGACCCCGGAACTCAAGGAGAAGGAGGCCATCGTCCTCAACGCGCAGCAGGACCGCGTGCAGCGCGAGCTGGAGATCCTCCGGGGGCTGCAGACGATGGTGGCCGGGGCCGCCCCCGGGCTCTTGGCCTGCGCCCAGGCGGTGGGCGAGCTGGACGCGCTCGCCTGCCTGGCCGAGGTGGCGGCCGACCTGGGATGGACCCGCCCCCGGGTCGCCGCCGATCTGCGTCTGGCGGTGGAGCAGGGACGTCACCCCGTGGTCGAGGCGGCGGTGGGGAGCGGTGGCTTCGTGCCCAACGACACCGTCCTGGATCCGGATCGGGAGCAGATCGTGATCCTGACCGGTCCCAACATGGCCGGCAAGTCGACCTATCTGCGCCAGGTGGCTCTGATCGTCCTCCTCGCCCAGTGTGGGAGCTTCGTGCCCGCCCGCTCGGCGTCGGTGGGGCTGGCCGACCGGATCTTCACCCGGGTAGGGGCACACGACGACCTGGCGGGCGGCATGTCCACGTTCATGGTGGAGATGACCGAGACCGCCAGCATCCTGAACCACGCCACCCGGGCCTCGCTGGTGGTGCTGGACGAGGTGGGCAGGGGCACCTCCACCTACGACGGCCTCTCCATCGCCCAGGCGGTGGTGGAGCACCTCCACAACGACCCGCGACTGGGCTGCCGGACGCTCTTCGCCACCCACTACCACGAGCTCACGGCGCTCGCCGATCGCCTCCCGCGGGTGCGCAACGAGCGCATGGAGGTGGTGGAGGAAGGAGGGACGATCCGGTTCCTCCATCGCGTGGTGCCGGGCGGCGCCGACCGCTCGTACGGCATCCACGTCGCGGCCCTGGCCGGGCTCCCGCCCTCGGTCGTGGCGCGGGCACGGGAGATCCTCGCCGAGCTGGAGCGACAGCGTCCCCTGCAGCCGGCCGAGCTACAGCTGGGACTGCCGCTCGCGGTCCCGGACGATCCCATCCGGAGCGAGCTGAACCGGATCCAGCCCGACCGGATGAGCCCGCTCGAGGCCCTGCAGGTGCTGTACGAGCTGCGCCGGCACCTGGGGTGAGGAGGGCGGATGATCCGGGTGCTGCCGCCCCAGGTCGCCGACGCCATCGCCGCCGGCGAGGTGGTGGAGCGCCCGGCCTCGGTGGTGAAGGAGCTGGTGGAGAACGCCATCGACGCGGGCGCTCGCCGGATCGCGGTGGAGGTGCGGGGGGCGGGCCGAACCCTGATTCGGGTGGTGGACGACGGCTCCGGCATCCCGCCCGGTGAGCTCCGGCTCGCCTTCCAGCGGCACGCCACCAGCAAGGTGGCGACGCTGGAGGACCTGGCCGCGATCGAGACCCTCGGCTTCAGGGGGGAGGCGCTGGCGAGCGTGGCCGCGGTCTCGGACCTGGAGTGCCGCAGCCAGGGGGCTCGCATCCGGCTGCGCGGGGGAGAGGTTCGCGAGGAGGGCGCCGCCGTCGCCGTGCCCGGCACCGCCGTCGAGGTGCGCGACCTGTTCGCCAACACCCCCGCCCGGCTGAAGTTCCTGAAGAGCGAGGCCACCGAGACCGCGGCCTGCGTGAAGACGGTCCAGGCCTACGCCCTGCTCTACCCGGAGATTCGCTTCGAGTTCACCGTCGACGGTCGCACGGTGCTGCGCAGCGCGGGCGACGGGGACGCGCGCCGGGCGGCCGGGGCCGTGCTGGGGGCGGCCGTGGCCGACGAGCTGCTGGAGGTGGACGGGGAGGGCGTGCGGGGCCTGGTCTCGCAACCCCGTCTGTCGCGGCGGAACCGGGACGCCATCCTGCTGGCGGTCAACCGGCGACCGGTGGTCTCGCGGGCGCTGGGGTACGCGGTCGAGGAATGCTATCTCGGGACGCTGGAGCGCGGCCGGTACCCGGTGGCGGTGCTCGACGTGCGCGTCCCCCCGCACGACCTCGACGTCAACGTGCATCCGGCCAAGCGGGAGGTTCGCTTCCACGCCGAGCGGACGGTGTTCGCGGCCGTCCAGCGGGCGGTGCGGACGGCGTTGACCGGCAGCCGGCCCTACCGCCTGCCGCCACCGGAGTCAGGCCCGAGGTGGCGGGCGCCGACCGTGCACGATGCCCGTCCCCGGTTGCCCGATCGGGCGGCCGGCCCCGCCCCGAGCCCGGGGTCCGATCCCGACCGGCTGCCGGGGGCCGTCCCCCCGGCGTCGCCGGGGCCCCTGCGGCCGCTCGGCCAGGTCCTGGACGGGTACCTGGTGGCCGAGAGCGAGGAGGGGGTGGTGCTGGTGGACCAGCACGCCGCCCACGAGCGGGTCCTGTTCAACCGCTTCCTGGCCCGGCTGGAGGACCGCAGCCTGGCCGTGGCCAGCCAGCCCTTGCTGCTGGCCGAGGTCCTGGAGGTCACCCCGGAGCAGGTGGCGGCGGCGCTCGACCACGCCGACCGGCTGCGGGCGCTGGGCTTCGAGGTGGAGGAGTTCGGTCCCGGCGCCCTGCGCGTGGTCGCGGCTCCGGCCGAGACCCCGCCGCAACGGGTGCTCGAGGCGCTCCAGGAGCTGCTGGCGGCCCTCTCGGAGGGGGCGCCCGATGGGCGGTTGCGGCGGGCCGCGGCCTCCCTCGCCTGCCACTCCGCGGTGCGCTTCGGGGACCGGCTGGAGGCGGCGGAGCAACGACGGCTGCTGGCCGAGCTGGAGGCGGCGGAGCAGTCCATCACCTGTCCCCACGGCCGTCCCACCCGGCTGGTGCTGTCGTGGCGGGACCTGAGCCGTCACTTCCGGAGGAGCTCGTGACGGTGGCCGAGACCGGGGCGATCGCCCGTGGGCGCGACGCCCCGCGGCACGGCCCGGCCCCCCGGGGCCGCACCCGGGTGGAGGGAGCACCGGAGGGGACGCACTCCGTGCCGGGCGACGACCGCGAGGTGGATCGGCGCCTGCACGGTCTCACCGTGCCCATGGTCCTGGGACCGACCGCGATCGGCAAGAGCCGGGTGGCGATGGCGATCGCCCGGGCCCTGGGCGGGGAGATCGTGGTCTGCGACTCACGACAGGTCTACCGTGGCCTGGAGGTGCTCAGCAACCAGCCCGGTCCGGAGGAGCGGCAGGAGGTCCGGCATCACCTGGTGGGGATGGTCGATCCCAGCTGCGTCTTCAACGTGTTCCACTTCGTGGAGGCGGCCCGCTCCGCCATGGTGGCCATCGCCGAACGGGGTCGGGTGCCGGTGATCGAGGGGGGGACCCTGCTCTGGGCGGACGCCCTGGCCAGGGGGTTCTCGCTGGGCGACGTGCCCCCTCGCCCGGAGCGGCGGGCCGAGCTCGAGCGGCTGACGGTCGCCGAACTGGCGGCGCTGGCCCGTCGGCTCGATCCCGACCTCGACGTCGACGTCCGGAATCCGGTGCGCCTGATCCGAGCCATCGAGGTGCTGGAGGTGGCGGGACCACCGCTCAGCCGGCTGCGCCGGCGGCACCCCCCTTCCTGGCGGCCGGTCAAGATCGGGCTCACCGCCGATCTCGCCGTGCTCGATCGTCGCATCGAGGAGCGCGTTCGCGGGCAGATGGACCGTGGCCTGATCGAGGAGGTGGCCGCGGCCCTGGCGGCCGGCGTGCCGGCCGGTGCGCCCGCCCTGACCGGGATCGGAGCCATGGAGGCGCGTGCCCATCTGGAGGGCCGCCGGTCGCGCGAGGAGGTGGCCCGGGCGATCGTCCGCGCCGACCGTCGCTACGCCCGGCGGCAGCTGCGCTGGCTGCGCCGCGATCCGGACGTGAACTGGTTCGATGCGACCGCCGACCCCGTGCCCGGTATCCTTGAGTTCCTTCGAGAGCGGGTTCGTTGATCGAGACGAGACCGAGGCGTGAGCGCGCGTATCTGATCGGCGTTCGACCGCCTGCCCTCTCCGTCCGGGCCCTCGACGAGCAGATGCGGGAGCTGGCCGAGCTGACCCGTACCGCCGGCGGCGAGGTGGTGGCCGTGGAGGTCCAGCACCGGGACGAGGTCGACCCGGCCCTGTACGTGGGCCGGGGCAAGGTGGCCGAGATGGCACGTCGCCGTGCCGAGCTGAGCTACGACCTGGTCATCTGCAACGAGGACCTGAGCCCCCGCCAACAGCGGAACCTGGAGAGGGAGCTGGGCGTGCGGGTGGTGGATCGGACCGAGCTGATCCTGGACATCTTCGCTCAGCACGCCCGTACCCGTGAGGGACGCCTGCAGGTGGAGGCGGCCCAGCTTCGCCATCTCCTCCCGCGCCTGATCGGCGCCTACGACTACCACCGCCAGATGGGCGGCATCGGGGCCCGCGCCGGGCCGGGCGAGCAGCAGATCGAGGTCGAGCGTCGGCGCATCCGGCGCCGTTTGCAGGACCTCGAACGCGAGCTCGAACAGGTGCGCGCCCAGCGGCGCCAGCAGCGGACCGGCCGCCAGCGCTCCGAGATGCCGACGGTCGCCATCGTGGGCTACACCAACGCGGGCAAGTCGACCCTGCTCAATGCGCTCACCGGTGCCGGGGTTCGCGCCGAGGATCGCCTGTTCGCCACCCTGGACCCGACCACGCGCCGGTGGCGCCTGCCCAGCGGGCGCGAGGTGCTGGCCACCGACACCGTCGGCTTCATCCAGAAGCTGCCCACGGACCTGGTCGCCGCCTTCCGGGCCACCCTGGAGGAGGTCGGCTATGCGGACGTGATCCTGCACGTCGTGGACGCGGCCGCGCCGGCGGCGAAAAGACAGGCGGCCATCGTCGGGGAGGTGCTCGAGGAGCTGGGTGCCGGGCAGAAGCCGGTGGT
>JAJPKS010000149.1 GCA_021323605.1 Bacillota bacterium | reverse complement strand
TGCAGGAGCCGGTGAACAGCTGCGTGGCGAAGCTGCAGAACGGCGGCATTCCCATGGTCCAGATCGGCTGGTACTTCCTGGCCAGCCCCTTCCAGGGTTACCAGACCATGTTCGGGGCCCAGAACGGGGTGCCCAGGTACCCGGGGGTCGATGACCTGCTGGCCAGCATCGCCGCCGCCTACACGCCACAGGAGCAGAAGCCGTTGTACGACCAGCTCAACCGGCTGCTCTACCAGCTGGCCCCCTCCATCCCCATCTACTACCTCGTCCAGCCAGTTGCCTACTCGAAGCGCCTCCAGGGCCTGGTGACGACCATCAACGGGGACGTCCGGGTCCAGCACGCCTACTTCCAGTAATCGCAGACGATGGGAGGCCGGGGCCGGGAGGGTTCGACTTCCGGCCCCGGTCCCGGCCCGAGGTGGCCGGGACAGCGGTCGTGGGCCGCGCTGGCCAGCCGATGCGGGTGATGGTTCCCCCCGCGCCGCCTCGACCTCGCGCGTCGGCGCTGGGCGGCCGTCCACCTCCCTCGCGCCGAAGGGGTGGCGTCGCCCGGGCCGCGGCCATCGCCTCGCCGCTTCGGGCGGTGGGCCGGGTTGGATCGATGGTGGCCATGTCGACGTGACTTGACTATGCTGGGATCCGAGGTGCACCTGGCGTCCCTTCTCGTGGGGGTCCTGATCGGCCTCGCGATAGGTGTGCCGATCGGCCGGCTCGGGCGACGGCGGTCCCGGAGGCGTGAGGCGGGTCCGCCCTTCAGGGCCGGCCCGCGCCCGAGGTGGAGCGGCGCCCCCACCGGCCTGGACGGCCCCCGGCCAGGGGGAACGGTGCCCCCCGCTCACCAGGTCACACCGGTGTCCCGGCCCCCGGCCGCGGCACCCGCTCCGGCGACCGTCACGATCTCGGCGCCCCCCGAGGAGGACGGGCGATCCGCGGATGGCGTGGCGACCCCGGAGATCACGCCGGCGTTCCGGCCGCCGATCCAGCCGGCTCCACCCTCCCACGACCTCGCCCGGGGGGTGGAGGAGTCAGTGGCCCCCCCTGATCGGGAGCGGGACCTGCTGGCCGAGCTCCTCGACACCAACCGGCGTCTGACCGCCGACGCCGAGCGGCGGTTGCGACGGGAGGTCTCCGAGGTGCGTGAGGTGCCACGACCGGAGCCGCGCGTCCCGCCCTCCCCCGACCGTGTCGAGTCTGCCGAGGTGGCGGCCCCGCCGGCCGGGGAGCCGCCCCGAGCTTCGGCGGCGAGCCTGCTCGAGCTGCACGAGCGGTTGACCCGGGACGCCCGGGCGCGGCTGCGGCGAGACCAGGACGGCGGCTGAGTTCCGCCGGCGAGATCGGAGGCCCGGCGCCGCGGCGACCACGCATCCCCGGCGCGGCCGGCATGGCATGATGGCGGACCGGCACCCAAAGGCGCCGAGGTCAGGTCATGACGGAACGGATGCTTCCTTGGCGTGAGGTGACCCCGCTCGAACCCTTCGACGGCGGGGTCCGGAGCTTGCTGGAGACGGTGGACACGCTGCGTTCGGCCTGGCGGCGGGTGATCGAGCTGGCCGCGCCGGACGAGTTCGCCGAGGCGCGCAAGCGCACCCTGCGCCGGCACGCCATCGAGACCGGGATCATCGAGCGCCTGTACGACGTCGACTGGGGGGTGACGGAGGCCCTGGTGGCCGAGGGCATCACCCTGGAGGCGGCGGCCAAGGAGGGCACCATCAGCCCCGCCACCCTGGAGGTGATCCGCTCCCAGCTGGAGGCGCTGGAGTTCCTGGCCGAGGTGGCGCGGGGAGAGCGGCCGTTGAGCGCCCAGCTGATCCGACAGCTCCATCAGCTCATCACCCGTCACCAGCGGACCTACACCGCCATCGACTCGCTCGGCAACCCGGTCGAGGCCCGGCTCCACCCCGGCGAGTGGAAGCGCTGGCCCAACCACGTCCGCCGCTCCGACGGCTCGCTGCTCCAGTACGCGCCCCCCGAGCAGGTGGAGCCGCAGATCGCGCGCCTGCTGGAGCTGCACCGGCAGATGGAGGCGGAGCATCCCGTGGTCCGCGCCGCCTGGCTTCACCATCGCTTCATCTGCATCCATCCCTTCGAGGACGGCAACGGCCGTGTGGCCCGGGCCCTGACCCTGCTCGACCTGCTCCGGGCCGACTACGCCCCGCTGGTGGTCGACCGGACCCGGCGCGACGCGTACCTGGCCTCACTGGACGAGGCCAACCAGGGCGACCTCTCCCGGCTGGTCCGTCTCTTCACCGAGCTGGAGATCGTCGCCCTCCGCTCCGAGCTGCATCCTCCCGCCGAGGTCCCCACCGGAGGCCCGATCGCGGTGGCCCGGGCGCACGCGGAGCGGGTCCGCCGCGCCCGGGAGAGCCGGGACGAAGCCCGCCGCCGGGGCGCCGATCGGCTCGCGGACGAGCTGCATCGACGGCTCCAGGAGCGGCTGGCGGAGATGGGCGACGAGCTGAAGGAGGCCTTTCGCGAGGTCGATCCGAACGTGAGGCCCCGGGTCGACTCCGCCAGACCTCCGGACGAGCGCGCCAGCTGGTGGCGGCACCAGCTGATCCGGGCGGCGAGGGAGGTCAACTTCTGGGCCAACCTCGACCAGGGGACCTGGTGGGTGCGCCTCGAGCTGACGACGATGGGCAAGGTGCTCCGCTACGTGGTCGCCATCCAGGCGGTGGGCGACCGAGACGTGGGCGTGCGCGCGGTCACCGTCTTCGCCGAGATGCCGCAGCCACGGGATTCCCAGGCCGAGACCGGCTTCGTGCCTCCTACCCCGCTGATCCGGCTCTCCAGCACCGACAGCGTGACCATGGTCGGGGGCCAGAGCCTGGACCAGGTCTGGCCGGAGACCGAGGCTTTGATCGAGCGGACCCTGGCCGCGGCCCTCGACCAGTTCGGGCGCCAGCTCAGCTGAGGTTGCATCGAGGACGCGCCGGTACCGGTCTCGCCTGGGGTATGATTCCCCGGGAACGGCGTCCTCGTTAGGTGAGGCGCTGCCGGGACAGAGGCCACTGACCCCACCCGTCGAGAGACGCTCCGGGTCAGGCCAGGTCGCCTCGAGACAAGGGGCGATCCGAAGTGGCTGGCCGTCGTGCCTACGCCCTGCAGCCGCCGAAGCTCGACGATGGGGGATGCGAACCCGGCTCCTGAGCGCGGGCCGAAGGGTCCCCTGACCTGACGGGACGCCCGACCGTCAGCAGCATGGAGGACCGCGATGGAACCCGGCAGTAGTCAACCGGACCCACGTCTCGCGGTCACGCGCGCCCCCGGAGCAAGCCCCCGCCGGACGGGCTAGCACCTCCGGCTCCGCACGGGTCGTGCGTGGTCGCGCCACCACCCATCCCGTGTCAGGAGTTCCACGATGGCGCTTGCCCACTACGTGAAAGAGAACCCGATCCGGGCCGTCGGGCCCCTTGGCGGCCTGCTGGCCCGGGCCGGCCGGGCGTTCGCCGACCGGCTGCCGCTGGCGGCCCGGAAGGCGGTCCGGGGCGGCCTCCCCGGGGCCGGCTCGGTGCGCGGCACCTGGCGGATCCTGATCCAGCGCGCCCCCCGGATCGCGCTCCTGGCCGCGATCGGCCCGGGCCTGGTCAGCGGCTTTGCCGACAACGACGCGGGCGGGATCACCACCTACTCGGTGGTGGGCGCCCGCTTCGGCTACGACCTGCTCTGGGTGGTGCTGGCGAGCATGATCGCGCTCGGCATCACCCAGGAGGTGGGGGCGCGCCTGGGCCTGGCCACCGGTCAAGGCCTGGGCGGCCTCGTCCGAGAGCGCTTCGGGGTCAGGTGGGCCGCCTTCGCCGTGGGCGTGCTCCTCATCGCCAACCTCGGCGACACGGTGGCCGAGTTCGCCGGCATCGGAGCCGCGCTGGCCCTCTTCGGGGTGCCGGCGCCGCTCAGTGCCGCCGTGGCGGCGGTGGCCATGGTGACCCTGCTGGCCCGGGGGAGCTTCGGCCGTATCCAGTGGGTCTTCCTCTGCATCGGGATGGCGGTCTCCATCGCCTACGCCGTCTCGGCGGTCATGGCCCACCCCGACTGGGGCCAGGCCGGACTCCGCCTGGTGGTGCCCCGGATCGACCCCAGTGCCGCCTATCTGCTCGCGGTCATGGGCACGGTCGGCACCACCATCACCCCCTGGGGGCAGGCCTTCATCCAGTCCTACACCGCCGACAAGCGCCTCGCGCCCGAGCACCTGGGCGCCTCCCGGCTCGACATCACCGCCGGAGCGATCGTGACCAACGTGGTGGCCGGGTTCATCGTGGTCGCCTGCGCGGCCACCCTGTGGGCGCACGGGCAGACCGACATCCCCGACGCCGCCACCGCCGCCCGGGCCCTGGGACCCTTCGCCGGCCACCTGGCCACCGACCTGTTCGCCTTCGGCCTCCTCGCCGCCTCGTTGCTGGGGCTGGGCACGGTTCCCCTGACCAGCACCTATACGGCGACCGAGGCCTTCGGCTGGGAGCGGGGGCTGCAGTGGCGCTGGCGCGAGGCCCCGGTCTTCTACGCGCTGCTCGCCTTCTTCGTCGGGGTGGCGGCGCTGTTCGTGGTCGTCCCCGGCCTGCCCCTGATCCAGGTCATGTTCCTCTCCCAGGTCTTCGACGGCCTGCTGCTGCCGGTGGTCCTGGTGTTCGTGATGCTGATGGGCGCCGACCGCCGGTTGCTGGGGCCGCTGGCCAGCGGTCGGGTGCTCCAGGCGGCGGGCTGGGCGGTGGTGGTGGTCACCAGCGCGCTCTCCCTGGGTCTGATCGTCGCCACCCTGGTCGGAGCCTGAGGTCGGGACGATGCGGCGAGGATCGAGGTCGGAGGGCTGGGTGACCGCTGATCCGCGGCGGCGGGCGCTGGCCTCGCTGGATGGCCTCTCGGTCGGCGACGCCCTGGGCGAGCGCTTCTTCGGCCTCCGGGCCAGGGAGCGGGTGGCCCGGCGCGAGCTGCCGCCCGGGCCCTGGCGCTGGACGGACGACACGGCCATGGCCTGCGCCCTGCTCGAGGTCCTGGTGCGGTTCGGGGAGGTGCACCCGGACGAGCTGGCCCGGGCCTTCGCCATCGCCTACGCCCGCGACCCCGACCGCGGCTACGGCCCGGGCATGCGGCGCCTGCTTCCCCGCCTCGGCTCGGGCGGTGACTGGCGGGCCTCGGCCCGGGCCCTGTACCGGGGGGAGGGGTCGCTGGGCAACGGGGCGGCCATGCGGGTGGGGCCGCTGGGCGCCTGGTTCGCGGACGACGAGGAACGGGCGGCGGTCGAGGCGAGGCGGTCGGCCGAGGTCACCCACGCCCATCCCGAGGGGATCGCGGGGGCGGTGGCCGTGGCCGCGGCGGCGGCGCTGGCGGCCCGCACCGACCGGCGAGGAGCGGACCTCGTCGCTGGGGTGATCGAGTTCGTGCCCGAGGGGGCGGTGCGCGAGGGACTCCGCCGCGCCCGCGACCTGGGGGCCGTGCCCCCGGAGGAGGCGGCCCGGCTCCTGGGCAGCGGTGCCCTGGCCTCTGCCCCCGACACCGTGCCGTTCGCCCTCTGGTGCGCCTCCCGCTCCCCCGACGACTACGAGGCCGCCCTCTGGCTGACCCTGGGCGGGCTGGGCGATCGCGATACCACCTGCGCCATCGTGGGCGGGATCGTGGCCGCCCGGGTCGGCCGGGAGGGCATCCCTTCGAGCTGGCTGGCGGCGCGGGAGCCGCTGCCGCCCCTCCCGACCTGACCGGCCTCAGCCGGTCCCGATGGCCACCGGCCCTGCCCCCCACCCCGCCGCTGGTATGGTCAGGTCGGGCTCGGGCGGCCCGCGCGCTCCCTCGTCGCCGTGGCCGCCCGGAGGCGGGTAGGCTCTGGTTGACGTGAGCATCGTCGAGGTCCCCGGGGTGCGGGTCGGTCACTGGACCGACGCCGCCGCGCGCACCGGGTGCACGGTGATCCTGTTCCCGCCGCCGGGGGCGGTGGCCGGGGTGGAGGTTCGCGGGGCCGCCCCCGCCACCCGGGAGACCGACCTGTTGCGTCCCGGCAACCTGGTGGAGCGGGTGCACGCCATCTGCCTGACCGGGGGCTCGGCCTTCGGCCTGGGCGCCGCCGACGGGGTCATGCGCTACCTTCGCGAGCGAGGAGTGGGCTTCGCCGCCGGCCGCCATCGGGTCCCCATCGTGCCCACCGCCGCCATCTTCGACCTCGGCGTGGGCGAGGTTGGCGCCGTCCCCGGCCCCGACCAGGGCTACGCCGCCTGCCTGGACGCGGAGCGGGGCGAGCCGCCGGCCGAGGGCCCGGTGGGGGCCGGGGCCGGGGCCACCGTGGGCAAGCTGCTGGGGCCGGAGCGGAGCTGCCGCGGCGGCGTGGGTACGGCGGCGGTGCGGCTGCCCGACGGCCCGACCGTGGGGGCGCTGGCCGTGGCCAACGCTCTGGGCGACGTGGTCGACCGCGCCGGACGGGTGGTGGCCGGGGCGCGGGACGAGGCCGGGGGGTTCGTCGACGCCTGGCGGGCGTTGCTGGAGGGGCGGTCGAGACGCCCCGCCTTCGGCAACACCACCCTGGGCGTGGTGGTCACCGATGCCGCTCTGGACAGGACCCGGTGCCGGAGGCTGGCCGAGGTCGCCCAGGACGCGCTGGCCCTGGCCATCCGGCCCGCCCACACCCTGTACGACGGTGACGCCGTCTTCGCGGTCAGCGTGGGCGAGGCCGAGGCCGAGCCCACCGCCCTGGGCGCGGCCGCGGTCGAGGCCCTGCGTGCCGCCATCGAGCGGGCGGTGGTGAGCCGTGGCTGAGGCCGGCCGCAGCCGCGGGGCGGCCTTCCTGGAGATGGTGCGGCGCCTGCACGAGCGGCATCTGCTCGAGGTACCGGACGTGCGCGAGCTGTGGCTGATCCGCCACGCCGACGCCTACGGGGGGCTGGAGACCCTGGGTGACGGTCCTCTCGACCCGCCCCTGTCGGAGCGGGGGCGGGAGCAGGCGGCGCGGCTCGCCGCCCGCCTGCGGCCGGTGGCGCTGCACGCCATCTGGTCGAGCGACCTCCGGCGGGCCCGGGAGACGGCGGCGGCGGTGGCCGCGGGCCGGGACCTGGAGGTGCGCCTGGATGCCCGGCTGCGCGAGGTCCGCACCGACTGGGATGAGGGGCGCGAGGCCCGGGTGGTGCCACCGGGCACCTATCCCTTCCCCGAGCCCGCCGAGGCGGTGGTGGGCCGGATGCGCGCGGTGATGGAGGAGATCGTGGCGGACCTGGCCGGGGTGCCGGACGACCCCGCCCGGGCGGCCGTGGTCACCCACAACGCGGCCATCGCCATCTACGTGTCGAGCCTGCTGGGGCTGGGCTGGGGCCAGCTCGGGGTGCTGCCCTACTTCACCAGCGTGACCGTGGTGGCGGTGGCCGGGGGGCGGTTCGTGGTCCGCTCGATCGCCGACGCCACCCACCTGTCGGCGGCCGACTGAGGGATCGTCCTGCCGGGCGTCATCGAACCCCGGATGCCGGCCTCGGTGGGCGTGGCCGGGGCCGGGGCCATGACCCGAGCCGTCGGGGGAGGGGTGGTCGTCCGGCTGGCCTCGAGGCGTCGGCCTCGATCGGGCTCAGGTGAAGGGATCACGGACCTTGATCTCGGGGAACTTGAGCAGATCCCGATCGTGGCTCCAGATGGTCGAGACCCCGTGCTGTCGCATCAACGCCACCAGGTGGGCGTCTGGCACCAGGTTGCCCCGGGTCGGAGTGGCCTCGGCCACCCGCCGGTACCAGTCCCAGAACCCGTCGCCCTCGCCGCACGTGCGCACGTGGGGCCGGGAGATGAGGTTCTCGACGTTGGCCATCGCCTCGGCCGGGGTGAGCGGCCGCTGGAAGACCGCGGGGTGGGTGGCGATCCGCAGGTAGCCGAGGATGACCGGCCAGAAGGCGTAGACCAGGTCCGGGCCGGCCGCGAGCGTCTCCAGCGCCCCCAGGGCCCGCTCGTGGAACGGGCTCGATTCGTCCGAGGCGTACAGGAGGAGGTTGGTGTCGAAGGTGGTGGTCACCGCCCGTCGAGCACCTGCGCCAGCGCGTCCTTGTCCTCGAGATCGACCCGGGCCCCCATCGCCCGAGCGGTCCAGCGGAGCGGTCGTGCCATCCGCCCGGCCGTCTCTGTTTCGGCCAGGGCCTGGGAGAGGAGCTGGTTGACCAGCTCGCTGAGCGACGTCCGCTGTCGGCGTTGGCGCTGCTTGAGCTGGGCCAGCAGCGAAGCGTCGAGGTTCAGGGTGGTCCGGGGCATGCATCAGATGCTACAAGACTGTGCATCTGATGTCGACGCACCCCCGCAGGTTCGCGGCGCGGGCCGGCGGTCACCGTGCCCTTCCCCCTTCGCCGGCCGGGGCTCCTGCGGCCGGTGCCGGCGTCCGGAGGTGGCCGAAGCCCGAGCGCCCGTCTCCGACCCGGCTGTCCTACGATCCCGAATCATGGAGTCGGTACGCACGTGCGGATAGGGGCCGTGCTGGCCCTGGGGGTGCTGTCGGCGCCGCTCGCCTGCGGTCCCGGCGGCGACCGGAACATCCACCTGATCCGGCACGTGATCGTGATCATGCAGGAGAACCGCTCCTTCGACAGCTACTTCGGCACCTACCCGGGCGCCGACGGCATCCCCATGCGGAACGGCTCGCCCACGGTCTGCGTGCCCGACCCTGCGACCCACGGCTGCGTGCGGCCCTACCCCGACCACGCCGACGTCAACGGCGGCGGTCCCCACGGCGCGGCCAACGCCGCCGCCGACGTCGACGGCGGTCGGATGGACGGGTTCGTCGCCCAGGCCCGCTCGGCCCGACGCGGGTGCCTGGATCCGACCAACCCCGCCTGCGCCGGCTCGGCCACGCCCGACGTGATGGGCTACCACACCGCCTCGGACATCCCCAACTACTGGACCTACGCCCGGGACTTCGTGCTCCAGGACCACATGTTCGAGCCCAACGCCTCCTGGAGCCTGCCCGCCCACCTCTTCCTGGTCTCGGAGTGGTCGGCCTTCTGCACCCAGCACGACAACCCCGGCAGCTGCGTCAACGCACTCGACCGGCCGGGACTTCCCCCCGACTTCGGCCGGGCCCGGCGGGCGCGATCGAGCCCTCCGATCTACGCCTGGACCGACCTCACCTACCTGCTCCACCGCCACCACGTGAGCTGGGCCTACTACGTGGTGGCGGGGACCGAGCCCGACTGCGAGGACGACGCCGCCCTC
>JAJPKS010000397.1 GCA_021323605.1 Bacillota bacterium | reverse complement strand
GCCAACGACCTCCGGACGCGGCTCCCCGCCACCGTCGAGCTCGCGCTCTGGAGCACGGTGATCTCGGTCCTGGTCGGCGTGCCCTTCGGCATCTGGGCCGGGCTGCGCCCGGGCTCGGCGCGCGACGCCGTGGTCAGCGAGATCGCCATCTTCGGCACCAGCCTGCCGCTCTTCTGGCTGGGCCTCGTCGTCCTGTTCCTCTTCTACGCGGTCCTGAAGATCGTGCCCGCGCCCGACGGCCGCCTGAGCCCCTTCGTCACGCCGCCCCCGACCATCACCGGCCTCTACACGGTCGACAGCCTGCTCACCGGCAACGTGAGCACGTTCCTGGACGCCGTCGCGCACCTCTTCATGCCGGTGCTCACCCTGGTCGTGGTCGAGGTCGCTCCCATCCTGAGGATCGCCCGGTCGGCCACGATCGACGTCATGGGCACGGACTACGTCCGGACGGCGCGTGCCCTCGGCCTCTCCGAGTGGCAGATCATCCGCGAGGACCTGCTGCGCAACGTGGGCGTCCGGCTGCTGACCATCGTCAGCATCGTGCTCGGTTACCTCCTGGCCGGCAGCGTCCTGGTCGAGCGCATCTACAACTGGCCCGGCGTCGGCCTCTACGCCTGGAACGCGATGCTCTCCAACGACCTCGCCGCCGTTCAGGGCTTCATCCTGCTCGCCGCGACCGTCTACGTCACCCTCAACCTGGTGATCGACGTGCTCTACGCGTTCGTCGATCCCCGCATCAGGTACGCCTGAGATGGCCGTTCAGGGGGCCCGGCCCCTCCCCATCGTCGGCGTCCCGTCTCGCCGGCGGCGGCTCGGCGTCTCGGCGCTGGTGGGCCTGGGCATCCTGGCCGTCCTGATCGTGCTCTGGGCGTGGGGTGCTCTGGCGCCGCCCCGCGACCCGCTCGCCACCGACCCGGCCAGCCAGCTGCTGCCGCCCGGCCCCGGGCACCTGATGGGCACCGACACGTACGGTCGTGACGTCCTCTCGCGGGTCATGGCGGGCGCCGGCCTCGACCTCGCCATCGCGGCCTCGGTGACCGGGGTCTCCTTCGTCGTCGGGGTCCTGGTCGGCGCCCTGGCCGGCTATCACGGCGGCTGGATCGACGACGTCGTGCTCCGCGTCGTGGACGTCATCCTGTCGTTCCCCGCCTTCGTCCTCGCCCTGGCCATCACCGCCGTCCTCGGCAACAGCGTCCGCAACGTGGTGATCGCGATCGCCGTGGCCTACACACCGTACTTCGTCCGGCTGACCCGTGGGGAGATCCTGAGCGCGCGCCGTGCCGACTATGCGGACAACGCCCGCGCGATCGGCAACCCGAGCTGGCGCATCGTGCTCCTCCACCTGCTCCCCAACTGCATCGTGCCGGCGCTCGTTCAGGCCTCCCTGACCATGGGCTGGTCCATCCTCGACGCCTCCGGCCTCAGCTTCCTCGGTCTGGGCATCAAGCCGCCCACCCCCGAGTGGGGCGTCGAGGTCGGTGAGGGCGCCTCCAACATCGTCTCCGGAGAGTGGTGGACGTCGGTCTTCCCCGGGCTGGCCATCACCCTCGCCGTCCTCTCCTTCAACCTGCTCGGCGAGGCGATCCAGGCCCGATTCCGCCCCCGCCGATGACCCCTCCCCTGCTCGTCGTCGAGGACCTGACCGTCGCCTTCGAGGGCGACCCGCGCCCCGTGCTCGACCACGTCGGCCTGACCGTCCCGGACCAGGCCTGGATGGGGCTCGTCGGCGAGAGCGGGTCGGGCAAGACCATGACCGCGCTGGCGCTGCTCGGCCTGCTCCCCCCGGGCGCGCGGGTGGTCGGCGGTCGGGCCCTGCTGGAGGGCCGCGACCTGCTCCGCCTGCCCCCGGATGAGCTGCGTCGGGTGCGCGGCTCGCGGATCGGGATGATCTTCCAGAGCCCCCGCAGTGCGCTCAACCCGCTGATGACGGTCGGCGCCCAGATCGCGCGCGCGGTCCGCCGGGGCGGATACGAGCGCAAGCCGGAGCGGGCCGCGCTCGACCTGCTGCGCAAGGTCCGCATCCCCGATCCGGAGGCGCGGGCGCAGGCCTACCCGCACCAGCTGAGCGGCGGCATGTGCCAGCGCGTGCTGATCGCGATGATGCTGGCCGTCCGTCCCCGGCTCCTGATCGCCGACGAGCCGACGACGGGCCTGGACGTGACCGTGCAGGCGGAGATCCTCGAGTTGATGCAGGGCCTGCAGCGGGAGACCGGGATGGCGATCCTGCTCGTGTCCCACGACCTGGGGGTCATCGCCGAGAACTGCCAGCGGGTGGCCGTGATGTACGGCGGCGGGGTGGTCGAGGACGCCCCGACCGACGAGCTCTTTCACCATCCCCGGCATCCATACACCGCCCACCTGATGGCGACCCTGGTGCGCGCCGACCGCCCCGTCGACCTCGCCTCGGTCCTGCCGGGGGCGCGTGCCGAGGAGCCACCGGGCGCCGGCTGCCGCTACGCGGGACGCTGCCCGCACGTCGAGGCCGCCTGCCTCTCCCGGCCCGTCCGCCTGGAGCCGGTCGCTCCCGACCACGGCGTCGCCTGCCGCCGGCACGCCGAGCTGGCGCCGCTCTCGCTGGAGGTGAAGGCCGGCACCCGGGGTCGCGAGGAGGCGTCGTGACCGCGCCGCTCCTCGAGGTCGCCGACCTGACCTGCGAGTTCCGTGATCGCGGGCGCACGGTGCACGCGCTCAACGGTGTGAGCCTGACGGTCGGAGCCGGCGAGACGGTGGGGCTGGTCGGGGAGAGCGGCTGTGGCAAGTCGACCCTGGCGCGGTCGATCGTCAGGCTGCTGGTGCCGACCTCGGGCCGGCTCCTGTTCGACGGGCAGGACTACACGCGCTGGGGGGAACGCCGGCTGCGCCGGCTGCGAAAGGACGTTCAGATCGTGTTCCAGGACCCGATGACCGCGCTCAATCCGAGCTGGACGGTGCGACGGCTCCTCCTCGAGCCGCTCGTCCTGCACCGCGTCGGCGAGCCCGAACGGCGGCTCTCGCAGGTGCTCGACGAGGTCGAGCTCCCGGCCTCGGTCCTGGGACGCCGTCCCGGTCAGTTGAGCGGCGGCCAGCGGCAGCGGGTCGCGATCGCCCGGGCGATCGCGGCCCGACCCCGGTTCGTCGTGCTCGACGAGCCGACGGCGTCGGTCGACATGTCGATCCGTGCCAGCCTGCTCCGGCTGCTCCGGAAGCTGCAGCGAGAAGAAGGCCTGACCTACCTCTTCATCTCCCACGATCTCAGCACCGTCCGCCACATCTGCGACCGCCTGCTGGTGATGTACCTCGGCCGGGTGGTGGAGGAAGGCCGGACGGAATCCGTCTTCGACAGGCCCGCCCACGTCTACACCAGGGTCCTTCTCTCCGCGATACCGGTCCCCGACCCCGCCGTCAGGCGGCGGCGGCTGCCCATCCTCGGCGAGCCCCCGAGCCCGACCGCGATTCCGACCGGCTGTCCGTTCCGCCCGCGTTGCCAGATGGCAGCCGGGGAGTGCGAGCGGCCGCAGCCTTTCTACGAGGTCGGCCCCGGCCACCGGGCGGCCTGTCGCCTCGCCCGGGTGGAGCCTTCCGGGGAGGCCGGCACACCGGCGTGACCGCCTGCGCCCGACGACGTCACATGAGATCTCGGAGGCCAGATGCCACTCACCACCGCTCCGATCGCCATCCCTCGTCCCCATCGACGGTGCCCGCCCTTCCCGCCGGGGTGCCCGGCCGGTTCGGGAGTCGCCGGATGACGCGACGCCGCATCGGGCTCGAGGAGCTGGAGGACCTCGCCATCGGAGCCGCCGTCCTCGGCACGGGGGGTGGGGGCGATCCCTACGTCGGGAAGCTCTGGGCCCGGCAGAGGATCCTCGATCGCGGCCCGGTGGAGCTTCTCGACGTCGACGAGGTGGCCGACGATGCGCTGGTCGTCGCCGCGGCCATGATGGGCGCCCCCTCCGTCATCGTCGAGAAGATCCCCGGCGGGAGCGAGCTGCTGGCGGCCTTCCGGGCCGTCGAGCAGGCGTGCGGCGCCCGGGCCGACGCCGTCATGTGCATCGAGGCGGGGGGCATCAACAGCACCATCCCCTTCGCCGTCGCCGCCGACCTGGGGTTGCCCGTGGTCGACGGTGACGGCATGGGCCGTGCCTTCCCGGAGGTCCAGATGGTGTCGTTCGCGGCCCACGGGCTGCCGGCGACGCCGATGGCGGTCGCCGACGAGCTCGGCAACGTGACCCTGCTGCGTTCGGTGTCGGCGGAGTGGGCGGAGCGGCTGGGCCGGGCGCTCGTCGTCGCCGAGGGTGGCGCCTCGGTCATCGCCCAGTACCCGGTGCGCGGCCGGGATCTCAAGCTCGCCGCCATCCGGGGGACGTTGACCCTCGCCCTCCAGATCGGCGCCGACCTGCGGCGGGCGGGCCGGCAGAGCCGGAGGGCGATCGAGGACCTGACCAGCCGCCTGGGTGGGGCCCTCCTCTTCCACGGAAAGATCGTCGACCTGCGCCGGGAGACGGCGAGCGGATTCGTCCGGGGGGCGGTTGACATCGGCGGCCTGGATCGGTGGGCCGGCAGCTCCTGCCAGGTGACCTTCCAGAACGAGAACCTGGTCGCGATCGTGGACGGAACCGTCCTCGCCTCCGTGCCCGATCTGATCACGCTGCTCGAGGAGGAGTCCGCCCACCCCGTCACCACCGAGCGTCTCCGCTTCGGGATGCGCGTGTTCGTGCTCGCGCTTCCCTGTGCCCCGCTGTGGCGCGAGCCGAGGGGTCTGGCCAAGGCGGGGCCGCGCTGCTTCGGCCTCGACCTCGATTACGTGCCCTTCGAGCGGAGGCTGGCGCGCCCATGAGCCTGCGAATCGGGGTCGACGTCGGAGGAACGAACACGGACGCGGTCCTGGTGGACGCCTCGGACCGCGTGCTCGCGCGGGCCAAGGTGCCCACCAGCCCGGACGTCGTGTCCGGGGTTCGCGCCGCCCTGGCCCGAATCCTGACCCCGCCGCCCCGGGAGCCGGTGACCGCCGCCATGCTGGGCACCACGCAGTGCACCAACGCCGTCGTCCAGAGGCGCGGGCTGCGTCGGGTGGCGATCGTGCGCCTCGGCGCGCCGGCGACGGCCGCCGTGCCTCCACTGGCCGACTGGCCGCCCGATCTCAGGAGCGTCGTGGCCGGGCCGGTGACGTTGGTCGCCGGCGGCCACGACTACATGGGTCACGAGCTCGCCCCGCTCGACGAGGCGGGCGTGCGTCGGGCGGCGGCGGAGGCCGCCGAGCGGGACCTGCCGCTGGCCATCGTGGGCGTGTTCTCGGCCGTGAACCCCGAGCACGAGCGGCGGGCGGCCGAGATCTGCGCCGGGGTGGCGGGGCCCGAGCACCCGGTCTCCATCTCGTCCGAGATCGGCTCCGTGGGGCTGCTCGAGCGCGAGAACGCGACCGTGCTCAACGCGGCCCTGACCGACGTCGCCGGGGCCGCCACCCGGTCCTTCGAGGAGGCGGTGAAGGCCGCCTGCGGCGCCGAAGCCTGTTACTTCACCCAGAACGACGGGACGCTCATGGCGCTGGCCTACGCCCGACGCTACCCGAGCCTGATGCTGGCCTCCGGCCCCGCCAACAGCATGCGCGGTGCCGCCTTCCTGTCCGGTGTCGCCGAGGCCCTGGTGGTGGACGTCGGAGGCACCACCACCGACATCGGGGTCCTGGTCGACGGCTTCCCGCGGGAGGCGCCCTTCGTGGTCGAGGTGGCCGGCGTCCGGACCAACTTCCGGATGCCGGACGTGGTGAGCCTGCCCCTCGGCGGCGGAACCGTGGTCAGGCGAAAGGGCGGGAGCGTCGCCCTGGGCCCGGACAGCGTCGGTTCCCGCTTGCTCGGCGAGGGACTGGCCTTCGGCGGGAGGCGGACCACCTTCACCGACGTGGTGCTGGCCCTGGGCAGGGCCGAGCTGGACGTGCCGGTGCGCCGGCCCCGGATCCCGCCGGAGGTGGCCGAGGCGGCCTACCGGCTGGCGACCGAGCTGCTCGATCGCGGGGTCGATCGGATGCGGCCGTCCTCCGAGCCGTTGCCGGTGATCGGGGTGGGCGGGGGAAGCGTGCTCCTGCCCTCCTGTCTGGGCGGGAACCTGGAGGTGGTGAGGCCGGCCGATTTCGCCGTCGCCAACGCCATCGGGGCGGCGATCTCGGAGGTGAGCGGCAGCGTCGACCGGATCGTGGCGCTCGGGTCCAGGAGCACCGAGGAGGTCCGCGAGGAGGTGCGCCGGGAGGCCTTCGCCCAGGCGGTGGCGGCGGGGGCGGACGCCGGGGCGGTGCGGATCGTCCTCTGGGAGGAGATCCCGGTCGCCTACCTGCCCGGGAACGCGATGCGGCTGCGGGCCAGGGCGGCCGGGCCGCTGGCGCGCGGGCGATGATCGACGCGCTCACCATCGACGAGTCGATGGTCCTGCTCGACCCCGCCGAGGGCGGGCCGCTGGACGCCGTTCCCGGCCACCGGCGGCGGGTCGCGGGGGCGGAGTCGAATGTCGTCATCGCGCTGGTGCGGCTGGGCCGGCACGGCCTCCCGATCAGCTTCGATTCCAGCCTGTGGCCCAGGCTCCGGGGCGCGAGCGAGGTCCAGCTCCCGGCCGGGGAGACCGACCGGCGGCTGCTGTGCGAGCTGCGCCGGCGCTCCGGGTGCGGCAGTGCTGGCGGGAACCGGCGACGACGAGACCATCCCCGGCCGGGCCGAGGCGAGGGAGCGCTCGCCGCCCGGGTGAGGATCCAGGAGCTGGAGGGGGAACCATGAGAGTTGGACTCTGCCTGAGCGGCAACGTGCCCATGAAGGAGATCGTGGCGAGTGCCGTTGCCGCGGAGTCGGCCGGATGGGACTCCATCTGGCTCGGAGAGGACTACTTCTACCGGGGCGGCGCGACCATGGCGGCGGCGGTGGCCACGGCGACCACCCGGCTGCGCATCGGCCTCGGGATCATGACGCCGCTCCCGCGTCACCCTGCGCTGACTGCGATGGAGATCGGCGCCCTCCAGGAGCTGTCGGGCGGCCGGGTGCTGGCCGGGATCGGAGCCGGGGTGGGCGCCTGGATGCGCCAGATGGGCTTCGACGACCGATCTCCGCTGACCGTGATGCGCGAGGGCGTGGAGCTGGTTCGCCGCCTGCTCGCCGGTGAGCGCGTGAGCTTCGAGGGGCGTGTCTTCACGCTCGACGCGGTGCAGCTGCACTTCCCGACCGTGCCCACGCCGGTCCTCCTCGGAGCCGTGGGGCCGAAGGCGCTCCG
>JAJPKS010000099.1 GCA_021323605.1 Bacillota bacterium | reverse complement strand
GTGTGGAGGTACTCGTTCAGGTACTGGTTGTCGGGCTGGACCCGGCGGTAGTTGGCCAGGATCTCCCCCGAGCGGTCGATCAGCTTCAAGGTGAGGAAGTAGGTGTCAGGGATCTCCGGGTTGGCCTCCAGGTCGCTGGCCACGATGTAGACCCGGTGTCGTCTGGCCAGCTCGCGCAGGGTGGTGATGGGCGGCTGGCTCAGCCGGCCGCCGCTGTCCAGCGGCCCGTTGCAGGGGCCGGGAAAGCCTTCGGGGAAGGTGATGAGGTCGGCCCCGTGGCCGGCGGCCTCCTCGACGGCGTCGACCGCCGTCTGCAGGTTTCGCCACTCCTCTTCGCCCCAGACCGAGTTCGGCTGAACCGCGGCGACGGTGAACCGTTCCCTCATCGTCGTACCTCCTGCGGGCTCGAGTAGCCCAGCTTGCGCTCCAGGTGCTCCCAGTCGGCGGCGAAGCGGAAGGCCTGCTGGCCCGGCGGCTGGGGGGCCTGGGTCTCGATCCAGCGCACCGGGGTTTGCCCGGTGTTGAAGAAGCCGTGGGTTCCGCCCACCCCGGTCCAGACCACGTCGCCGGCCCGAACCCGGTAGCGCTTGCCGTCGAGGACGGCGTCCGCCTGCCCGGCGAGCAGGAAGTAGCACTCCTCGAAGGGGTGGTCGTGCACGTTGCCGGCCCCGCCGGGCTGGAACTCGACCATGAACATGGTCAGGTGCTGGGCCCCGAGCACCCGGTCGACCATCATCTTGAGCGAGATCCCCTCCACGTTCCCCCCGCTGTAGCCGTCCATCTGCAGGTAGTGGGGCGGCGGGAGCTGCGAGTCCTCGAAGTGGCCCAGGAAGCGCACCGAGGGGTCGGCGAGGTCGGGGCGCTCGGCCGTGTGCGGCACCTCGCCGCCGAGGAAGAAGGTGTCCCGAGGGTGTGACCGGGGCTGGGGCGAGAGCATCTCCAGCCAGCGGGCCGGGCCGTCGGCGGTGTTGCGCCATCCGTGGGGCACGCCCACCTGGACGACGCCGTAGTCGCCCGTCTCCAGCCGGTAGGCCCGGCCGTCCAGCTCCAGGATCACGTCGCCCTCGAGGACGAAGAACGACTCCTCGTAGGAGTGCAGGTGCCGGTCCAGCGTTCCGCCGGCCTCCAGCTGGCAGAGGCCGAGGCCGGTGTGCACGGCTCCGCAGCCATGGTCGACCAGGGGGGCGCGGCGGTAGCCGCGGGCGTGGACGCGGTCCTGATCCGGCTCCTGGAGCGGGACCTCCGAGACCCTGAGGACGTGGTGCATACGTTCCCTCCTTCCGTTTGGCTTGGTCGTGGCCCGGCCCCGGGCCGGGCGCGCCTGCCGGCGGCTACGGTCTCACCACCACCTTGCCCCGCACGGTGCCGTCGGCCATGGCCATCACACCCTCCGGGACCAGGTCCTCGAGCGCGATCACGCGGTCGAGGACGCAGGGGCCGATCCCGGTCGAGGCGAGCAGCTCCAGCGCCTCGGGCAGGTCGACGTCGCAGATGTGGGCGTTGGAGGTGATCACGTCCACCTCCCGGATGACCAGGTCGTGGAGGTCGAGCGGGCGCGGCTCCGCCTGCAGGCCGACCAGGAGCAGGCGGCCGCCGCGCCGGACCAGCCCCGGGGCGGCGGCGAGGCCCCCCGCCGACCCCGAAGCCTCCACCACCAGGTCGGCGCCCCACCCGCCGGTGAGGTCCCGAACCGCCTCGCCGACCCCGGGGCCGGCGGCCAGGAGATGGGCCCGGGGGGCGAGCGCGGCGGCGGTGCTCAGCCGGTCCCGGGAGACGTCGCACGCGATCAGCGGGTCCAGCCCCCTGGCCGCGGCCGCGGCCAGGATGAAGGAGCCGATGCCCCCGACCCCGATCAGGGCCAGCGACTGTCCCGGCGCCGCCCCCGCCCGTCGGAGGGCGTGCAGGGCGATCGACATCGGCTGGGCCAGGACCGCGTGGTCGTCGGCCAGGACGTCGGGCACCGGGCGGCACATGGCGGCGGGCACGGTCACCAGCTCGGCCAGGCCCCCGTGCGCGTGCAGGCCGATGGTGTAGTAGCGCTGACAGAGGTTGGGACGCCCCTCCCGGCACCGGGCACAGCGTCCGCACCACACCCCGGCCCCCAGCGCCACCCGCTGCCCCGGCCCCGGCGACTCGACGCCCTCCCCCACCTCCAGCACCCGTCCCAGCACCTCGTGGCCCAGCACCACCGGGCCCACGTGGCCGCTGCCCGGATGCCGGGTGGTGAGCGGGACGAGCAGGGGGCCGTGCAGGTACTCGCCCACGTCGGTACCGCAGATAGCGGCCCGCAGGACCTGGAGGCGCACCTCGCCCGGTCCCGGGGAACGCGGCTCCGGCACCTGCTCGATGCGGAGGTCACGTCGCCCGTGGTAGACGGCAGCCCTCATCACCGCCTCCTCAGATCGTGAACCGGCGTCCCCGGACGCCGCGAAGGAACCCCATCACGCCGTTGGGCGCGAAGAGCGCGACCGCGACCAGGATGGCCCCGAAGATGAGGCGGTTGACCTCGCTGGCCACCGCCACCCGGAGCACGTCGCCGACCGCCATGACCACCGGGGCGCCGATGAGCGGGCCCTGCCAGAAGCCGGCTCCGCCCAGGACGGCCATCAGGACCACGTTCAGGGAGGTGTCGATGGCGAAGGTGCCGGCGGGCTCGATGTAGAGGACCCGATAGGAGTAGATGCCGCCGACGATCCCGGCCATCACGGCTCCCAGGAGCAGGGCCAGGATCTTCACCCGGGTGGTCCGCACCCCCAGCACCTCGGCCGCGTTCTCGTCCTCCCGAACCGCGACCAGGGCCCAGCCGAAGTGGCTCCGCTCGATCAGGAACACGATCACCGTGGCGGCCAGCATCAGACCCAAGAAGACGAAGTAGAAGAGCTGCTCGGTCTGCAGGGGACTCAAGGGGAGCACCTTCAGGTAGATGCCGAGTGAGCCCTGGGTGAAGGGCGCGTTGAGCGCCACCAGCTCCACCGCGAAGGTGACGATCAGGGTCGCGATGGCGAAGTACGCCCCTCGCAGCCGGAGCGTCGGGATGCCGACGACCAGGGCGAAGAGCCCGCTGGCCAGCCCGGCGGCGGCGGTGGCCAGCACCGGCGACACCGGCCAGCTGTGGCCGATCACGGCCGTGGTGTACGCGCCCACCCCGAAGAAGGCCGCCATGCCGAAGTTCATGTACCCGCCGTAACCGCCCAGGACGTTCCAGGCCTGGGTGAGCACGACGTACATGAAGATCACGCCCAGCGAGTCCAGGAGCGCCAGGTCGTCGCTCACCAGACCCAGGGCCACCAGCCCGGCCAGGACCAGGGCGCCGACCGGGGCCCAGACCCGGCGCCGGAGCCGGACCAGGTCCTGCCCCAGCCGCCCCAGCGCCCCCGCCGGCTCCAGGGCCGGCCTCACAGCTCGCGCCTCCGCGCCCCGGCCAGGCCCTGGCCGCGGACGATCAGGAGCACCAGCAGGAGCAGGTACATGAGCAGGAACACCCAGCTGAAGGGGAGCAGGACCCCGGCCAGGGTCTGGACCAGGCCGATGACCAGCCCGCCCAGCAGGGTGCTCTCGACCCGTCCCAGCCCGCCCACGATCACGATCAGGAAGGCCCAGGCCAGCCACTGGATGTGATCCTGGGGGGCGAAGGGGAAGGTCATCCCGATCGCCACCCCGCCGGCGCCGGCGGCGGCGATGCCCAGACCGAAGATGAGCATCGACAACCGGTCGACGTCCATGCCCAGCACGCTGGCGGCGTCGCGGTTGTCCGCCATGGCCACGACCGCCCGGCCGGTCAGGGTGCGCTTGAGGAACCAGTAGGCGGCGGCGGTCGCCAGCAGGGAGAGGCCGCCGGCCACCAGGCGGGCTCCGTTCACCGTCACCGGACCGGCCGACAGCCTCAGGTTGCTGTAGCCGACCGTGATGACGCGGGTGTCGGTGGTCCAGAGCAGGATGCCGGCGGTCTCGACCACGACCATCAGCCCGAAGAGGACGAGGATGCCGATCGTGGCCGGCGCGCGCTGCACGCGCTGGATGAGGAGGCGATAGACCGCCGCCCCGGCCAGGAAGAAGACGGGGACCGAGAGCACGAAGGAGACGGCGGGATCGAGGTGGAGGAGGGTGAGCAGGCCCAGGGCGAAGAACGAGCCCAGCATGATGAACACGCTGTGGGCGACGTTGATGACGCCCAGCACGCCCAGGATCAGGCTCAGGCCCAGGGCCATGATGGTGTAGATCAGGCCCAGCAGGATGCCGTCCACCGCCGCCTGGAGCAGCAAGCTCAGCATCGCCTCCTCCCTTGCGCCCTCATACGCGAAGCCAGGCCCTGATCAGCGCCCCCAGCTCGCGCTCGAAGCGCTCCCGGTCCCCCTCCAGGTGGTTTCGTCCTGACTCCAGGGTGAACACGTAGTCGGCCACCTCGACCGCGGCACGCACGTTCTGGTCCACGAGCAGGACGGTCCTGCCCTCCACCCGCAGGCGGGCCAGCTCCTCGTAGACCTCCTCGGTGAGGTTGGGCGCCAGGCCGGCGGAGGGCTCGTCGATCAGGATCAGCCGGGGGTCCGCGATCATCATCCGCGCGATCTCCACCAGGCGCTGCTGGCCGCCGCTGAGGCTCCCGGCGGGCCGGTCCCGTAGCGGCCGGAGCTTCGGGTAGCGTTCGTAGGCGGCCTCCAGGGCCCGATCCAGGTCCTGCCGACGCCGGCGGAGGATCCAGCCGCCCAGCTCGAGGTTCTGGTGCACGGTCAGGGCCGCGAAGACGGAACGGCCCTGGGGCAGGAAGGCGATGCCGAGCCGGGCGCGACCGTGGGCGGGGACGCGGGTGATGTCGTGGCCGTCGACCAGGACCCGGCCCGCGGCCGGCGGCAGCAGGCCGGCCAGCACCCGCAACGCCGTCGACTTGCCGGCGCCGTTCGGCCCCAGGATCACCGTCAGCTTCCCGGGGGCGGCCCGAAGGTCCACGCCCCGCAGGACCGACTGGCCGGCGTAGTAACCGGCCTCCAGGCCCTCCACGCGCAGCTCCGGGGCGGTGGCCGTCACGCCGTCACCTGGTGGCCCAGGTAGGCCTCGATCACCTGCTCGTTCTCCGCCACCTCGGCGGCGGTGCCCGCGGCGATGCATCGGCCCTGGGCGAGGCAGATCATGGCGTCGGAGAGGCTCATCAGCTCCGGGATCTCGTGGCTGACGATCAGGAACGAGGTGCCCGCGCGGGCGCGTTCCCGGATGCGCTCTAAGAGCAGGGCCTTGATCTCCGGATGGATCCCGGCGAAGGGCTCGTCCATGAGCACCACCCGGGGGTCGGTCACCAGCGCCCGGGCGAACTCGAGCAGCTTCTGCTGCCCCCCGGACAGCTCGCTGGCCGGCTGATCGCGATGGGCCCTGAGGCCCACGAACTCGAGCAGCTCCAGCGCTCGATGCGCCCGGCCCTGCCGGTCGCGTCCCAGGTGCAGGGTCGGCAGCAGCATGTTCTGGTAGACGGTCAGCGTCTTGAAGACGTGGGTGTTCTGGAAGGTACGGGCCAGGCCCAGGTCCACCAGCCGGTGCGGCGGGCGGCC
>JAJPKS010000308.1 GCA_021323605.1 Bacillota bacterium | reverse complement strand
CTCCACCATGCTCTGGGTCGTCAGCGGGCAGATGGTGGTGCACTCGCTGTCCACGAAGGCCAGCAGCACGACCTTGCCCTGGAACTGGTGGAGCGAGACCGGCTGGCCGAACTGATCGGTCAGCGTGAAGTCGGGCGCGGGCCCGTGCAACGCGGTTCCCTGCATGGCGAAGCCGGGGGTGGCGGTGCTCTGGGGACGAGCGCTGCCGCACCCGGCCAGGAGGAGCAGGACCACGCCTCCGAGGGCGCCGGCCAGGCGGGGCCGGGGCGCGGTGAGCAGCCGCATGCGGTCATTCTACGGTCCCCTCGCGACCTGGCCGGCGAGCGTCGGGCGCAGCTCGACCCGCCCGTGTGACCGAAAGCAGGGTCAGAGGGTCCGCGGCCGATGGCGTGCGAGACCCACGGTCCGCTACAGTAGACGGATTCGCGGTCGACGGCCCCCGTGGCCGGGGGTGACGCAGCTGCCCGAGGGACGACCCGATCAGCAGGGGGACGTAGTATGCAGAACGTCTGTGGCAGTTGCGGGGGTGTGGTCGAGGGCAGGGGGTGGCTCTGTTCCACCTGCTGCGACCTGTGGGAGGCGGCCATCGAGGCCAACGATTGCCCGGTGTGCCGCGCGAATCGCGCCGAGACCCGAGCCATCGAGCAGTACCGGGAACGCACGGCCGACTGACCCTCCGACCCCTGAGGCCGGATCGCGCGTGCTCGGTCGGGGCCGCCGGGGGGCCGAGCCGGCGGGTGGCCCCGGCCGCCTCCACCCTGGAGGCCCTGGCCAGGCGCCTGGGCGTGTCCACGAGCACCCTGGTCCGCTGAGAGTCGGGAGCGACCAGGCCCCGCAAGCGTCATGCCCGAGCCCTCGCCCGGGAGCTGGGCGTCAGCGTGGACGAGCTGGGCCTGGAGGGGGCCGATCAGGCCGGTGGCTGTCAGGGTAGCTGTCAGCCGGGAGGTGGGGGGGGGGAAACCTGAGCGGGATGGTGTCCGATCCGAATTCGGATCGATGGTGCCCGCGCAGGGATTCGAACCCTGAACCTTGGGATTAAGAGTCCCCTGCTCTGCCAGGTTGAGCTACGCGGGCTGCCCGCACAGGGTCCGATTGTACTCGTCGCCGGCGGCGGCTTCGCCTGCGGCCGACCGGGCCTTGCCGGCGATCGCGACTGAGGGACCGCCGGGTGGCGCGCCACCCGGCACGGGGACGATTCCTGGCCGCCCCGGCCAGGAGCTTCGATGGTACTCGACCGGTGTAGGATCGGTGATAGCAACGAATGAGGAAAAAGGGAGGGATCTGGTGGCTGCCACGAACCTGAACCATGTCAGCGTCAGCGCGAAGGATCTGGAGGAATCGGCGCGCTTCTACGGCGAGTTGTTCGGGATGGAGCGAATCCCCACACCCAACTTCGGCTTCCCGGTGGTGTGGATGCGGGTCGGCGATCTCCAGGTGCACCTGTTCCAGCGCGACGTGGAGGCGCCCGTCTACCACCACCTGGCGCTCACTGTGGACGATCCCAACACGGTCTATCGCAAGGCCAGGGAGCTGGGCGTGCTCGATTCGCGAACCAATGGTCACCACCTGCGGGAGCTGCCGGACGGCGCCATGCAGCTGTACCTCCGTGATCCCTCGGGCAACCTGGTGGAGGTCGACTACCCGGACGTCACGCACCTGGCGCCGGACGTGCGAGCGGATCTCCAGCGGCTCGGCGATCTCTATCCGCAGGACGAGGTGAACCGGAAGGCGACGTTGTTCCTGGCCCTTCGGGAGGAGCAGCCCGCGACCGCGTAAGGAGACCGCTCCCTTCCGACCTCGGGGGCGTGCTCGCGCGCCTCGCCGGGGGCCGGCCCGTCGCCCGCCGCGCCGGCGGCCCTTCACCGGCGGCGTTCCCTCCGGTCCGGGCGGCGGCTAGCCTGCCCGCATGCGAGCCCGGGTGCCACAGGATGTCGACCTCGAGGACGAGCTGGTCTACGGCCTGACCGCCCTGCGCTTCGCCTACCTGGTCGTCGGCGGTCTCGCCGCCCTGGCCCTGCTCCACGGCGGGATGCTCCCGAGAGGGGGCGCCCGGGCGGTCGCCGCCCTGGTGGTGGCGGCGCTGGGAGCGGTGATGGCATGGGGGCGGTGGCAGGGCCGCCCCGCGGACGCGTGGCTGCTGGACCTGGCCGTGTTCCTGGGCCGGAACCTGCGGCTGGTGCCGCTCTGGCGTCCACACTTCCGCTCGGCCCGGCCTCGCGCCGCCGCGCCGGTGGTCTCGCTGAAGGCCATCAACGCCCTGCGCGCGCGGTCGCGGCTGGTGCCCCTGCCCGCGGGCCCGGAGCCCGGTCGCGACCGGGGCCCGAGCGGGGGATCGGAGTGAGCCCTCTCCGGCCGGCGTGGCGTCCGCGCCGTCCCCTGGCGCGGCTCGCCGCCGACGTGGCGGTCATCGCCACGGGCGCCATCGGGTATCTGGATGCCGCCGAGGAGGACCGGCGCCGCTGGGCGGTGGGCTTCCGGCGCCTGCTGGACGGGCTGGAGTTCCCGATCCAGGTGGTGATCGCGAGCACACCGGGCGATGGGGTCGAGGACGACCAGCGCCCCTCCGGGGAAGCGCCGCCGCCCGAGGGGCGCCGGGCGATGGACCTGGCGTTCGCCGAGCGTCTCCGCGCCTCGCGATCGGCGCAGCGGCGGGAGGTGTGGCTGGTGGCCCGCGGTCCGGCTGCCGACGGCCTCGAGCGGGCGCTCCGCTGGCTGGGCGTGCCCGATGTCCGACGATGCGAGTGGCGTCCTCCCGCCGGCGCCCTGGTCGGGGTCGAGACGCCGGATGCCGTCGAGGACGAGACCGGGTGGCACCGAACCTGGTATGTGGAGCGCTTCCCCGGGGGCGATCTGTGGCCGGGATGGCTGTTGCGCCTGATCCCTCCCGGCCGACGCGTCACCCTCAGCTGGCACGCCGAGCGGTTGCCCACGGACTGGGTCACCGGCTACCTCCGGCGCCAGCTGGTCCGCATGCGGGCTGCCCAGCTCCACCGAGCCGACGGGGTCGGCGACGTGCAGGTGGACGGCGCCGCGGTGGCCGCCGCCAGCCTCCAGCGCCGGCTCAGCGCCAGCCAGGAGAGCGCGTTCCACGTGTCCGTCTACCTGACCGTCACCGCGGCCTCGCGCGCCGAGCTGGACGCGGCGGCCAAGGAGGTCGAGGCCGCGGCTCGTTCCGCGTTGTGCACACTGCTGCCCTGCACCTTCCGGCAGCTGGACGGCCGGCTGGCGACGCTGCCCCTGGGCCGCGATCCGCTCGTGCGGCGCCGTTTGCTCGACACGACGTCGCTGGTGACGTTGTTCCCCTGGTTCGACGCCGACCTGCAGGACGCTCGCGGGCTGGTCGTCGGGCGCAGCCGGGCCACCGGCCAGCCGGTCCTGGTCGATCCCTTCGACGACGCCCGGTACGCCAACGCCAACGTCGGGGTGTTCGGCCACTCCGGGGCGGGGAAGACCTACCTGCTCTCCACCCTGGCCATGGGGGCGCTGGGCCTCGGCGTCCAGGTGTTCGTGATCGATCCCGAGCACGAGTACGGTGCCCTGGCCGAGCGCCTGGGCGGGGTCGAGGTCGTGCTGGCGCTGGGTTCGGGGCGCTCGATCAATGTGCTCGACCTGCACGGCGCCGCCGGGGAGGAGGCCGTGGTCGACGTCATCGAACTCTGCGCCGTGATCTGCGGCGGGCTCGACGAGCCGGAGCGAGCGCTCCTCGAGCGCGCGGTGCGGCGCACGATCGATGAGGTGCGGTCTCCCGTCCTGGCGGACGTGGCCAGCCGCCTGCCCCCGGGATCGCGCGCCGAGCAGGTCCTCGGGCGCTGGGTCCGGGGGAGCCTGGGGGAGATCTTCAGCCGGCCGACCAACGTCGACCTGGAGGCGCCGCTGGTCGTCTTCGCCACGCGCGAGCTCCGGGAGGAGCTGGTGGCTCCCGTCCACCACCTGCTGGCGGAGGCGCTCTGGGGCCGCATCAAGCGGCGGGATCGGCGTCGTCTCCTGGTCGTCGACGAGCTGGGACTCCTCTTCGAGGACCCGGCCGTGCGCCGCTTCGTCGTTCGTCTGGCGCGGCGGATCCGCAAGTACGACGGCGGCCTGGTGTTCGCCACCCAGAACCCCGGTGACCTCCTGAGCACGGAGGCCGGGGCGGTGGTCGCCACCAATCCGGCCATCCTCTTCTTCGGGGCCACCCGCCCCGGAGAGGCGGTCAGGCTGCAGCGGGCCTTCGACCTCAGTGATACACAGCGAGCATGGCTGGAGTCAGCACGCCGCGGGGAGTTCCTGCTGGCGGCGGGTGCCGATCGGGTGCCGATCCAGGTGGTGGCGCCGCCCTGGCAGGCGGGGGTGATCGAGCTGGGAAGGGGCCCCGCCCGCCGATAGGCCGGCCCGGGTGGG
>JAJPKS010000244.1 GCA_021323605.1 Bacillota bacterium | reverse complement strand
CCGAAGGTCGAGGCCAAGAGCGCCGTCACCGTCGACTTGCCCACCCCGCCCTTGCGGGCCAGCACCGCCACCAGGGCGCAGCGGCCCTGGATCGGGGTCCGGGCCCGGCGCGCCTGCTCGATCCGCCGCCGCTCCCGCCCCGACGGCCCGGGCGCGACCAGCCCGCCGCTCAGCCGGGCGACCGCCCGCCGCCAGCCGCCCGAGGCCGGCCGGGGCGTCGCGACCAGCGCCTCGAAGCCGGGCGGCACGGCCGGCGCCCCTGGCCACGCCCGACCCGCGCTCGTCCCCGTCCGGCGCTCCGGCACCTCCGGGCCCGCCACCCCGGCGCCGCCGGCGACCGGCAGCCGGTCCACCGGCACCACCTCGTCCACCTCCGTCATGCCCAGACTCCTCGTCTCCAGGTCCCGATCGGCACCTCGGGGACCGTCCCCGGCCGGCCTTCGCCGGGCCCGGTCCGCGTCCAGTGACCCCCCTTTACGCTGACGTCCGATGGCGCTGGATCTTATTCGCCCCGGCTCGGTATGGCATTGACGTCAACCGCCAATGACATTTGCCGGACCGTGCCCGATCGCGGGACACGGGGAGTGCGGGGGCACGCCTGCCCCCGATCGAACGCCGCGGTCGGCGGTGCGCGCCCTTCACCCCGGCCGGCAGGAGAACGGCGATCGCGACGCCTCCGGACCGGCCGGATCGCGGGCCAGACCCGGGGGCCGATTGCGCCTCACCGGCTGAACCCGCTTCCCGCCCTCGGCCGCCCATCGGTTGGGCTCCGGGCTCCAGACCCCGGCCGTGCCGCCGACCCCGAAGCGGTTACCCCGCGCCCCGGTCGTCGATCACCCGCCGGAGAGCGTGATCGTCCTCGTAGGAGGCGCCGGCCGTGACCTACGGGCGCGCCGGGCGCCGGAGATCCGGACCCGCGTCACTCCCCGCCCGCGGGACCGAGCCCCGATTCGTCCTTCTCGGGGGCGGCCTGCACGAAGGGGAACCCGAACCGCCCCTTGACGCAGAGGTGCCCTCGGGTCACGTCGTGGTCCAGCGGGGAGGTCACCTTCACGATCCGGTTGTCCTGAACGTGCAGCTCCAGGTTGCAGCCGACGCCGCAGTAGGGACAGACGGTGGTGGTGACGGTCTGCCGGGACTCGTCCCACGCGCCCGACCGTCGCAGGTCGTACTCGCTCTTGAACATCAGCGCCCCGGTCGGGCACACGCCGATGCAATTGCCGCAGTAGACGCAGGCCGAGTCGGGGAGCCCGACGTCGAACTCGGTCGAGATCCGGGCGTCGAAGCCCCGTCCCGCGACCGCGATCGCGAACGTGTTCTGGGCGTCGACCCCGCACGCCTCCACGCACTTGTAGCAGAGGATGCAGCGCGAGTAGTCGCGCACGTAGCTCTGGTTGTCGACCTTCGCCGGCTGGGCCACGGTCTCGGCGCTGGCCCCGTCCGGCGCCAGATGCTCGCCGGCACGGGCCCGGTCGCGCTCTCCGGCCCCGCGCGGTGGCGCCGGGGGGCCGAAGCGTCCCGGGTCCGCGCCGTAGCTCCTCATCCAGCGCTCCACCTCCGGCCCGGCGAGCGAGAGGTCCACCGAGGAGGCCAGCAGCTCCAGGACCAGCCGGCGGCTGGTGCGCACCCGCTCGGAGTCGGTGTGCACCACCATCCCCGGCTCCACCGGCCGTGAGCAGGCGGGCACCAGCGCCCGGGAGCCCTCGACCTCGACCACACAGACACGGCAGACGTTCACCGGGGTCAGGTTCTCCAGGTAGCAGAGGGTGGGCGTCTCGATGCCCTGTTGCCGGCAGGCCTCGAGCAGGGTGCTACCCTCGGGCACCCGGGTCTGACGCCCGTCGAGGGTCACCTCGACCATCCGCCTGGGCAGGCCCACGAAGACCGCGCTCATCGCCGTCCCCCACCGGCCGGCGCCGCACCGATCAGGCCCAGGCGTACCGCGGACTGGATGGCGTTGGCCGCCGTCTGCCCCAGCCCGCAGATCGAGGCGTCGCGCATCACCGCACCCAGGTCCTGGAGCAGCGCGGTCTCCTGGGCCGCCGACCCCAGGGGCCGTCCCCGGGCCAGGCGCTCGAGCAGCTCCTCCTGCCGCACCGTGCCCACCCGGCAGGGCACGCACTGCCCGCAGGACTCGTCCCGGAAGAAGCGGGCGATCCGCCGGCAGATGTCGGCGATGTCGACGGTGTGGTCGAGGGGCATCACCACTCCCGACCCGAGGCTGGCGCCGATGGAGCGAAGGCCCTCGAAGGTCAGCGGGGTGTCGAGGGCCCCGGGGTCGACGAAGGAACCGGCCGCCCCGCCCAGCAGCACCGCGCGCAGCGTGTGGCCCGGGCGCGGGCAGCCGGCCAGCTCCAGGAGCCGGCGCAGCGTCACCCCGAAGGGCAGCTCGTAGAGGCCCGGCCGCTCCACGCTGCCCGACACACAGAAGAGCCGGGTGCCGGTGGAGCCGGCCGTGCCCAGGCCGGCGAACGCCGGCCCGCCCTCGCGCAGGATCTCGAGGACGTTGACCAGCGTCTCCACGTTGTTGATCGCGGTGGGCTTGCCGAACAACCCCGACTGGGCCGGGAAGGGGGGTTTGTTGCGCGGCTCCGGCCGCCGGCCCTCGATCGAGTTGAAGAGCGCCGTCTCCTCGCCCGCGATGTAGGCGCCGGCACCCCGCCGCACCTCGACCTCGAAGGGAAAGCCGCGGCCCAGCACATCCGGACCGAGGAGCCCGCGGGCCCGGGCCTCCTCGACGGCTCGGCGCAGGCGTTCCTCGGCCAGCGGGTACTCGCCTCTGATGTACACGTACCCCCGCTCGGCGCCGCAGGCGAAGCCCATGACGGTCAGGGACTCGATCACGGCGAAGGGGTCCCACTCCATCAGCACCCGGTCCTTGAAGGTGCCGGGTTCCGACTCGTCGGCGTTGCAGACCACGTAACGCGGCCGCACGGGGCTGGTGGCCACCGCCCTCCACTTCAGCGCCGTCGGGAAGGCGGCCCCGCCCCGCCCCAGCAGCTTCGCGTCCTCGATCTCCCGGATGACGCCGGCCGGCCCCAGCTCGAGGGCGCGGCGCAGCGCCTGGTAGCCGCCCTGAGCCCGGTAGGAGTCCAGCGAGGTGGGGTCGACGACCCCGATGCGGCGGAGCAGCCGGAGCCCCGATCCGTCCCCCCGGACCCGGGGGGCCCGGTCAGGACCGGGCGGCCCTGGGTCCCGGCCCTCCAGCATCGCCCCCACCAGATCGGCGTCGACCGGGGCCACGACCCGGCGGCGCGGGCGCTCACCGGCCCGCTGGAGGAAGGCCGCCGACCCATGGTCGCACTGGCCCAGGCAGGGGCTGCGCATCCAGGCCGCGGCTCGCCCGTTGCCCGCCTCGCCGGCGGGGCCGTAGCGCCGCTCCAGGACCCGGCAGAGCGACTCGGCACCCACCGCCCGGCAGGCGATATCGTCGCAGACGTGCACCACGGTGGTGGGGCCCGGCTCCAGCCGGAGCAGCGCGTAGGCGCTGGCCACCCCGTAGGCCTCCGCCGGGGGCACGGTGAGACGGGTGCAGACGTAGTCCAGCCCTCCCCGGCTGATCCAGCCCACCCGGTCCTGGAGGGCGTGCAGGGCGGGCAGCAACAGGTGGCGCCGGGCCCGGGCGGCACGGCCGCCGAAGGCCACGTGGCCGTCGATGGGGCGCCGGCCGCCGCCCTCCCAGCCCGACTCGGGAGGGCCGAGCACCACGTCGACCGCCGCCCGCTCGGCCTCGGTCGCCGCTCCCCCGACCCCGAGCCGCAGGTCCATCAAACGCGCGCCTGCCGGGCCGCCCCGGCCATCTCGCGCTGGCCGTCGAGCCTCTCCACCCGGACGGCGGTGGCCTTGAACTCGGCCGTGCCCGACTTCGGGTCCCAGGCGTCCACGGTGAGCAGGTTGGTGGCCACCTGCTCCGGGAAGTGCAGGGTCAGGAAGGCGAGCCCGGGGCGCAGGGTCGGGTCCACGTGCACCGGCGCCTCGACGCTCCCGCGCCGGGAGGAGACCAGCGCCCGCTCGCCCTCCTTCAGCCCCAGGCGGGCCGCGTCCTCGGGTGAAAGGCCGAGGCACTCCGGGCGTCGCAGCGGGGTCTCGTAGCGCCCCGACTGCACGCCGGTGTTGAACGAGTCCAGGCGGCGGCCGGTGGTGAGGCGGATGGGGAACTCATCGCTCAGCTCATCGACCGGAGGCTCGAACTCCACCGGGTTGAAGGGCGCCGGGCGGCCGCGTCGAGCCGGGTCCTCCTCCCACAGCCGGGCGTGGAGGAAGGTCTCGCCGGGATGCTGCTCGTCGTAGCAGGGCCATTGCAGACCGCCGAGCTCCTCCAGCCGCCGGTAGCTCATGCCGGCGTGGATCGGGGACAGCGAGCGCAACTCGTCCCACACCTCCTGCGCCGTCGGGTGGCCCCAGTCGGCACCCAGGCGGCGGGCGATCTCGCAGATGATCTCGATGTCGTCTCGGACGCCGGGAGGCGGCTCCAGCGCCCTGCGCACGCGCTGGACGCGGCGCTCGCTGGAGGTCACCGTCCCCTCCGCCTCGCACCAGGTGGCGGTGGCCGGCAGCACGACGTGGGCCAGCTCGGCGGTGTCGGTGAGGAAGGTGTCCTGGACGACCAGGTGCCGCAGGCCGCCGATCAGGCGCGCCGCCCGATGCGAGTCGGCCTCCGAACGCACCGGGTTCTCGCCCACGATGTAGCAGGCGGTCAGCTCCCCTCGCTCCATCGCCTCCAGCATCTGGGAGAGGTGCCAGCCGCGCTTCGGCGGCAGCCTCACCCCGTAGGCGGCCTCGAAGCGCGCCCGGGCTTCCAGGTCGGTCTCCACGTCTTGGAAGCCGGGGAGCTTGTTGGGGATGGCGCCCATGTCGCCACCGCCCTGGACGTTGTTCTGGCCGCGCAGGGGTACCAGGCCCGACCCGTAGCGGCCCACGTGACCGGTGAGCAGGGCGAGGTTGATCAGCGCCAGGACGTTGTCGGTGGCGTTGTGGTGCTCGGTGATCCCGAGCGTCCAGCAGAGCTGCGCGCGGTCGGCCCGGGCGTAGTCGTGGGCGAGGGCGCGGATCACCTCGGCCGGCACCCCGGTGTCGCGCTCGGCCCGCTCGAGCGTGTAGGGCTCCACCGACTCCGCGTAGGCCTCGAAGCCGGTGGTCGCGCGCCGGACGAAGGTCTCGTTGACCAGTCCGGCGTGGATGATCTCACGCCCGACGGCGTTGGCCAGTGAGATGTCGGAGCCGACGTCGATGCCGAGCCAGACGTCGGCCCACTGGGCGGAGCTGGTCCGCCGCGGGTCGACCACGTAGAGCCTGGCCCCGTTGCGCACCCCCCTCAGCAGGTGGTGGAAGAAGATGGGGTGCGTCTCCCGGGCGTTCGAGCCCCAGAGCACGATGAGATCGGTCTCCTCGACCTCCTGATACGAGCTGGTGCCGCCGCCCGCTCCGAACACCGCCGCCAGACCGGCGACGCTGGGGGCGTGTCAAGTACGGTTGCAGCTGTCGATGTTGTTGCTGCCCATGACGACCCGGGTGAACTTCTGGGCCATGTAGTTCATCTCGTTGGTCGCCTTCGAGCAGCTGAACATGCCGAAGGAGGTGGTGCCGCCCCGCTCACGTGCTTCGGCGAACCCGGCGGCGGCCCGGTCCAGGGCCTCCTCCCACGAGGCCTGGCGGAGCCTGCCGCCCTCCCGGACCAGCGGCTGGGTCAGTCGACCGTCCTTCATCATTCGGCTCGCTGCGCCTATGTCCGAGACGCCAGCAAAAGTCTACACCGCTCCGTCCACATCCCGTTCCTCCCCACTTCCCCAATAACCTGCACTGGGGCACCCGAATCCTCTCCGCCCGGGCGACTCGGATGCGATCGCCGGATCGGTCGGCGCCGGGCCGTTCCCGGAGGCGCTGGGCGGCGCGTACGCGTTCATCCGGGCGTGGCGCACGGAGCCGGCGAGGGTCAGCCCGAGGTGCTGGCGACGGTCACCGTGAGGCTGCTCGGTCCACCCACGCCGCTCCGCTCCCGAGCCGGCGGTACCTCGCCGGACGAGCCGGCAGCGCGCACCCGCTCCAGGCGGGACGACGCGCCGGCTCCCGGCCACCGATTCAGATCCCGGTCTTCCCGGTCCCCTAAACCGGCCAGGGTTCCCTCCGGTAGCCCATCTCCCAGAACATCCACTCGTAGCGAGCGGTGTCGCGAAAGCGGCGGCCCATGCGCGCCAGCTCGGCCTCGCCCAGGTCGTCGCCGATCCGGTCGGCGAGCCGGAGCACCGCGCGCACGATCTCGCCGTACTCCTCTCCCCCGTAGGTCTCGATCCACCGCCGGTAGAGGGGGTCGGGCGAGCCCCGGTCCAGCAGGTGCTTCCCCACCTCCCGGTAGATCCAGTAGCAGGGGAGGACGGCGCCCACGGCCTCGGGGAAGGACCCGCCGTGGGCCACGGCCAGCAGGTAGCTGGTGTAAGCGAGGTTGGTGGGCGCCATCTCCGTGGCCCGGACCTCCTCCTCGGACAGGCCGAAGTCGCGGAAGAACCCCTGGTGGAGCTGGCGCTCGACGGCGATGGCCCCGGCGGCGTGCTCGCAGAACATCTGGACCGCCTCCTGGTCGGGGGCCCGTGCGCCGCAGACGGCCAGCGCACGAGCGTACTCGACCAGATAGAGGGCATCCTGGATCACGTAGAAGCGGAAGGCCTCGCGATCCAGGGAGCCGTCGGTGAGGCCGCGCAGGAAGGGATGGTCGAGGATGGCCTGGAACACACCTTCGATCGAGCCCCACAGGCGATCGGTCAACGACATGGCCATCGTCCTTGTCTGCCCGCACGCACCGGATCGCGTTCGCCGGCCGCGCCCGGGCCACCCGCGATCATCTCCGTCCTCCCCTGACACCGTAACCGTCCTCCACCGCCGGAGGCAACGGTTGGCGGTCGGACGGGACCGCGGACGGCGGTCACCTTCCCGCGCTGGCGAGGCATCCGGTCGTCGGCGGCCCGGCGAGCACCTCGCCGGTCCCCACCGCCGGGCTTGACCTTGCCCGGTATCGTGATGTTTTTATATCTGGTCTAAATCTCAGTCATGGGAGTCGAACGCATGGAGACGAAACCGCATGCCACGGGGACGGTGAAGGCCGGCGACGTCACCCGGAGGGTCGGCATCGAGCAGATGGAACGTCGTGGAGTGAACGTCACCGAGCTCCGCGAGAAGCTCATCGACGCCGCCGCCGCCGAGTTCACGACCTACTACTACTACACGATCCTCCGTAACTTCCTCGCCGGGCACGAGGATTACAAGGAGATCTGCGAGGACGCCCGGCTCGAGGACCGGGCCCATTTCGAGCTGATGGTGCCCCGCATCTACGAGCTGGGTGGCACCATCCCCTTCGACATCCGGGAGTTCGCCGACCGCGCTTCCTGCCCGGACGCGTACCTGCCCAACACCGACGGAGGCAAGCTCCGCTGGGGTCTCGACGGCCAGGACGCGACCAGCCCCGCCTCCGCGGCCGACATCCTGACCGTCCTACTGGAAGCCGAGCGCTGCGCCATCCGGACCTGGAGCGAGATCTGCGACCTGACGCTGGGCAAGGACCCGCGCACCTACGAGCTGGCGATGCGGATCCTGAACGAGGAGATCGAGCACGAGGCCTGGCTCATCGAGCTGCTGAGCATGGAGCGCGACGGGGTGTCCAGGCCCTCGGGTCATTTCCGTCGCGGCGAGCCGGGGGAGGCGCCGTTCAGCAAGAACCGCTCCTTCTACAACCCCTGAGCGCTCAGCCGGATCACCGCTATCGGGTGGAGCTCCGGCTCCCCGACGGTCGAACGGCGGTGGTGCGGGTCGGCGCCGAGGAGTTCATCCTGGACGCGGCCCGCGCCGCCGGTCTCGACCTACCCAGCCTGTGTGAGCAGGGCTGGTGCACGACCTGCGCCTGTAGGATAGTTTCCGGAACTGTCGACCAGTCGGCTTCCCGACGTTTCTACGACGCCGATCGTGAGGCGGGCTTCGCGTTGATCTGCACCGGCCAACCGCGCAGCGACCTCGTCCTGTTGACCCATCAGCATCCGGCGATGCGTGACCACCGGATCGCCAGGCGACTGCCGGTTCCTCGCGGCATCTCGGTGGACGGCCGCCGATCCAGGTGAGTGCCGTGCGTGAGGGCGGTCTCCCCTTCCGGCTGACGCGACAGCGACGGGCCATCCTGGAGGAGGTGCGGGCCGCCGGCGGCCATCCGCGGGCGGCCGACATCTTCCTGCAGGTGCGTCGACGCGAGCCTCGATTGGCCTACGCCACCGTCTACAACACCCTTCACCTGCTGGCGAGGCACGGCCTCATCCAGTCGTTCGACTTCGGCGAGGGAGCCAGCCGGTTCGATCCCCGGACCGACCGGCACGATCACCTGGCCTGTCGGAACTGCGGCCGGCTGGTCGACGTCGAGATCGACCTAGGTCAGGCCGCCCGGCGACTGCAGGAGGAGACCGGCTTTTCGGTCGAGGCGTACCACGTCGAGGTCCGCGGACTGTGCCCCGGCTGCCAGCGGGCAGAGGGCGACTGACCGCACTCCTCGGCGGCCGACAAGGGAGGGCGAAAGGGCCCCGGCGCGTGAGGCCGGTCCTCCTCGGGCCGCCCTCGGGGCCGCCCGGCTCAACCCCCGGGATACCGGCCGAGGGTCACCCTGATCGTCGTCCGGCTCTCGTCGGGGCGCACCAGGACCACGGGCACCGTCTCCCCGGGTTGGAGTTCCGACAGGGCCTCGGCCAGGGCCCCGGCCGACGGCGTCGGCCGCCCCGCGATCGAGGTGATCATCTGGTCCACCTGGACACCGGCCCGGGCCGCCGGGCCGCCCGGGTCGACCGAGACCACCAGCGCCCCCACGCCCATCACGTTTTCCACCGAGACCCCGAGGTCGGCCCGGTGGGACATCACCACCCGTCCCCGCTCGACCAGCTGGGTGGCGATGTCACGCACCGTGTTGCTGGGGATGGCGAACCCGACCCCCGGCGCGTCGGGGCCGAGCTGCGGATCGGTCACGCCCAGCGTCGGCATACCGACCACCTGGCCGGAGAGGTCGGCGAGGGCCCCGCCGCTGTTGCCCGGGTTGACCGGTGCGCTGGTCTGGATCATGTCCGGGAGGGCGGTGCGGCCCTGGTTCTCGTAGACGGTGCGACCGAGGGCGCTGATCACGCCCGAAGTGACGCTGGTCGCCGGCCCGAGCGGGTTGCCGACCGCCACCGTAGGGTCGCCGACCTGTAGCTGCGAGGAATCCCCGAAGCTGGCCGGCCGCAGGTTCCCGGCGCCGATCCTGATCACCGCCAGGTCGTCGGGCGCGAAGGCCCCGATCAGCCGGCCGGCGTAGCGCCGGCCGCTGGCCAGCGTGACCTCGACGGTGGGAGCGCCGGCGATCAGATGGGCGTTGGTCACCACATCGCCCCCGGGGTCGAAGATCAGGCCCGAACCCAGGTTGCCGCCGGCCTGGATCTGCACCACGGACGGCTCGACGTCCTCGACCACGTCGACCACGGCCCGCTGCAGCGCCGCCACCTCCCCGCCCGGCGCCGTCGCCGCTCGGGGCTGGATCACGCCCGTTCTCCCGTGCGCCGTGCCGGGATGGACGGCAGGCAGCTGCGGCAGCCCGGCGCAGGAGGTCAGCCCCAGGGCCAGCAGGGCGGCTCCCATGGCCCGGACGGGACGACGCACGTCCTCAACCTAGACCCGTCCTCTGAACGCAGCCTGAAGGGGTGGCCCAGATCGTGATCTCGGCCGAGGCAACGGGACCCGGACCACAGCCAGGAGGCGGTGCGCTATCCTACCCCCCCGTTGTGCCCATGGGGGGTAGACGTGGGACAGCACGACATGGGGGTCCCTCCCTCGTCCGTCCGAGCCCTGAGACGAGGGCGAACCCCTCCCCGCCTCGCTCAACGCGAGGAGCGGCCATCGGTTACGGTCCGACGCCGACACCCCCGCCCTTCCTGCAGCTGGGCAGCGCGGTGGGCGTGGTCGGGCTCATCAGCCTGGCCACGCTCGGCAGCAGCGTTCTGGTCCTCGGAGTCTGCAGCGTGTTGGTGAGGT
>JAJPKS010000206.1 GCA_021323605.1 Bacillota bacterium | reverse complement strand
TATCCGCGCACCCTCTTAGCAACCGCGGCCTCCCCTCGAGCCGCCATCACCTTGCGCAGCAACAGGGCCGGTGTGATCGGCACCTCGTCGATGCGGACGTCCAGCGGTGCGAGCGCGTCCTCGACCGCGCTCGCGATCGCGGCCGGTGCCGTCATGTAGGCACCCTCCGCGGTGCCCTTGGCGCCATAGGGATGATGAGGCGAGGGCGTGCACATCTCGTAGAGCTCGATGGATGGGACCTCGGCCGCCGTCGGCATCAGGTAGTCCATGAAGGTGGCCGCCTTGAGAAGCCCCTGCGAGTCGTAGAGGAAGTTCTCGTACAGGGCTCCCCCGATCCCGTGGCCGATGCCACCATAAATGAAGCCGTGGACGACCAGTGGGTTCATCACCGTGCCGCAGTCGTGCACGACGATGTAGCGGCGGAAGCGAATCTGGAAGGTCTCCGGGTCCACCTCGACCACCGGGATGTGGAAGTCGAAGGCATAGGACGGGAACCGCCGTGGCCCTGGTCGGTCGATCATCTCGAAGGGCCCTGGGTAGACCGCGTCCTCGACCACGCCCGGCTCGTCATTGGGGCCGAGCACACTGCGGTCGTTGTAGGCGTGGTCGGCGACCTCCCGGAGGTCGAGTGCGCGTGAAGGGAAGCCTCTCACGTGGAATCTTCGGCCATCGACGACGATGTCCTCCGGCTCCACCTCGAGCAGGTGGGCGGCAACCGAACGCAGCTTCGCCCGGACCTTTTCGGAGCAGCGAGTGAGGGCGGTCCCCAGCATCAGCGTCATCCGAGATCCCGTGGTGGCGCCGCCGATGATGCCGCCCAGCCCGTGAGCGCGCTGCACGGTGACGTCCCCCGGCTCGACTCCAAACTCTTCGCAGATGATCTGGGTGACCATGCTCTCGTGGCTCTGGCCGAGGACTGGAAGCCGATGGTCACGAAGACGTGGCCACGGGGGTCCACCTGGATCCGGGCGCCCTCCGGGTCGGCGATGCCACCGCTGGGTTCAATCGCCCCCCCGAAGCCAATCCCGAACAGCCGCCCGGCGCGTCGCGCCTCCTCCTGCTCCCGGAACAGTGTCTCAAGGCCGGCCTTCTCGAGCGCCATCTGGAGGGCGCCCTGGTAGTCGCCGGAGTCGTAGACCGCCCCGCTGGGGATGGTGTAGGGGAACTGGTCCTTCTCGATGTAGTTGCGCCGGCGGATCTCGACGCGGTCGATGCCCAGCTCGCGCGCCACCGAGTCGATGGTCCTCTCCAGCATGAAGTTGTGAGGTGACTGGCCGGCGCCACGGAAGGGCACCTGGTTCGTCTTGCAGGTGAGCACACCGTAGCCGCCATAACGGACAGCCGGGATCCGGTAGGGGCCGACCACCGCCGCCGTCGGCTTGGTGATCTGGCGGGGCCCCCGGCCGCAGTAGGCCCCGAGGTCCTCGATGACCTGGACGTCCAGCGCCTGCAGGATCCCGTCCCCGGAGACGCCCACCTTCACGTTGAAGATGCGGTCGGGACCGTGGCCGTCGCTGGAGACCATGTTCTCGAGGCGATCCTCGATGAACTTGCAGGGTTTGCCGGTCACCATCGCGGCCAGGGCCGTGAGGTACATCTGCTTGCGGCCCCGTTTCGACCCGTAGGACCCGCCCACGTCCACGTCCATGTGCACCCGGCAGGCCGGCACGCGGAGGACGTTCATGAACTCCTCCTGGATCCCCGGGTTCTGGTGCGAGGCCCAGATGTCCAGCATGTTGGTCGAGGGCTCGACCGCAGCCACCGCACCGAACGTCTCGATGGGGACTCCGGAGTGGCGATGCCAGCGCCAGCGGTAGGTGAAGACGTGGTCCGCCGCGGCCATCGCCCCGTCCACGTCACCCCAGGTATAGGTCTCGTTCCAGACCACGTTGGAGCCGTGGGCCTCGTGGAGGACCGGCGCGTCCGGCTTGAGGGCTTCCTCGGGATCCACGACCGGCGGCAGTTCCTCGTATTCGATCCTCACCAGCTCGGCCGCGTCCTCGGCCAGGGCACGGCTGGTGGCAACGATCGCCGCCGTCCACTCGCCCGCGACCCGGATCTTGTCCACCGCCAGCGGGTACCACCTGACGTTGGGGATGGGCAGCTCCTGGGGGATCGGCTCCATCATCCGGACCACGTCCTGCCCGGTCAGGACGGCGATCACGCCCGGCGCCCTCCGGGCGGCCTCGACGTCCACGGAGATGAGGCGGGCGTGCGCCACCGGCGCGGTGGCCACGGCGATGTGGTGCATACCCGGAAGCTCGAGGTCGTTGATGTAGCGGCCACGGCCCCGCACGAAGCGCCGGTCTTCGATCACCGGCATCGGTTTCCCAATCCAGCGGAACTCGGTTTGGGGTTGTGCCATCAGCTGAGCCCCGAGTAGAGGAAGCTGTTACCCGGCCTGGACCTGATGTATCCGGTCGCCAGACCTGCCTCGAGCATGCCCTTCAGTCCGGGCTTGATCTGCTGTGCGGGGACGACGTCGAGCGGCATCCGTTGCTTGTCGGCGAGCAGTCTCTGGATCACGTCCGCTCGGCCGCCGGGGATCGTCCTGGCGATGATCGTCGCCGCCTGAGAGGGGTTCCTGGACACGAAGTCGGCCGCCTCCTTGTAGGTCCGGTAGAGCTCCTGGATCTCCTTCTTGTGGGAACTCACCCAGTCGGGCAGCGCGGCGACACCCAGGAAGGGGATGTACGTGGTGTTGAACTTCCTCTTCCAGATCCCGGTGATGTCGAGCGGGATCGCGTGCAGGTTGGGATCGAGACCGAGCGCGGTGTCATAGCCGGGCTCGGGAATGTCAATCGCCTGAACCTGGCCGGCTTCGAGGGCAGGACCCATGGCCGCGCTGGTCAGGTTCACGACCTTGACCTTGCTGATGTCGAGCCCGGCTTGCTGCAGGTACCAAACCGAGAGGGCGTAGTTGGTCGAACCGGTCGTCATCCCGACCGTCTTACCGGCCAGGTCCGTGATCGACTTGATGCTGGGGTCTTTGGTGAGGAACCCGGTCCAGAAGTCCACCACGTTGAAGAGGTAGACGGACTGCACCCCCTGCTGCCAGCGGAGTGCCTCCTGGATCAGACTCGCGCTGCCGCCGACCTGGAGCTGGCCCGAGGTGTAGGAGAGGTTGTAGGCGTCGTTGGCCGAGTAGGTGAACCGGAGATCGAGACCGTTCTGGGTGTCGAGGTGGCGGTCCTTGATGATGGGTGGCAAGAAAGCGCCGAGCGAGGGCGGGGTGAGGGCCCCGATCGTGATCTGCGTCAACCCGCCCGAGGAGGAGCTGGACGGCGCCGAGCCACCGCAACTCACCGCCAGGACCGCCACCAGGGCGGCCCATACCGCTGCCAACGACATCCGCCGTCTCATCGGGCTCCCTCCATCGATGCCGTTCCCTCCTTCACGCGGGCACGTAGACCGCCCGCACGCGGCCTCGTGTGTAGGACCGCATCCGCCGCGTCCACTCGCTCCCGCCGACCGCCTTCCAGCGCGGGTCGTCCATGACGTCCCTGGAGGCGAGGTGGTAGACGGCGAAGAAGCGCGGCCTCCCCGAGATCGCCTCGAAGCGGCGGGCGGCGAGCACGCCCGGGACGGACGCCAGCCCGGGAACGTGCTCCTGGTCCATCCAGGCCCTGAACTCCTCCTCGGCGCCCTCCACCGGCTCCTGGCAGACCGCCAGCAGGGCGCCGGCGCCCTCCGGGCTGGCCAGGTCGGCGGCGGGAAAGACCTGCCGTCCGGTCCAGAGCTGCTCGCCCGAGTGCCAGGCAGAGACGTCCAGCGGCTGTCCGTCGGGCACGTCGACCAGCCGCCGGTAGGCGGGCTCACCCTCGATCGCCTTCCAGTGCTGGCCGCCGCCCGGCAGCGGGCCGGCGCCGCCGACCAGGATCATCTGCATCGCTTCAGCCCTCCCCGAACTCCCCCAGCCGGTAGAAACGCTCCAGCTCCTGCAGCCGGCCCGTCGGCGGCCGGTCGGTGTAGTAGCCGCCCCGCGCCGGCCGCTGCCCCGAGACCGCGGCCAGCTTCACCATGGCCTCTCCGAACTTCACGGTGACGCCGAGGGCGTCCACGATCGTGACCCCGGCCAGCCGGGAGACGCCCACCCTGGCCAGGACCGTGGCCACCGGCGCCTCACCCGGGATGATCACGTCCACGCCCTCGGAGGCCAGCTCCTTCGCTCGCGCCTCCATGGCGTCGATCACCGGCCCCGGATCCTCGAAGCCGGCGAAAACGCCGCTGTGGTCGAGGCCGAGCCATCTCACCGCCCCGGCTTTCGAGGTCATCCCGTAGCGGGCGACGTGCGACTCGTAGAGCGGCAGCAGCTCTTTGATCATGGCCACGATCGCGAAGCGCCGGCCCAGCATCGCCGCCGCGTACATGGCCGCCTGGCCGTAGGCCACGACCGGGATGTCGACCAGCGTCTGAGCTTCCTCGTGCACGGTCTCGGGGAGGTTCATGAGCAGGAAGCCGTCGTAGCCCTCGGCCTCGGCCCGGCGGACGTGGTTCAGGACCTGGAGCGAGTGCAGGTAGGAGAAGTAGAGGTAGCGGGTGTCGTGGCCCGGATACTCGGTCACGTAGGTGCCGGGGGCCAGTCCGTGCAGGTCGATGGTGGTCCCCGGCTCCGCCACCTTCCGGAAGTGGGCGGCCATGGCCTCTCGGTAGGCCGGCAGCCGGTCCAGCTCGGTGCGGCTCTGGTGCCAGAGTCGCATCTCAGGCGAGAAACGCGATCAACGGTCCGTCTCCTTGTACGCTATGCGTACAATTGGGCGATTTACGCACAAGCATAAATCGAACCGAAGGGCTTGTCAAACGGCGGGCAGAGGCGCAGGATATGTGCGTATGCCGAACCAATGTGCGCAATGCGGATAAAATGGCAACCGGCGACACCGCTCCCGAGATCGTCTTCTCGCACGTGGACAAGGTCTTCCGCCGAGGCATCGGCGGCGGCCGCCTGCACGCGGTCAAGGACCTGACCTTCGAGGTCCGGGCTGGGGAGGTGGTCGCCATCGTCGGCCGGACGGGCTGTGGGAAGTCGACCGCCTTCAACCTCATGATGGGCCTGCTGGCGCCCACCGCCGGCACCGTCCGGGTGATGGGACACGATCCCCACACCGAGTTCAACTGGTTCCGGGGCAAGATCGCGGTCGTGTTCCAGAACGACCGTCTGCTGCCCTGGCGAACCGCGCTCGACAACGTCTGCCTCGGGCTCGAGATCCTGGGGAAGCAGAGCGCCGCCGAGCGGAGGGCGATCGCCCAGGAGTGGCTGCGCCGGCTGGGACTGTTCGGCGCTGAACACGCCTACCCACATCAGCTCTCGGGCGGCATGCGCCAGCGGGTCGCCATCGCACGCACGTTCGCGCTCGATCCCGAGATCGTGCTCTGCGACGAGTCCTTCACCGCCCTGGATGAGGTCACGGCCGAGGTCCTGCGGCGTGAGTTCATCCAGCTGGTCCGCCAGCAGAAGAAGACGGCCGTCTTCATCACCCACGCGATCACGGAGGCGCTCACCATGGGCGAACGGGTCCTCGTCTTCGCGCCCCCCGGCCACGTCGTGAAGGACCTCCGGGTGCCCCCGGCTGACGACGCCGAGGGGCTTCAGCGCTGCCGGTCCGAGATCATGGCCGCAATGGGCCAGACGACCGAGGCGGCGTACCAGATGGAGGCGTCGGCTTGAGGTTCTACCACTTCAGCCTGACCGAGTTGGATCGACTGCCGGCCTACCGAGAGGCCATGGCCGCCCACTTCCGGAAGGTGGCGGAGCCCGACACCGTCGTCGATCTCCACGGGATGGCGCCCAGGACCTACGTGACGCTCTATCCGGGCGTGGACCTCCGCTACGTCTACATCCAGACCCTGCACTCGCTCCAGGTCCTGAACCACGTCCGCCGGGCCGAGGCCGAGGGCTACGACGGCTTCCTGCTCATGACGCTGCCCGAGCCGGCGCTCGAGGTCGCCCGGACGCTGGTCGACATCCCGGTGATCGGCTACGGCCAGGCCTCGATGCAGGTCGCGACCCTGCTCGGCCGTCGCTTTGCCGTGCTGGCGATGATCGAGGAGCTGGTACCGCTCTACGAGTCCCACATCGAGCAACACGGGATGTCCTCCAGGGCGTGGGGGGTGACCCCTCTCGGGCTTCCCTTCGAAATCGTCCTGAAGGGCTTCGAGGACCCCGAGCCGGTGCTCGAGCACGTCCGCCAGAAAGCGCGCGAGCTGGCGAAGCAGGGCGTGGACGTGATCATCCCGGGTGAGGCGCCGGTGGCCGCGGTCCTGGCCAGGAACGGGCTCACCCGTGTGGACGAGATCCCGATCGTGGACACCCTGGGTGCGACGCTCAAGTACGGTGAGTTGATGGCGACGCTCCACCAGCGGAGTCAGCAGTTCCCCGCCCGAACCTCTTACCACACGACGAAGCCTCCCGCCGGCAGGCTGGCCGAGCTGGACCGTTTCTACCGCCTCCAGGAATTCGGCCAGGCGCCAAAATGACCGCCCGGGTGCCGCCCGACCGCGATTTCGTCCAGTCGCTTGGGCGGGGGCTTGCCGTGATCCAGGCCTTCACCGACCAGCAACCCGCCCTGAGCATCGCCAGGGTCGCCGAGCGGACGCGTCTTTCGCGGGCGGCCTGTCGCCGCTTTCTGGTCACCCTGGAACGGTTGGGCTACGTCGTCCGCGATGAAGCGGGACGGTACCGGCTCCTGCCGGCCGTGCTCCGGCTCGGCTACGCCTACCTCTCCAGTCAGGAACTGCCGCAGATCGTCCGTCCGCACTGCGACCGACTGGCGAAGACGCTGCACGTCTCCTCGAGCCTGGGCGTGCTCGACGGCACCGACATCGTTTTCCTCTATCGGGCGCTACCGCGCGGCTACCTGCACACCCGCCTCGGCGTCGGTAGCCGGCTGCCGGCGCACTCCACGGCGATGGGAAGGGCGATCCTGGCCGAGATGAGCGACGCCGAGCTGGACGCCCACCTGGAGCGGGCCGAGACCGTCGCTTACACACCCTTCACCGCGACCGAGACGGCAACGATCAAGACGCGGATCAAGCAGGTCCGCGAGCTCGGCTATTCACTGCTCGACCAGGAGATCGACCTCGGAGTCCGGGCCCTGGCGCTGCCGCTCCGCTATCGCTCGGGCAAGATCGCGGGCAGCATCTGCCTCGGTCTCTACGACCCGCGGATCGAGCCGGCGACCGTCGTCAGGGACTACCTCCGTCCGCTCCGCCAGGCGGCGGCGGAGATCAACTCGACGCTGGCCCTGCTTCCGAGCTAGGGGAGGGCCGGGCTCCGAGCTCCTTCAGCTCCAGGACGAGCCCGTCGTCGAGCTCGATCCCGCGCTCCAGTCGCCGCGTCCGCTCCTCCCGTCGCCGGTCCCCGGGCAGCCGTGGTCCCTCGCCCTCGCCCACGGGCGGAGACCCCCGGACCAGCGCGGCGAGGCTCGCCATCCGCGCCTCGAAGTCGACCCCCAGCGTGGAGGGAGCGAAGAGGATGAAGAGGTGCCCGACGTCGCTGACCCGGTCCGAGTCGCTGACCGTCCCCGTCACCTCCGGACCCACGCCCGCTCCGGTCAACACGCCGGCCAGCGCCTCCACCAGCAACGCCAGCCCGAACCCCTTGACGCCACCCAGGGGCGCGACCGTCCCCGCCAGAGCGGCCGCCGCCGAGGTGGTCGGCCGTCCCTCGGGGTCGAAGGCCCACCCGGCGGGAATGGGCTCTCCGCGGACCGCGGCGGCCGTGATCCGCGCCCGCGCCACCTGTGAGGTCGCCAGGTCGACGACCACCGGTCCACGAGTGCCAGAGGGCAGCCCTGCGGCGAGAGGATTGGTCCCCAGCAACCGCGCGCGCCCGCCTGGCGCCGCCATGGTCGCGGGCGCGTTGGTGAAGGCCAGCGCGACCATCCCCTCACGAGCTGCCGCCTCCACGTACCAGCCGAGCATGCCCAGGTGGTTGGAGCGCCGGACCCCGCAGACCCCGACGCCGCACGAGCGCGCCTTCTCTCCGGCGATCGAGACCGCCCGCCGCCCGCCCACCGGGCCGAGCCCGTTCCCTGCGTCCAGGAGCGCGGCCGAGAGCGTCTCCTCCACCACGGTGAGCGCCGGCCGGGGCTCGATCAGGCCACGCCGTAGCCGCGAGCAGTAGAAGGGCAACCGGACGACGCCGTGCGTCGGCACGCCCTGGAGATCGGCCTCCACCAGACAGTCGGCCACGACCGCGGCGTCGGCAGTCGAAACGCCGTGGGCGCGAAGCGCCGCCTCGGCGAGGCCGCGGACCTGTTCGGCGCTCAGCAGCAGGGGACTACTGAACCTCCGAGTACGAGCAGGCGTTCCAGAACTTCGAGCTGGTCCTGGCGATCAGGGGCCCCCTTGCCTCGCTGGCCGCCTTTCCCTTTTGCCACTCGGGATCGGCCTGGAACGCCTTCCACTTCGCCTCGCACTCCGCCCTGTCGTTCCATTTCAGGATGTAGGCCAGCTCGTTCGAATCCTCCGGGATCCAGAAGCCGACCTGCCGGAAGCCGTGCTTCTGCATCAGCGGCCAGGTCAGCTCCCGGAAGCGCCGGTCGAGGTCCTCGAGCCGGCCGGGGGCGGCTTCGTAGGAGCGGAACTCGAAGATCATTGCGCTACCTCCTGGAAGCGGGCCGCCCGGAGCTCGGGCAGCACCTTCTCGGCCGCCACGGCGGCGGCGTGGACGGGATCGGGAGGGCGGATGCCGATGACGGGCTCGAAGAAGCCGCGCGCCGCGTACTCGTGGACGAGGGAGACGGTCCGCGAAGGATCGTCGACGTCGAGCGGCAGCTGGGCCGAGCGCCGGATCTCGGCCGGCGAGCGGCCCACCGCCGCGCAGTGTGCGTCGAGCACCGAGCCCAGCCGTCCGGCCTCGACCGGGTCGACGTTGATCACGTTCCAGGCATCCGCCAGCTCGGCGACCACCCGCAGCGTCTTCCGCTCACCCCTGCCGCCGACCCAGACCGGCGGGCAGGGCCGCTGCAGGGGTTTGGGGTCCGAGATCGCCTCCTGCAGCCGGTAGTGCCTCCCCGAGAAGGTGGTCGAGGGCCTGGTCCAGAGCGAGCGGATCACCTGGATCGCCTCCGCCAGCTTTGCGATGTGGACGCCGGGCGTTTCCAGCGGGATGCCAAGCATCCTGTGCTCGCGCTCGTTCCAGCCCGCGCCCAGCCCGAACTCCAGCCGCCCACCGGAGAGGTGGTCGACCGTGGTCGCCATCTTCGCCAGCACGCCCGGATGACGGTAGGTGTTGCCGGTCACCATGACGCCGATCCGGACCCGCCGGGTGTCCACGGCCATGGCGGCCAGCAGCGTCCAGGCCTCGAGGATCTCGGCACCGACCTCGGGCAGGATGGGGACGAAGTGGTCGAAGTTCCAGAGATGGTCGAATCCGGCCTCGTCCGCGATCCGCCAGACCTCGCGCAGCTCGGCCACGCTGACCCCCTGCTGGGGAAGCTTGAGGCCGACCCGGAGGCTCACCGAGCGCGCTCGAGGGCGCGGGCCAGCGCTCGCCGGGTGAGCACCCTGGCCACGTGGAGCCGGTACTCCCGGTCGGCGTGGATGTCATCGGTGGGCTCCAGCTCGGAGATCGCCAGCTCGGCCGCCTCCGCGAAGGCCTCCGGCCCCGCCGTCCGGCCGGTGAGCGCCGCCTCGGCGCGGCCCGCCCGCAAGGGCGTCGGTCCCATCGAGGCGTAGGCCAGCCGCGCCTGCACGACCGAGCCATCGGCACCCACACCCAGCACCACCGCCACCCCCACCATGGCGAAGTCGCCCTTCCGGCGCGCGACCTCTTCGAAGGCCCAGCCGGTCGAGGCGGGCAGCCGGGGGAAACGGACCTCGATCAGGAGTTCGTCCGGCTCCAGGGCGGTCGTGAACGGCCCCAGGAAGAACTCGGCGGCCGGGATCTCACGCCGGCCCCTCCGGCTGACGGCCACCAGTACGGCGTCCAGCGCCAGGGCCACGGCACAGAGCTCGGCCGCGGCGTCGGCATGGGCGAGGCTTCCGCCCAGCGTGCCCCGGTTTCGGATCGGGACGTGGGCGACCAATGGTAGGGCCTCGGCGACGAGCGGCGCCAGCCGCGCCACCGGCTCGCTCCGCTCCAGCGCCCGCTGCCGGGTCAGCGCCCCGACCGCGAGCCCGCCCGCCTCCTCGCGGACGTACTGCAGCTCAGAGATCCGGTTGATGTCCACCAGTAGCTCAGGCCGGGCGAGCCGGAAGTTGAGCAGGGGCACCAGACTCTGGCCGCCGGCCAGCACCTTCACCTCGCCGTCGCCGGTCAGCAACTCGACGGCTTCGTCCACGGTCCCAGGCTGGCGCAGGTCGAAGGCGACCGGCTTCATCGCTCACTCCTCCGTCATGGCATCACGAGACGTCGGCGAACCGGCCGCCGGCGCGGATGACCCGGGCCAGCTCCCGCTCTCGGGCCACGATCGCGGTCGCGCCCTCGATCACCTCAGCTACGCGCGCCGGCGGGATCACCACCACACCGCTGTCGTCGCCGACCACGATGTCGCCGGGCGAGACCAGTACGCCACCACAGGTGATGGGGACGTCGACGGCGACCGTCTCCAGCCGGAACTTGCTGCCAGCCGGGCAGCTCTGGTCCGTCCGGACGAAGAGGGCGTAGCCGAGCTCCAGGATCTCAGCGGGGTCACGAACGGTCCCGTCCAGAACGGTCCCTGCCACACCCCGCACCTTGCAGCGGAGCGAGAGCAGGAACCCCCAGGAGCTGGCGGCGACCCGGGACGGCGTGCTCACCAGCACCACGTCGCCGGGCCGCAGGCCACCGTCGACGAGGCCGAGGTGTTTCGTATAGCTCACGCCGGGCGCCGCGTCCACGCGCCGGGGCGCCTGGAGGACCGTCCGGGCCGTCCCCACCATCCGGTAGGGCGAGCGGCCCCAGAGCGGCGAGATGCCGCCCATGGTCCCGGCCAGTCCGAGGGCATCGAGCGCGTCGGACAGGGCCGCCGTCGGCAGCTCCGCCAGCCGCCGGTGCTCCTCCGGGAGGCCGGAGGTGGCTAGCTCCTCGACACCCATTCCAGGTGCTCCTGCACCGCCGCCCGGAAGCGCTCTGGGAACTCCATGTAGAGGATGTGCGGGCCCTCCAGCACGACGAAGCGCGAGCCGGGGATGGCCGCGTGGATCTCACGCACGTGCTCGACCGGGCCAGCCCTGTCCACCGTCCCGGCGATCACGGTCACCGGAACCCTGAGCTCGCCCAGGCAGGCCCTCACGTCGTGCTCGGCGATCGCCTCCCAGCCGGCCGCGAAGGCCTCGGGGTCGTTGCGGCGGAGCCGGTCGCGCGCGTACCGCACCGCCGGATGATCGGAGGTGAGCGCCTCCTCGGTGAACCAGCGCTGGAGGGTGACCTCGATCTGCCCCTCCATGTCGGCGCGGACGGCGGCTGCCCGCTGGCGCATGACCTCGGGGTTGGCGGCGGGGCCGGTGTTGGCGACCACCAGCGAGCGGACACGGTCGGGGTGGCGGAGCCCGATCAGCATCGCCACCTGGCCGCCCATCGAGACGCCCACGACGTCGAGCGGGCCCGCCGGAGCCCGGCGCACGATGTCGTCCGCCATCTCCGTCTCCTTCAGGCCGCCGGGGGGCAGCGGCTGCTCGCCGAAGCCAGGCATGTCCATGGCCACGGCGCCCGGGATGTCGGCGAACCGCCAGGAGCCGGCGTCGAGACCGATGGCGTGGAGAAGGATCGTGGTCATACGGACACCGACCTCCACGACGAGGCCAGCGCTTCCGGCGTCTCGGGCTCGTCCACCACGTTGTTCTCGAGCACCCCGATCCGCTCGATCTCGACCTCGATCCGATCACCCGCCCGAAGCCAGACCGGCGGCTTGCGCGCGAAGCCGACCCCGGGGGGCGTCCCCGTCGCGATCACGTCGCCCGGCAGGAGGGGCATGAACTGCGAGATGTAGGAGACGAGGAAGCCGACGTCGTAGAGCATCCCGCCGGTGTTGGCGTCCTGCATCACCCGGCCGTTGAGCCGGGTCGTCAGCCGAAGGTTCTGGGGGTCCGGGATCTCGTCGGAGGTGACCAGCCAGGGCCCCAGGGCGCCCGAGTGCAGAAAGTTCTTCCCCGCCATCTGCGTCGGGGCTCGCAGCTGCCAATCGCGGACGCTGCCCTCCTGGAGGATCGTGTAGCCGCCCACCATCTCCAGTGCGCGCTCGCGCGGCACGTAGCGACACTCCCGCCCGATCACGGCGCAGAGTTCACCTTCGTAGTCGAGCTGCTCGGAGAGTTGGGGCCGGAGCAACGCCTGCCGGTGGCCGACCACGCTCGACCAGTACCGCGAGAAGAGAACCGGGAGTTTGGGTACCTCACGGCCGGCCTCCTTCACGTGCTCCAGGTAGTTCCGGCCGACGCAGATGAACTTGTCGGCGCCCCGCAGCGTGGGCAGGAACTCGACCGCGTCCAACGTCACCCCGGCACTCGACGCCGCCTGCTCGGCCCGATGGCGGGCCTCGGCGCCTCCGGCGAGGAATCCCGCCACCGACGTCTCGCCCGGAATCTCGTGGAGTCGTCCGTCCACGACCACCCCCACCCGCGTCCTGGCATCCTGCCGGTAGAGTGCGACCTTCATACGAGCCGGAACCTGGCCATCGCCAGTCCTCCTTCTTCCTGAATCTCGAGCTGTACCGGCGCCTCGATCCGCGGGGACCTCCCGTCGTCGCCGAGCAGATTCGTGATCAGCCGCGGCCCCTCATCGAGTTCGACGATGGCAACGTTGTAGGGAACACGGGAGGCGAACATCTGGTTGGGCGCCACGTGGTAGACGACCCAGCTGATGACGCGACCGTGCCCGGACGCCGTCTCCCAGGCCCAGTCGGCCTCAAGGCAGCGCGGACACTCCTCACGCGGTGGCAACCATGCGTTGCCGCAGGCGCGGCAGCGCTGGAAGTCGAGCCGGCCAGCCCGCAGCGCCGCCCAGTAGGGAACCGAGACCGGTGTCTCGGTGATCAGCGAGGTGAGATCGAGGTCGGTCCCGCTCACCCGCCCAGCACCAGCGTGGAGTGCGTGTGCATCGTGCCTCCCTGGTTCGAGACCACCACCACCCCGGCGTTCTTGACCTGGTTCACCGAGGTGCCGCGCACCTGACGCACGCCCTCCAGGACGTGTTGCATGCCGGGCATCCCCGTCTCCGAGAGCAGGCCGCCGCTGGTGTTGATAGGTAGCGACCCGTCCAGCGCGATCCTGCCCCCCTCGACGAAGTGTCCGCCCTCCCCTTTCTTACAGAAGCCGTAGTCCTCCAGCGTCATGAGGACGACGATGGTGAAGCAGTCGTAGAGTTCGCAGACATCCACGTCCCCGGGCTGGATGCCGGCCATCCGGAAGGCCACGGCCGCCGATTCCCTGGCGCAGGTCTCGGTGAGGGTCGGCCGCTGAGCGACCTCCCAGGAGGTCTGGCCCTGGCCGAAGCCGAGGATGGGCACCGGCGCCCTGACGCCCAGCTGCCGCGCCCGCTCGGCGCTCATCACCACCACCGCCGCGCCCCCGTCGGAGACGAGGCAGCAGTCGTCACGGTGGAGCGGCTCCACGATCCAGGGGGAGGCCTGATGGTCGTCCAGCGTGATCGCCTTCCGGAGCTGGGCATCGGGGTTGCGGGCGCCGTTGGCGCGACAGACAACCGCGATCTCGCCCAGCTGGCGACTCGTGGTCCCGAACTCCTCCATGTGCCGGCGGGCGATCATGGCGTAGGTCGCGGGCACACCGAACCAGCCGTAGGGGGCGTCGTCGCCGCGCGGGCGAGAGTAGGCCTCCCTGGTCCCCGACTTCGGGTTGTCGGCGAAGGTGACCAGCGCCACCTCGCAGAGCCCGGCCTCGATCGACATGCAGGCGAAGGCGATCTGGCTGATGTTGGAGGCACCGGCCTGGTCCCAGACGCCGCCGACCCTGGGCTGGATGCCCATGGCCTCGGCCAGCTTCTGCCCGTACATCGACTCGAACCTCGAGGTCGGGTACTTGACGAAGAGGGCGTCCACCGCCTCCTTCTCCACCCCGGCGTCGGCCAGCGCCTCGCGGCAGGCCTCGACGTTCATGGAGATGGTGGAGCGGTCCGGGAGCCGTCCGAACCGCGTCTTGCCGATCCCGGCGATCACGTACTTGCCGCGCAACGGGTGGCTCATCGTCCGGCGAACCTCGCCGGCCGCTTCTCGGCGAAGGCCGAGGTGCCCTCCCTCACGTCCTGGCTGGTGGAGAGCAGCCGGTTCATCGACTGCTCCATCCGGAGGCCGGTGTTGATGTCGGTGTCGCGGGCGCGAACGGCCAGCTCCTTCGCCGCCTGCACGGCGAGGGGTGCGTTGGCGGCGATCCGCCGTGCGTAGTCTCGGGCGACCTCCATCAGGCGATCGGCAGAGACCACCTCGTTGATCAACCCCCAGCGGGCGGCGGTCTCGGCGTCGATGGGGTCGCCGGTCAGGAGCAGCTCCATGCCGATCGCCCAGGGCAGCTGGTCGAGCACCCGCTGGGTGCCGCCGTTGCCGGGCACGATTCCGCGCTTCACCTCGGGGAGCCCGAAGGTCGCGTGGGCGGCCGCGACGCGGATGTCGGTGGCGAAGAGGAGGGTCATTCCGCCACCCAGGCAGTAGCCGTTGACGGCCGCCACGACCGGCTTCCAGACCTCGAGCCCGCGGTTCAGGATCTGGTCCTTCTGGGTGAGCCAGTGCTCGGCCAGCTCGACCTCGGCCCCCACGTGCGTCTTCAGGTCGGCCCCGACCGTGAAGGAGCGGTCCCCCGCGCCGGTCACGATGGCGACCCGCACCTCGGGGTCGTCGCGGACCCGTTTCCAGGCCTCGGAGAGCAGACGGTAGTGTTCGGTGTCCATCGCGTTCAGCCGCTCGGGCCGGTTGATGGTCACCGTCGCGATGCCATCTTCGAGTTCGAAGTCGATACTCACAGCTTCTCGATCGTCGAGTAGGTGAGGCCGAACGTCGGCAGCCAGCTGGAGTGCTTGCCAGGGCCGCCGGCGACCACCACGTTGATCTCCTCCGGGGCGTCAACGATCGAGAGCGTCCCGGTCTCGAAGTCGATCTTCTCCTTCCGCGGCCAATGCGAGGTGAAGTGTTCGAACGCCTCCCGGCCCATCGCCCGAGCGGGAACTCGCGCCCGCGCGAAGATCTCTTGCCGGATTCGCGCACGATCGTAGCCGTCACGGGCCAGCATGGTCGCGTGCTCGGGGCAGAGCACCAGAAAGGTGTCGCCACGATGGTAGAGGTTGTTGTGGCCACAGTGGGTCATGCTGCCGATCACGTACTGCAAAAAGTTGTCACCGCTCGTGCTCGCCGGATCGTGCATGTTGTGCGGACCTTCGGGTGCGATCATGGTCACCGTCGAATCCGATTCCTTGAAGCCCCGGTCCACGTGGTACGGCCCCCAGGGGCTCTCCTCCAGGTTCTCGGCGAAGCAGTAGGTGTACTTGGCCGGGCTCCCCTGCGTGCTCTTGTCCACTGGGCCAGGCCAGGCACCGCCCAGGTTCTGGAGGGCCAGCCGGACAGCGCGACCGATGGTCGCGTTCATACGGTTGCCGGGTCCGTAGACGCTGGCGCCCGCGTTCATCCCGAGTTCCTTCGCGATCGGTCCGCTGACCAGCACGGTCGTCGCGCAGGGATTCGTGGTGGCCAGCACCCCGAGCAAGTTGAATCGTTCCTGGAGCCCCGCCCTGATCGCCGCCAGGACGACCGGGAAGGCGGCATCGGGCAGGCCCGCGAGGACGCAGTTGGCGGCCACGTCCCGGGCCGTGCAGTGCAGCTTCTCGGGCGGGATGAAGCCGACGAAGGCATCCGCGGGCACGCCTGCCGAGCGGAGCATCCGCTCGACCCGGTCGGGCGTGGGCGGAAGAACGGGGAGGCCGTCGCCCCACCCCTTCGACTGGATGAAGTCGAAGAACGCCCAGGGATCGGAGGGGACCGAGAGCACCGGCTCGCCGACGGCGTGAGCGGTACCGCCGGCCCTGCCACCCTCCTGGCCTCGAGCCTGGGAGACGAAATACTCGACCACCTCACGTGCCCGTGACCCGAGGCGGTCGGTGGGGACGCCGCCCAACGGGTGCTCGATCCTGGCGATCGGTACCTGCCAGCCCCAGGCCTTCGATTCGATCTGGGCGAGCGGCATGAAGGCCGCCGTGGCCACCGTGACCACCGGGGTTCCGAGCTTCAGGAGCTCGACCGAGTCGTGGAGACTCCACGACGTGCACGACCCTCAATCGGCCGTCGCCAGCACCGCCACATCGGCGAACCGGCTGAGCTCCTCGATCACCTCCGGCGGCGCGGGATGGGCGGCATCGCCTTTGAAGAAGGTCCGCGACTCAACCTGGTAGTGCTCCCGCAACCCCGACTCCACCAGGGCAAGCAGCTCCTGTGTGTTCGGCTTCTGGTTGTTGAGGAAACCGATGCGGACCTTCGTACCCTCCTCGAGGCGAGGGAAGGGGGCCTTGCGCAGCTCCTGTCCGGAGACGCGGGCGAAGGTGGGATTGAGGATCTCGATCGTGGTGGTCATACGGGAACCTCCCTGGAAGCCGTCTCGCCTCGGATCACCGCCCTTGCGGCTTCGAGGATCTGCTGGTAGCCGGTGCACCGGCAGAGGTTTCCGGAAAGGGCGTCGATCAGCTCTTCGTCGCTCGGTTGCGGGTTCTCCCGGAGTAGCCCCTCGAGCGTGATCAGTATCCCCGGCGTACAGTAGCCGCACTGGAGGGCGTGGTAGCGACAGAAGGCTTCCTGCATCGGGCTCAGGGCCCCGCCGGCCTCCAGCCCCTCCACGGTCCGGATCTCGCAGCCATCGGCTTGAACGGCGAGCATCAAGCAGGAGCGGACTACCTCGCCATCCACCAGCACGTTGCAGGCGCCACAGACGCCGTGCTCGCAGCCGACATGGGTCCCATGCAGATGGAGGTCGTCGCGCAGGCAGTCGAGCAACGAGCGCCGCGGCTCGACGATCGCCGTCTGTGGGACCCCGTTGACGGTGAAGTGGATGGTCCGGGGCCGCGGAGCTGTGGTCACGGGCTGTTCCATTTCCAACCTCGCCAGCGTGGCCCGCGAGCGCGAGCCGGACCGGTCGGTGTCATTGGCGACTGTCGACGAAGAGGAAGCGCTCGAGCTCGGGGAACTTCTCCCTCACCGCGCTCTCGAGGACGCGGGTGATGGCCTCGGCCGGCATGATGCACTCGTGGCAGGTCGCCGGGGAGACGACGAGGCGCACCGTCACCTGCTCCTCGGACGCCTCCTCCACGGCGAGATCGGCGCCGTCGGCCCGGAAGCCCTCGGCGAGCGGTTCCAGAACCTGGCCAACGGCCTCTCGCGTGATCCTCAAGAGCTGACCTCCGGCTTTGTGCGCTATACGTACAAGTGCGCGAAATACGCACCATCCACAGTATAGTCGTCCCGACCCATGTGTCAACGAAGCCAACCGGGTCGAGGGGACTCTGCGGACCGGCACTCCGATCCGAGGGCACGGCCGGTCGCTGGCGAGCACGGGTTGGGCTTCATCCGCCGTCGCTCACCCGTCCCCTTCCCGCTGGAGAGGCTCGGCTCATGGGTGGCCCGCTCGAACCCCTTCCGTCCGCGGCCGGCGACGCTCGCCCTCGACCATATTTGCATCCTGGCCGGCAGCTCCCTCGAGGTCACCCATACCGGAGAGCGTCCCCGAGGTATCCCGGGCTCCTACCTGCCGACCGTCCCGCGAGCCGATCCCGATCCCCGTCACCCGGGCCCCTTCCAGCCACCACTCCGACGATGCCTCGGCCGGGAGCGCTTCTCGTCCGCATCACGGCCAGGAGTCAGGTGTCGCCCGCCCGATCCTTGACGCGGAGGTCGACGCTCACCTCGTCCGCTCCTGGTTCCGAGGCGTTCACGACCCCACGGCGGCCGACAGAATTGGGACGAGCGCCTCCACCGTGCGGCAGGTCATGACCGACCACTCCCGACCCCGACGCGAACGGCGGCGGTCAACGCGAGGCTCGGATCCGAGACGTTCCGGAGGTCAGTCCCCAGGGGCCACCTCCGGCGTCGCCCCCGAGGCGACCAGCCTTTCGATCTCGGCCTCGGCATAGCCCACCTCCCGGAGCACCTCCCGCGTGTGCTGCCCCCGCGCGGGCGGAGCCAGCACCCGCTCAGGCCCCGGCAGCACCCCCCCGACCGCGATCGGGAGCGCGATCGCGGGCGCAGAGGGACCCAGTGCCCCCTCCGGCAGCCGGGTCAGTGGCAGCGCACCGCGCAGGCGCTCGTCGCCGGCGATGTCCGGCACCTCGGTGACCGGTCCCGCCAGCACGTCGTTCTCACCCAGAATCCGGACCCACTCATCGAAGCTGCGCGACCTGAAGACGGGCACGATCTCGGCCTCCAGCTCCGGCCGGTGGCGGAGCCGGGAGCCGTTGCTCGAGAAGCGCGGGTCGTCGAGCAGGTCCGGGCGGCCGATGGCGGTACAGAAGTTCTGCCAGTGCTCGTCCCGGAGCACCGCCACCGCGATGTGGCGGCCGTCGCTGGTGGGAAAGAGGCCCGCCGGCGCGATTCCTGCGTTGCGATGACCGCTCCGGCGCTGGACGGTGCCCGCCTCGAAGTACTTCTGCCAGACCTGCGCCTGCAGCGCCGCGGCGCTCGCGTAGAGGCTCACATCGACGGGAGCGACGACCGTCTGTCCCCGTTCTCGGGCGAGCAGCGCGGCCAGCACACCCGTGACCGCGTCCCGCGCGGCCACGAAGTCCACCACCGGGATGCCGACCCGCTGCGGCTCGCCGTCGGGGTCGCCGACCTGGCTCATCAGCCCTGACACGGCCTGCAGGATGGTGTCGCTGCCGGCGCGATGCTGGAGCGGGCCGCCGTACCCGAACCCGGAGATGCGAGCGTAGATCAGCCGGGGAGCACGGGCGTGGACCGCCTCCCAGCCGATCCCCAGCCGCTCGGTCACGCCGGGCCGGTACGAGGTCACCATCACGTCCGAGCGCTCCGCAAGCCGGAGCGCCACCTCGACTGCCTCGGGGTGCCTCAGGTCGAGACAGAGGTCGCGCTTGTTCCGGTTCAGCGCCCGAAAGTCGGGGCCGCCCTGGGCCGGGCCCGTTCCCACCCCACGAGCCCAGTCGCCCTGCGGCCGCTCCACCTTGATGACGTCGGCGCCGAGATCGCCCAGCGTCTGGCAGGCATACGGCCCGGCCACGCCCTCGGTCCAGTCGAGGACCCTGAGGCCGGCAAGCGGCCTGAAGCCCGTGCGTGCCTGCGACATGAGTTCCTTCAGTTCCGGATGGAGGCACGACCTACGGGACCCTGCCGGGCCGGCTGCCAGGAGAGGAAGAAGCGCTCTACAAGGCCCAGTATCTGGCTCTCGAGCCAGACGATGACCAGCATGATGACCAGGCCGGAGAAGAGGCCGGCGGCGTCGAAGGCGCCCGAAGCCCGGACGATGAACCAGCCGACGCCGGTGGTGGAGGCGACGAACTCTCCGATCACGGCACCGGTCATCGAGAAGGGCACCGCCTGGCGGAGCCCGGTGAAGATGAAGGGCAGCGAAGAGGGGATCAGCACCCGGCGGACGATCCGCTCCCGCGACGCCCCCATGAGCCGGGCCAGCTGCAGCAGCTCCTCGTTGATCGCCGAGACGCCGGCGTAGGTCTGGAAGAAGACCATGAAGAACGAGGTCAACGCGGCCATTCCGACCTTGGATGGGTAGCCGATGCCGAGCAGCAGGATGAAGATCGGCGCGATGGCGATGATGGGGACGCCGTAGGTAGCGAGAATGAAGGGCTCCAGCACCCGCGAAAGGATGCGGGCTCGCCCGAGCAGGAAGCCGACCGCGATCCCGGCAACCCCTCCCAGAGCGTAGCCCGTCAACTGCTCGCTGACCGTGACCCGGATCTGGTCATAGATGCTGCCGATCCCGACCTGTTCACCTCTGAACAGGTGGCCCAGGGTCTGGAAGACGCCGAGCGGGTGGCTGAAGATCAGTGGGTCGATCCACTTCTCGTCGGCCAGCAACTCCCAGGCGGCGAGCACCCCGACCAGCATCAACGCCCGGTAGAGGTTCACCCGGCTGAAGACGCCGGCGCGGGCCTTCTCCGCCAGCGACGTCCGCCCGGTCGGGGAGACGTGTCCGGCTGTGGGGGCGGGCTCGGCCACCGGGGGGACGGCCTCGGCCGGCGCCGGGGGCGCCGGCCGAGCAGCCGAGGCGGGCGACGCCGGTTGCTCCTGACCTCCCTCCAGGGAGGAGAGGACCTCACCGCGGAGCGTCGACCAGATCCGGTCGTAGATCTCGCCGAACTCTGGCTCGCCCTGGAGCGAGAAGACGTCGCGCGGACGCCCGAGCGGGATCTCGAAGGTCTTGATCACGCGGCCCGGCCGCTGGCTCAGCACGACGATCCGGTCGGAGAGGCTGATGGCCTCGGCCAGGTCATGGGTGATGAAGAGGATGGTCGGCTTGCGCGCCGCCCAGATCCGCAGCAGGTCGTTCTGGAGCGCCATCCGGGTCTGGGAGTCCAGGGCACCGAACGGCTCGTCCATGAGGACGGTGTCGGGCTCGTAGATCAGGGTCCGGATGATCGACACGCGCTTTTGCATGCCGCCCGAGAGCTGGTGCGGGTAGTGGTGTTCGAACCCCTCCAGGCCGACCATCCGGAGGTACTCGTCCGAGCGCCGATGTCGCTCCCTGGCGGGGACGCCGCGGACCTCGAGGGCGAACTCGACGTTCTCACGAACGGTCATCCAGGCGTAGAGATTGCTGTCCTGGGTGACGTAGCCCACCTCCTTGTTGAGGTCGGTGATCTCGCGGCCGTGACAGAGAACCTCGCCGCTGCTGGGCAGCTCGAGGCCCGAAGCCAGCCGCAGCAGCGTCGTCTTGCCGCAACCGCTAGGGCCGATCACGGAGGTAAAGGAGCCGGCCGGGATCTCGAGCGAGACGTGGTCGAGGGCGAGCACCTCCGATGCCGCCCGGCCACCACGGAAGCGGACGCTGACGTTCCGGACCTCCAGCGCCGGCCGGTGCACATCGGGCTGAGCGCCGGGCGCCAGGGCGGGTGCCGGGTTCACCGACAGGGCCCTCTCATTTGTTGTAGGCATTGGTCCAGAGGTTACCTTCCTTCGTGTCCAGCTTCGTCGAGATCGCGCCCTGGATCTGCAGCATGTTGCTGATGGTGTCCCACTCTCGCTGTGTCATCTTGCCGTCCTTGGGCACGATCGGCTGAATCAGCCCGGTCAGCAGCTCGCGCAGAGTGGCGTCGTCGATGGTCTTGAAGTACTTCTTCAAGATGGCGAGCGTTCCCTCGGTGTTCGACCGCACGTAGTCGTCGCCCCTGGCGATCGCTGCCACCACCCGCCGCGTCTGGTCGGCGTGCGACTGCAGGTAGTCCTTGCGCGAGTAGAGGACGCCCTGGGGCACGCTGTTCAGCCCGGGCAGCCGGCCCACTCGGCTCAGCATCACCCCGGTGCCGGCGGCCGCCGCCTGCTCGCAGCCGGGAGGGCTCTGGATGAAGCCGTCGATCTGGCCACGCTGGAGGGCGGTCAGCTCGGCGGGGACCGAGCCCAGGGCGACGATCTTGACATCGGTGTCCGGCTTCAGGTTCCCGTACTTGAGGAGCAGGTAGCGGAGGACCAGGTCGGGCGCCGAGTGAGGCCCGGTGATGCCGAGCGTCTTGCCCTTGAAGGCGGTCATGATCTGGTCGATCGAGCTAGACGGCGTGAGGTCGTTGTCGCTGGCGAACTTCTTGGAGGCACAGACCTCCATCGTGATCCCGACGTTGGCCACCACCGCCTGGAGCGGGATGCCCTGTCCGGCCGCAGTGGCGATGTCGAAGGAGCCGGCCAGCGCGTAGTCGATGCTGCCCGAGGCGATCGCCTGGGTCGCGGTGGCGCCGGACTGGAGGGTGGTCAAGTTGAAGTTGATGTTCTCGTCCTTGAAGTAGCCTTTGTCCATCGCCACGTAGATGGCCGCGTTGGAGACGGTGACGATCGATTCCCCGACGTTCACCGTCACCGGCGCGCCCGGCTTTGAGTTCGCGGTGGACGAGGAGCCCCCGCAGGCGCTGAGCAACGCGCTCAGTAAGACGGCCAGCATTGAGACGGTCTTCTTCATGGTCACCTCCCTCCGATCGGATCGAGCCACTCCTCGAGCTTCACGGCCGCCATCGCCTCAGACGGGACGCGGAGCCGGGTCGGGAACGCCGTGTGGGTCGGGCGCGTGGCGTCGATCAGGATGCGGTTGTTGCCCATCTGGCGCTCGCTCCAGCGGCCGAGGTTCTTGATCAGGTCGATGTCCCGGGCCGGGTCCACGTAGGTGTTGACGGCCCAGAGCACGTCCTCCTCGTTGAAGACGTCGATGTCGTCGTCCACCACCACCACGGCCTGGAAGGTGGGCGCGTGCGCGAGCGCCTGCATCGCGGTCTGCTTGGGCTGACTCTCACTGGTCTTCTTGATCGAGATGTAGCAGACCGAGCGTCCGTTGCCCGAGCTGGGCAGGTGGACCGCAGTGACGTTGCCAAGAGTCCGCTGGAGGTGGTTGTACACCGATCCCTCGCGGGGGATGAGTCCCAGGAGGAAGTGCTCCCGGTGACCGCTGAAGACGTCCTGCATGATCGCCCCATCTCGATAGGTGATCGCCTTCACCTCCATCACCGGCGCCAGCTCCTGGGCCTGGTAGAGCCGGGTGATCTCGCCGAAGGGGTCCACGATCGTGCGCTGGTTGGGGATGAGCTCCCCTTCGATCACGATCTCCGCGTCCGCCGGGACCAGGAACTCGCTTCCCCAGGTGACCGAAGGGACGAGCCGAAGCGGCTCGCGAAGGAAGGCACCCACGGTCGCGTACTCGTTGGTACCGTAGGGCGTGAGAGCGAGCGAGCCGAGCCAGAAGGCGGGGTGGTGGCCGAGGACGTTCACGACCGGGATCCGCTCGCCACGCCGCTCCCACTCGCGAAGCATCCGGCTCAGGTGTGGCGTGTGGATGGTGAGGCCGCCCTGGCGCCCGGTCTCCGGGAAGGTCTTGACGAAGGTGATGTTGTAGAAGTCGGCACCCGGGGCGTGCATGACGTGGGCCATGGTGAAGACGGGCCCCAGGTCCATCTCAAAGTGACGGACGCCCGGGAGCCGGTGCATGTCCGCCCGTCCGCCCTCGAGCACATTGGCCTGCACCGGGGCGTCGCCGCGAGCGACCGTGACCGGCGCCACCTCCCGTCCCACCAGTTCGGAGAAGCGGACGCCCAGCTCCCGGCCGGACTGGCTCCGCGGCAGGCCCAGCATCTCGGCGCAGCGCTCCCTGGTCGCCCAGAGGTTGGTCAGGATCGGAAAGCGCGACTTCTCGCCGTGGATGTCGAGGACGTTCTCGAAGAGAACGGCCGGAAAGCGCCCCTGGCGGTCGAGGTGCTCCAGCACCGCGGTGACCTCGAAACCGAGCGGGTTGGCGAGCCGGCCGATGGTGATCAGCTCCTCGGGCCGGTCACGGATGTGGTCGAGGTAGGTCCGGAGCGACCTGGGGGCGCGCTCCGGAGCAGGCTCCTCCCCAACCGTGGCAGTCTCTGGCAATCCGACCTCCTCGGTCTGTGGGCGCATTGCGCACAAACGGTCGCTCTTCGCGCAAAGTATGCGGACCTGCGCCCGGGCTGTCAACGACCAGCCGAGCGGGTTCCCTCTCGGGTTCGGCCACCAGGTGGCGCCCCGGCTCCCGCTCGGGCCCGGCCCCCCGAACCTTGCCACACGCCGTCCTCCACCGGCTTCCGGGCCACCGATCGCCTGCCGGCCGAGAAACCACCACCGGCCGCGCCGTCCACGGTGGCGCCCGGTCCCGGCGGGGCGCCTCCAGCTGGGCGGTGACGGACGTCACCGGACCGGCCCTCGCCCGGGGCCCGGGACGCCCCACGTACCCACCCGATGATCGTGGTCGCTATACGCACAAGAGATCGCAATACGCACACACGACCAGGGTGGCTCAGAATGTGCGCTGATGCAGGAGAACGCGATCCTGAGCGTCGCCGACGTCGCCCGCTGGGAGACCATGCCGGCGGCCGAGCTGGAGTCCGAGCTCGAGGCCCGCGGGCTCTGGGACGGCCTGCCCCTCGCCCCGCCCTCCTCGCGCCGGCTGCGCGAGCTGCTCGCCGCGGCGCCCGGGACGAAGGAGCCGCTAGCGCTCATCCCGCCCCTCCGCGGCGCGGCCACCGTGGAGGCCGTCGCCGTGGCGGCCGCCCTGGCCGGCTGCGACGCGCGCCAGCTGCCGGTGGTGCTGGCCGCGGTCCGCGCCCTCGCGGCCCCCGAGCTGAACGCCCTCGGCGTGCTCACCACCACCGGCAACGCCGCCCTGATGGTCGTGGTCAACGGGCCCGCCGCCCGTGCGTACGGCTACCGGGGCGACAGCAACTGCCTCGGCCCCGGCAACCGCTCCAACGCCGTCACCGGCCGCGCGCTCTCGCTCGTCTGCCGGGCGCTGGGCGGCGCCCGCGAGGGCCTCGGGGACATGGCGACCATGGGACAGCCCGCCAAGTACGGCTTCTGCTTCGCCGAGAACGAGGCGCAGAGCCCCTGGGAGCCCTACTCGGTCGAGCGTGGCTTCGCGCCCCATGAGAGCACGGTCACCGTAGTCGGGATCTCGGGAGTGCTCGAGGTCTTCAACGGCGAGTCCTCGGAGCCCGGCGACCTGCTCCAGACCATGGCCGAGGCGATGGCGGTGCCCGCCGCCCTCTACACGCTCGACCGCCGCCTGGCGGGCGGCGGCCACCCCTTCGTCCTGATGAGCCCGGAGTGGGCGGCGAGCCTCTCCGGTGCCGGGTTCTCCAAGGCCGACGTCAAGCGCGAGCTGCACCGACGCGCTCGCTGGCGGCAGGGCGACCGCGAGCTGGCGGTGGCGGTGAGGCCGGAGGACGTCCACGTGCTCGTCGCGGGCGGCGTGGGGATCAAGCAGACCTTCGTGCCCAACTGGAGCGGGGGATCGGTCCCCGTCACGGTCGGACTGTGAGTGGCCTCGGGACCGCGCTCGTCACCGGCGGCAGCCGCGGGATCGGAGCCGCCACCGCGATCCGGCTGGCCGACGACGGCTGGGACATCGCCATCAACTACCGGACCGAGCGGGAAGCGGCCGAGCGGGTCGCGGAAGTGATCCGCAGGAAGGGCGTCCGCGCCGCCTGCTACCAGGCCGACGTCAGCCGCCCCGAGCAGGTCTTCCGGATGGTGGAGACCATCGCCGCCGAGCTGGGAACCGTGAGGGGGCTGGTCGCCAACGCGGGGCTCAACCGCCGCCACACCCTGGTCGAGCAGACGTTGGAGGAATGGGAAGAGGTGATCGGCGTGGACCTCACCGGTCCCTTCCTCTGCGCGAAGGCGGTGGTGCCCGGCATGCTGGCCAAGGGCGGCGGCAGCATCGTCTGTGTCTCCTCGATCGCCGGTATCACCGGCGGCAGCATGGGCCCCGGCTATGCCGCCGCCAAAGGTGGCGTGGTCACCCTGGTCCGGTACCTGGGACGGGAGCTGACCCGGAGGGGGGTCCGGGCCAACGCTGTCGCCCCCATCCTCACCGCCACCGAGATGATCGATGACGTTCCCGAGGCCGAGCGGGAGCGGATCATCGCCGGCTACCGGCTCGGCCGCCTCGTCCGCGCAGAGGAGGTCGCGGAGGTGATCGCGTTCCTACTCGGGCCGCGCTCGTCCGCCGTGACCGGGGAGGTGATCACCATTGGCGCCTGACTGCAAGGTCTGCGAGCTGCAGTTGAACCCGCCGGAGGGGGGCTGGTACTGGCAGGACGAGCACTGGTCGATCGGCCCCCACCTCACCACCGAGGTGCCTGGCTGGACGGTCGCCTACCTACGTCGTCACGCCTCCAGCCTCTCCTCGATGACACGGGCGGAGCTGGAATCCATGGGGCCGGCGCTGGCCAAGGCCGCTGCCGCCATCGAGGCCGAGACCGGGGCGGAACGTGTCTACCTGGTCCTCTTCGGGGAGAACTTCCCACACGTCCACCTGGTGCTGATCCCGCGCGGCGCTCAGGTGCCACCCGAGCACCGCTCCTCCAGGCTGCACGTCTATGCGAAGGAGTACGTGGACCCGGCCGCCTATCGCGAGGTGGGCGAGCGGATCCGCCGCCGGCTGGCCGCGGCCCCTACGCGCTGAAGGCCACGCCGGCCGAGCGCGGGTCGGGCCCGGGTCCCGGCCGCGGCCATGCCGGCGTGGCGAGCGCGTTCACGCTGGCGGCGACCAGACGGTCGAAGCCGGCGGCCGAGACCACGACCTGCTCACCGGCCTCCGCCAGTTCGGCGGCGACCGAGGCGGGAAAGCGGCCCTCGAGGGTGATCACCGGCCCTTCGCAGTGGATCCGCGGCGCCGAGACCGCCGCCAGCGGGTCCATCTCGAACTCGACCAGGTTCAAGATCACCTGCGCGATCCCGGCGACGATGCTGTTGCCGCCGGCCCCCCCGACCAGGATCGCCGGCTCGGAGCCGCGCCAGACGATGGTCGGCGACATCCCGGTCACCCGCCGCTTGCCGGGCCCGATCGAGTTCGGGTGTCCGGGCATGGGGGCGAAGCGGTGGAGCGCCCCGTTGAAGATGAAACCGAGGCCGGGCGTGATCACCCCGGAGGCGGCACCCAGCGTGTGGGTCAGGACCACCGCATTGCCGGCCTCGTCCCAGGTGACCAGGTGGGTCGTCTCCTCCGGTGCGCCGGGGTCACCCAGCCGGTCCCGCATCCCCTCGAAGGCGGGCCGGAAGGCCCCGGCCAGCAGGCGGAGGTACGCCGCGCTGTTGTGCCCCACCGCGCGGAGGTCGTGCGGCTCGAGTCGCTCGAGGATCTCGAGCAGGACCGACCCTCCGGCGGGGGCGGGCACGGTCGTGAGCCGGAGCCCCCGGTAGCTCGCCTCCAGGGCCGGCGCGCGGTCGACCGTGAAACCCTCCAGGTCGGCGGCCCGGATCAGGCCGCCGTTCCGCTCGAAATCCTCGGCGATTGCCCTTGCGATCTCACCCTGGTAGAAGTCCTCGGGGCCGGCCTCCGCCAGCCGTGCGAGCGTTCTCGCGTGGTCCGGGTTCACCACTCGCTCCCCGGGCCGCCGGATCGCACCGCCGTTCGTGTATACCGAGGCCCCGTAGGCCGTCCAGGCGAGCCGCGTCCGGGCATCGATGCGGCTCGCCGGTCCCTCCCGGGTCCACTCCGCGTGCTGCTCGGCGGTGACGGTCCAGCCCTCGCGGCAGGCCAGGATGGCCGGGGCGCTCAGCTCTGTCCAGCCCAGCCGGCAGTAACAGCGGGCGATCTCGGCCAGGCCGGCCACCGTGCCCGGGACGCCGACCGAAAGGTACCCGATCTGGTTGAGGTCGTCGCGGACCGGCCAGGTGCCGGCGGCGAGCGGCGCGAGCGACATCTCGCCGGTGACCTCGAACATGTCCGGGCGAGCGAGCAGCGGCGCCCGGGCGTGGAAGCCAAGGTGGACAGGGAGGCTCGAGCCCGCCTCGCGCAGCTGCGCCACCCCGAAGCCGCCGATGCCGCAGTTGAGGGGGTCCACGACCGCCTGCACCAGCGCGGCGGCGACCGCGGCATCGAAGGCATTCCCACCGGCGCGCAACGTGGAGACCCCGGCGTCGGCCGCCGCGGGCTGGGAGCAGACGACGGTACCGCGCGTCACGGGAGGAGGCTAACATCCGGCTGTGCCCCGGATCGACTTCGGCCTCTGGCTCGACGTCGGGCTTCCCTCTCAGACCCTCGCCTCCCGCCTCGAGGAGCTGGCGCCACTCCTGGCCGCCGCCGAGGAGGCCGGCTTCGGCTCGGTATGGGTGGGAGAGGCCTGGCCGCGGGGTCCACGCGAGTGGCACCAGCAGATCCCCTCGCTTCCGCTCCTGGCGGCCCTCGCCTCCCTCACCCCGCTCCGCCTGGGCACCGGCGTCCTGCTGCTGCCCGCCTGGTCACCGCTCAACCTCGCCTATCAGGCCGCCGCGCTGGACCAGCTGAGCGGGGGCCGTCTGACGCTGGGGGTGGGGAGCGGGATGCCTGACCTCCGGGAGCGATTCGGGGTCGCGCGTGAGCGGCTCGGGGAGCGGCTCGACGAAACCATCGTCCTGCTCAAGTCGCTCTGGGCGGGCGCCCCCGGCTTCTCCGGCCGGCTGCTCTCCGCCCCGGGCCCGATCGCGCCCCTTCCCGTTCAGCCGGGAGGCCCCCCGGTGCTGCCGGGGGGCCGGGTGGAGCGGGCGCTGAAGCGCGCGGCGTTGCTGGGCGACGGCTGGTACGCGGCCACCACCTATCCGTTGCCGCTGATCGAGCGGCTGGCCACGCGCTACCGGGCGCTCTGCGCCGGCGCCGGCCGCCCGGCGGGCGCGGTCACCGCCAACCGCTTCTTCGCCGTGGCCGGCTCCCGGGAGGAGGCCGAGCGCGCGGCGGAACCGTACCGGGCGGCGCTGGACGAGCATTACGGTGTGCCTCCCGAGACGCACGAGGACGTCTACCTGGTCGGCGACCCGGAGCACGTGAACCGCCTGCTCGAGGGCTATGCCGCGGCCGGGGTCACGCAGATCGCCGCACGGGTGGCGCCCGCCGGCCTGCCCGTCCAGCAGGCGGTCCGGACCGTACGGCTGCTCGGCAGGGAGGTGGTGCCGGCATGGCGGTGATCCGGTGGGGGGCCGGCTTCGCCCACCTTCACGCGACCGTCCGGGACTCCCCCTGCCATCGCGCCCACCGTCCGAATCCCACCGCCGGCGCGTCACCGGACGCCATCGACTTCGAGGCCGGCACCCGGCCGCTCCAACCAGCCGCTGGACGGCTCCTGCGTCGGCCGGCGCACCGCTCCGCCCCGACCGACGAGGTCGTGGGGACTATGCCGGGACCGATCCCCCGTAGTCCTCGACGATCTCCCTGAACCGGACCCGCTTCTCCTCGAACCCCCGCCTCAGCTTCTCCAGGTCGAAGTCGTCGACCGAGTTCGGTCGCCGGTAGGCCGTCAGGGAGTCGGCCACCCGCTCGGCCCAGGCCCGCGGCACCACCACGACGCCCTCCTCGTCCCCGACGACGATGTCTCCCGGATGCACCACGACGCCGCCGCAGGAGACCGGGACGTTGATCTCGCCGGGCCGGTCCTTGGGCGGCGAGAAGGCCGCCACGCAGCGTGCGAAGAGCGGGAAGCCAAGCGCCCGCAGCTCGCCCACGTCGCGCCAGGCGCCATCCACGACCGCTCCCCGCAGGCCGTTCTTGATCGGCACCGCCAGCGAGCTGGCGCCGGTGGCACAGCCCTCGACGTAACCGCGCCAGTCGATCACGAGGACGTCCCCCGGCTGAACCATGGTCAGGGCCCCGTGCACGGTCAGGTTGTCGCCGGGGGGCGCCTTCACGGTGAGCGCCTGGCCGAGCAGCCGTGGGGACGGGCTGTAGAGGGGCCGGATCACCGGGCTCATCGTGTAGAGGTGGCCAACGGCGTCGCTCAGGTCGGGCAGATAGGCGTCCCGGAAGCGCTCCAGCAGAGCCTCCGGAAGCCGCACCGGGCTCGCGTTGACGACGGGCGGGATGACCGGGCGGTGGCCCATGCGCGGCGACCGCATCTGACTCGCGACCTGGCTCATCTGTCAACCCCCTCCAGAGTGGATGGCGGACTCGACTGGAACGAGGCACGCCCCGGACGGCGATGAGTGAGCGTGGCTTTCGGCCCTCGGCCGGACGCCGTCCAGGGCACGGCCGCTGTCCTCCAGCCGGTGGGCAGCGTTTCCAATCGCGGGCGAAGCGACGCTGTGGAGATGGACGTAACATCATGAGTATACACCACCGTCAAGTGGCTCAATCCGGTCGCCCACATGCCACCAAGGCATCGGATGAAGCGTGCGAACCGCACGCGAAAGACGTTACACCAGCTGCAGATCGTGGTCGTGCACATGGCCACGACCTCGGAGACACGGCAGACGATCGTCTCTGAGATCGGACTCGACTGGAGCGACGTGGCCCAGGCGATCGTGACATTGCCGCGGCATCTCTGGCAGGTCGTTCCGCGGCCACGGGTGTGTTCCCCCGCTCGGCGGAGTCGATCGTGGTCATTCCAGAGAGAGACTCGCCGGTCCGAGAGAGCGCCCATCGCTGGCGGACATGAGAGCAGCCGCCAGACACGACGGTCGGCGAGGGCCGCGCCGGCTCAAGCCAGGTTCCAGGCGGAGACACAGCTCCTCCTCCCGTATCGTCGGGCGCGAGCCTTCCGTGCCCGCGTGCCGGTGTTTCTCGGCGTCGCCGACGCCCCCTCTTCCCGGACGCACTCCCTGGAGTGAGTCTCGCCCACGCTCACTCCCGGTTGGTGCCGAACGGGGCCCCACGCCGGGCCACCACCCCCGCCCACAGGACCCGAATGGGGAGGGGATGAAGCCCCGCCCGGACGCTCTCGTCCCCGTACGCACCCCATCGGGCAGCCCTCTCGCCATCCCGGAGGGCGGTCGCCCAGTTCCACCGCGGAGCTCACGGCCGGGTCACGCACAGTCCCTGTCGGTCGTTGCCGCGGAGCCCCGGCGGGCGGCGCTGGCGGCGGCTCCAAGGACCACATCGTGGTTCTCAAACCGGTGCGCTCGGGCCATCTCCCATCCACTCCCGCCTCCCCCGCACTGGTGCCGCCCGAGCGCCGGTTGCCTGCATCGGCCAACGGTGAACGAAGTGCCCGGATCTGGAACCGAGCTGGCGTATACTCACCTGCAATGTCATCACCAGGCGCTGAACCCCAGCTTCCCAGCAGGCTCCGGAGGGTGGTCAGGACTCGATCGCAGGGAGCGACCGCAGACGCCCAGGGTGAACGGGGGCGAGACTTCGTGCAGTCTCTGGAACGAGGACTGGCGGTGATCCGCGCCTTCACCGAGGATTGTCCGGCGCTCGGCATCACCGACCTGGCCGAGCGGACGGGCGTGTCCCGGGCTGCCGTCCGGCGTATCCTCCTCACCCTGGAGCGACTGGGTTACGTCCGCCGTACGGAGGGCGGTCTGTTCCGGCTCCAGCCGGCCGTCCTCTCCCTCGGCTACGCATACATCGGAAGTCAGCAACTGGTTCAGGTTGGACGTCCTTACCTGGAGAAGGTGGCACAGGAGCTGCAGGGGTCCAGCTCCATTGCTGTGCTCGATGGCTCCGATGTCATCTTCGTCGCCCGCAGCCGCCCCGCGGGCTATCTGGCGCCGACGTTCTCGGTCGGCAGTCGCTTCCCCGCCCACCTCACCGCCATCGGTCGGGTCCTGCTCGCCGCCCTGCCCGACGACCAGATCGACGCATATCTCCAACGGCATCAGCCCCTGGCCTTGACCTCCCTCACCGTCGCCGACAGGGACGAGATCCGCCGTGCGATCTCGGAAGCCCGCCGGAACGGTTACTCGTTCGTCGACCAGGAGCTCCACATCGGCATCCGTGCCCTGGCCGTCCCCCTCCACGATGCCTTGGGTCGGATTTGCGCCGGCCTCAACGTGACCATCGCCGATCCCCGTGTCAGCACGGAGGAGATACTGGACCGGCATCTGTCCGTCCTGCGTCGGATCGGATCCGAGATCAGCGCCGGTCTTGGCAGCGATCCTTTCTAGCACGGTCGTGGGCCGGGGAGCCAGGGCCGACCCCCAAGGGAGGCCGCGACTCCCGCTCGTCCCCCACGGAACGCGGCCGGCGGCTTCAGCCGTGGCTGAGGGAGAGCGCCGGTTGTCCTCGACCCTCGAACGCACGCGTCCGTCCGGCATCGAGCCGAGAAGGGCACATCGCACCGCACCATCCGCACCGCACAGAGCTCCAGAATCTCCCCGAGCATCGCTGTGGCCGGCCGTCTCCTGACCGCCGCGGACTGGCCCCTCCAGCGCGGGCTTCGATCGGGTCCATGCAGGCCGCGTGAGGCTCTGACGGCGCCTGGACTGCGAACTTCCCACCCCGCCCGGACGCCCCGCTCTGCCGCAATCCGATCGTGCCTTTCCGACCTCGACCTCCAGGGGGACCCCCACTCCCGTCGAGAGCGCGCCTCTGGGCCGGGGAAGGTCACCGCGAGCTGTGCCGGCATCCACGATTGCGCGCAATACGAGGAGGCGATAAGGTGAGCGTACCGTAAGCGCACGCACTCGACGGAGGCTGCCAGATGATCAGAGCCATCGGCCACGTCGCGCTCCAGGTCCCGAACCTCAACCAATCGGTGGGCTACGCCGTCCAGGTGATGGGGCTCCGGGAGGTGGAACGACGGGACGGGAACGCCTATCTGACCCACGGGTCGATGCATCATTCGCTCCAGTACGTGCAGGGCCCGCGCGCGGCGCTCGACCACATCTCCCTGGAGGCGGACGGCGTCGCCGGCCTGGAGCGGGTCCGCGACGCCCTGGCACGCTCCGGCGTACGCGTGCTCTCGGAGACTCCCCAGGAGCCCGGCCTGGCCCGGGCGCTGCGGTTCTTGGGGCCGTCGGGGGTGGTGATCGAGGTCTACGCGGACATGGAAGGTGGGCAGCCCCCCTACGTCCCCAGCGGCGTTCGCCCCCGGAAGTTCGGTCACATCACGCTCAAGAGCTCGAACCTCCGCGAGCTGCAGGGCTTCCTGACCTCCGTGCTCGGGTTCAAGCTCTCCGACGACATCGGGCCGGGGATGCTGGTCTTCCTGCGCTGCAACCCCGACCATCACGGACTCGCCATCGCCGCCGGCACCGACGGCCACCACCACTACGCCTGGGAGGTCGAGAGCATCGCCGACCTGGCCCGGCTGGGGGATCTACTGGATACGCTGGGGCGCTGCTTCCTCTGGGGACCGGGACGGCACGGGGCGGGGGACAACATCTTCACCTACCATCACGACCCGGCCGGCGCCATCGTCGAGTACTACGCCGACATGGAACGGATCTACGACGACCGGCCGCCGCGCATCTGGGACATCAACGACCGCCGGGCCGCCAACCTCTGGGGGGCCTCGTTCACCCCCGAGTTCATCGAGGACGGCCTGCCCAACGCCGACCCTGGCGAGAGCGGAAGGGAGTGAAGGCGGTCGTCTTCCACGAGTTCGGGCCGCCTGAGGTCCTGACCTACCAGGACTGGCCGGACCCGGGGCCGCCCGGCCCGGAGGAGATCGTGGTCAGGGTGGGAGCGGTCAGCGTCGGCCGGTTGCTGGACCTGGGGACCCGCGCGGGCACCAACCGGTACTTCCGGGGCCGGCCACCCCACGTGCTCGGCAGCGACCACGCGGGGGTGGTGGTGGAGGTCGGCCGTGACGTCCACCACCTGCGCCCCGGCGACCGGGTGGCGGTGTTCGGCCACGTGAGCTGCGGCCGCTGCCGCTCCTGCGAGGACGGCCACGACGAGATCTGCCCGAGCTCCGAGCTGATCGGGGTGCACCGGCCGGGCGCCGACGCCGAGCTGGCCCGCGTGCCGGCGGCCAACGCCACCGTGGTCCCGGAGGGGATCTCGCTCGTTGCCGCCGCCGCCCTGGCCCTGGCCGGCCCGGTGGCCTGGACCCAGCTCCGCATGGCCGGCCTGCGCGCCGGCGACTGGGTGCTGGTCAACGGCGCCGCCTCCGGCCTGGGATCGATGACGGCCGTGGTGGCGAGACACCTCGGTGCCCGGGTGATCGGGACCTCGCGGAAGGAGCGGAAGCGATCGGCCCTGCTCGAGCTGGGCCTGGAGGCGGCGCTCGACGCCACCGCACCCGGTTTCGAGCGGGAGGTGCTCGAGCTGACCGGCGGCGAGGGGGTGCGGATCGTGGTCGAGAACCTGGGCTCGGCCGAGATCTGGCCCCACCTGGTGGCGGTACTGGCGCCGGGGGGAACCGTGATCTCCTCGGGGGCCTTCCTCGGCGGTCAGCTCTCGCTCGACCTGCGTTCGCTCTACCAGCGGAGCCAGCGGGTGGTGGGTGTGAGGACGGCCACCAGGCACGGGGTGGCGTCGTTCTGGCGGGAGGTGGCCCCCCACGTCCGGCCGGTGATCGACCGAACCTTCCCGCTGGCCGACGCGGTCGCCGCCCACCGGTACCTGGAGTCCGGCGACAACCTGGGGCGGGTGCTGTTGATCCCGTGCCAGGAGGTGGGCTAGTGGACACCCTGCCCGGTCCCGTCGGCCGCCAGGAGAACCCGGTGGCGGCCGACCGCCCGGCCGGGGCTCCGACCCCGGGACCGAGGGCCGGCGGCGCTGCGGGCTGAACCCCGGTTCTCCGCCTCAGCCGCGCCGCCGGGCCAGGGCCACCGCCTCCGGGGTGAGGGGTAGACGGTCCCAGAAGGCCTCCACTCCCTGGCGCTGCAGGGCGTCCTCCACCGCGCTCAGGATCACCGCCGCCACCGGGATGGCGCCTCCCTCGCCGGCTCCCCGCAGCCCCTCCGGGTTGGAGAGGGCGGGCGTGTCCAGGTGGGCGATGACCGGCTCGGGCACGTCGGGCGCGGTGGGGATGAGGTAATCGAGGAAGGTCGGCGAGAGGAAGCCGCCGTCCGCGGCGTAGGTGGCCTCCTCGAAGAGGGCGTAGCCGAGCCCGTGGGCGAAGCCGCCCTGGGCCTGCCCCTCGACGATGCGAGCGTGGAGGGGACGTCCGACGTCGTGCACCATCACGTAGCGCACCGGTCGCACGGCACCGGTCTCGGGGTCGACCCGGACCACCGCCACCGCGCAGCCGGCGGCGTACGCCCGCCTGCCGCCCGGGTCGTGCACCTCCGCCACCTCCAGGCCGTCGCCCACCAGCTGGTCCAGGGGTAGCGTCCGGGTGGGGACCCCGCGCACCTCCGCCCCCCACGGTCCGAGCACGACGTCGGCCGGATCCACCTCCAGCCGCTCCGCCGCCAGCTCCAGCAGGCGGCGCCGGGCGGCGTGGGCGGCGCGGGCCACCGCGTTACCCATCTCGACGGCGCTCCGGCTGGCCGAGGTGTTGGACGAGAAGTCGACCGCCGCAGAGTCCCCCGAGACCACCCGGACGCGGTCGACCGGCCAGCCCAGGCGCTCCGCGACCAGGCGGGCGGCCACCGTCCGGTGTCCCTGCCCCTGCGGCGTGGTGCCGATCCACGCCGTCACCCGGCCGTCGCCCCCCACCCGCAGACGCGCCCGCTCGGGCTGGCCGATGCCGGTGGCCTCGACGAAGCAGGCCACCCCCATCCCCTCCCCCTCCCCCGGAGAGCCCGCCAGCTCCCGGGCGCGGTCGAGCAGGGCCGCGTAGTCGCCGCCGTCGAGCACGGTCGGCCCCCTCGCCCCCGCGTAGCCGGTCGCGTAGGGCATCTCCTCGGGCCGGACCAGGTTCCGCCGGCGGATCTCGAACCGGTCGAGGCCCAGCTCGCGAGCGAGCAGATCCATCAATCGCTCCACGGCGAAGATCCCGACCTCGCGTCCACCGCCCCGGATGAACCCGGTCGGCACCTCGTTGGTGTAGACGAGGTCGAAGCGCACGTCCAGGGCGGGGAGGCGGTAGGCGCCCGAGAGGTGGGACCCGATGTTGTCCACCTGCATGCTCCCGGAGGCGGCGTAGGCGCCCAGGTCGTGGAGCACGCGCCCCCGCAGCCCGCGCAGGCGGCCGTCGGGGTCGGCGGCCAGCTCCAGGTCCAGCACGGTGCCGTGCGACTGGGCGGTGGCGGGTGTGTCCTCGCTGCGCGAGGCCACCCACTGGACCGGCCGCCCGAGCCGGAGCGCGGCGAAGGCGGCCAGCACCTCCTCGGGGTAGGGCATGCCCTTCGCCCCGAAGGCGCCGCCCACGCTCGGCGCCAGCACGCGAACCCGCGACCGCTCCATCCCCAGCGCCTCTGCGATCGCGTCCCGGACCCCGAACACCCATTGAGTGGAGGTGTGGACGACAAGGCCGCCTCCGGGCGCCGGCTCGGCGGTGACCGCCCGGGGCTCCAGGTAGCCACCACTGACCCGCGCCAGCCGGAAGGTCGCCGCCACCCGCCGCGCCCCGGCGAAGGCCCGTTCCGCGTCGCCGAAGGCGCGCCGGACGGAGCCGGCCAGGTTGGAGACCATGTCCTCGTGGATGGGGCGGGCGTCGGGGCCCAGGGCCGTCTCGACCCCGCCCACGCCGGGCAGGGGGTCCAGCTCCACCTCCACGCGCTGGGCGGCGTCGGCGGCCGTGCCGCGGTCGTCGGCCACCACCACCGCCAGCGGTTCGCCGACGTAGCGAACCCGCCCCTGGGCCAGGAGGGGACGGGGGCGGGCCTCGACGCCCGGGGGGACCGCCGCCGTCAGACGGGCGCCGGGGGGCAGGTCGTCCGCCGTCCACACCGCCAGCACGCCCGGAGATCG
>JAJPKS010000251.1 GCA_021323605.1 Bacillota bacterium | reverse complement strand
GGGTTCACGCCCGATGCCGTGATCGAGCGGGCGCAGGACCTGGAAGAGGTCTTCCTGCAGCTGACCGGAGGCGAGTCGAGGTGAGCGGGGCCGTCTGCCGTCCGCATTTCGCCCGGCTCGTTCGGGGGGAGCTGAGGAAGCTCTCACGCCAGCGGACCAACTGGCTGATGGTGGGCCTGGGGGTTGTCGCCGGGGTGGTCGCAGGCTTGGTGTTGAGCACCTCCTCGGGCATCTGGCACGCCGAGGGTGCTTACCGAGACGCGATTCAGACCGATCCCGCCTACTGGATCCACGGCCTGGTGGTCGTGAGCGGGCTCATCATCCGCATCGTCGGGGGCGCCCTCCTCCTCTTCGCCTCCGCTCGCCTGGTGGGCGTGGAGTATTCCGCCGGACCCATCCGGGTGGTGCTGGCTCGGGGCGTGGGCCGGGTACAGCTGCTGGCCGCGAAGCTCCTCGCCCTGGTGGTCTTCGCCTTGGTGGTCTTCGCCGGCCTCCTCGTGCTGGCCGTGCCCTTCGGCCTGGCGCTGGTCGCCGCCCAACATGGAAGCCTGCCCCACCTCCTCCCGGTCCTGGTCGGGGGCGAGCGGCACGACCTGTGGGTTCACCTGCTGACGGTTCTCATCAGCTTCGGCGTCTGCATCCTGATCGGAGCCGCCGGCGCCGCGACAACCCGCTCGCTGCCCCTGGCGATGGTCGTCGCGGTGACGTTCTTCCCGCTCGACAACCTCGTGGCCGGCGATCGGGACTACAACGTCTACCAGCTGGGCCCGAACTTGAACACCCTGAGCGAGACGATGGGCCACATGCGGGAGAGCGCCTTCACCCGGGTGGCGGTGCCTGTCGACACCACGCACAGTCTGGCCGTGATCGGCGTCTACTGCGCGGCGTTCCTGCTGGCCGCGTTCCTTTCGACCTGGCGCCGGGACGTCCTGGAGTAGCGCCCATGCCCCAACGGTCCTTCTCCTGCCTCGTGGGCGGCGAACTGCGAAAGGTCGTGCGCCAGCGCTCCAACTGGGTGGTGCCGCTGGCGGCGGTCGGGGTCGGGGTGGCGGCCGGTACCGCCGCCGCCGACCAGGCCGACCTGCTTCACGAAGGATCCTTCTCGCTTGCGATCGACATCTACCGCGTGTTCGCCGCCGCCTCGATCGGCGCCTTGATGCTCGCGCTGTCGGCCCGGCTGGTGGCGATGGAATACCGGCTGGGAACCATCCGGGTGATCCTGGCGCAAGGCGTGGGCCGGCTGCGGCTGCTGCTCGCCAAGCTGGCCGCGTTGGGGCTGGTGGCTCTCCCCAGCCTCGCCGCGCTGACGGTGGCGGGAATCGTCTTCGTCGCCATCCACCTCCACCAACGACCTGCAGCCGTCGTCTGGCGCGAGGCCTGGATAGGAGCGCTGACGGTCGTCTTGAGCACGATGGTCTGCGGTCTCCTGGGGGCGGCCGCCGGGGCGGTGGGCCGCTCGATGACGTTTGCGGCGGCGGTCGCCGCCGGCTTCTTCCCGGTCGACAACATGCTCGGCTACCTGCTGCCCATCCTCGGGAACGCGACCGGGGAGCGGGTGTGGAGCGATCTCACGACCTACCAGCTCGGCCTCGCGCTGAACCACCTTCCCTCGGTGTTGATGGGCCGGCGCGCCGGCGAGCTGGTCGCCCCTGCCCGCCCCGTGGACGCCACCCACACCCTGCTCGTGATCGCCGTCTACGTGGCGGCATTCGTGGCCGGCGGGGCGCTGCTCACCTGGCGCCGCGACACCCTGGAATGACCGGTTGCGATTCGGTTCGTGGGAATCACGCTCGCGGTAGGCGTTGAGGATGTCCAACTGCTCCCTCGTGTTCTTCCATGGAGACGTCCTCCGGTGCGACGACGTTGGCTCTGGACACCAACACGTTCTCGCACCGGGGACTCCTCCGTCTGACCCTCAGGTCGGCCGAGGGGTGCGGACTTTGAGATGGCCACTCCCGCGGACTCTACGTTGGCCAAGGACAGGGAGGAAGCGTCGTACCGTGCTGACGTGCCTGAATCATGGCCGGGCGATGGCCCGGGTTGTCGCAGATGCCTGGAGGCGAACGACGGGCGGCGCCGGTGCGCAGAGGTGGGCCACCGCGCGGGCCGGATCTGGATCTGCACGGTGTGGCGTTCCCGATCCCCGCCCGCGGCGGATGACCCATCGCGAGCCAGGCTCGCGACCGGATCCGTTGGCCCTGGGTCCCTCGCCGAGGAGGTGGCTCACCATGGCCGCTGTCGGAGCCGCCCTTACAAAGGCTTGACGTCCCGCTGACGCCGTTCAGGACACCTCTCGACCTTCAATGGATGTCCAATGGATGTCGTGAGCCGGCGATACGACGGGCGAGCGGGGTGGCACGGGTGGAGGCTCGGCGTCCGGATGGAATCGATCCTGGCGGTGGCGCTGGTGGTCGTCGCTGCCTGCAGCCCGGCGCCGATGGGCTCTACGGCTCCCGGCCCGAGGTCGACCGGTATCCACCTGATCCGGCACGTCGTCATCATCTTCCAGGAGAATCGCTCCTTCGACTCGTACTTCGGGACCTTCCCCGGCGCGGACGGGATCCCGGTGCAGAACGGGCAGCCAGCGGTCTGCGTGCCCGACCCGGCCAACGGCCGGTGC
>JAJPKS010000436.1 GCA_021323605.1 Bacillota bacterium | reverse complement strand
CTGATGACCGACCCCAGGCTGCTCCTCCTCGACGAGCCCTCGACCGGCCTCGCCCCCAAGGTGGTGCTGGTCCTCTTCGACGTCCTCCGCCGGCTCCAGAGCGAGGGCCTGACCATCCTGCTCGTGGAGCAGAACGCCCGGCTCTCGCTGGGGGTGGCCGACCGCGCCTACGTCATCGACAACGGCCGGATCGTGCTCTCCGGGACGGGCGCGGAACTCAGCGACGACCGCCGCGTGGTCGAGGCCTATCTGGGTCTCCACTGAGGTCGGCGGAGAAGGCCATCGCCTCCCGGGTGGAGCCGGTCCGGCCTCGGGCACCGTGGCTCGCCGGCGACCGGGCGGAGCCGTCGCCCCGCGCGCGAGGCGCCGCTACCTCCGCTCGGCGGCCAGAATGGCGGCGTTGCGACCGGCGATGCGACCGAAGACGGCGCCCCGCATCAGGCCCGCCCCACCCGGGTAGTTGAGGTAGAAGAAGCCGCCGGTCATCTCGCCGGCGGCGAAGACGCCGGGCAGGGGCCGGTCGAGCGCGTCCACCACCTCGGCCTCGGTGTTCACCTTGATCCCGCCGAAGGTGAAGGTGATGCCGCAGGTGACCGCGTAGGCGCGATAGGGGGGCTTCTCGAGCCGGAGGGCCCAGTTGGTCTTCTCCGGCCGCAGCCCCCGGGTGCGACGGCCGTCGAGGCGATCGGGGTCGAAGGGCGGTGCCTCGGGAACCGCCTGGTTGAACCTCTCCAGCGTCTCCAGGCAGCGATCGCTCCGGAAGCCGAGCGCGGGGTAGCGCTCGGCGATCCGCTCGACCAGCTCGGCCAGGGTGTCGGCCTCGACCGGCGTGCCGGTACCGTAGCGCTCCTCGAGGAGGGGGATGGTCTGCTGGTCGAAGATCTGGAAGGCGATGCCGCCTCGCTGTCCGAGGATGTCCGACCCCATACGGGCGTAGGTGTAGAGGTTGAAGTCCTCGCCCTCGTCGGCGAAGCGCTCGCCGTCCAGGTTGACCATCACCGAATAGGGGAACGAGAGCCGGTTGGTCCTGTCGGTCAGCCGGAGGTCGCCGTAGGCGGGCGCGTCGGCGTCGATCGGGGTGGCGTGACAGCCCGACCACTGGCCGTAGGCCTGGGCCCCCGCGGCCAGCATGGCGCGGGTCATCTCCCCCGTGTCGAAGCGCGTGCCGCGGACCTTGACCAGGCTCCAGGCCGGGCCCAGGTAGGCGGTCCTCATCTCCGGGCTGGCCTGGAAGCCGCCGCTGCCCAGGATCAGCGAACGGCAGCGGACCACCGCCCTGCCCTCGGGATCGCGCACCTCCACGCCCTCCACCCAGCCGCGGTCGCCCAGCACCGGGGCCAGCGCCTGGGTCTCGTAGTGGATCTCGACGCCGGCCTCCTCGGCCAGGCGGAAGAGGTTCTCGGAGAGGCCGTAGCCCTCCCCGAGCGTGCGGAGCGCGCAGCCCAGGGGCAGCCTGACCCGGTTCGAGCCGGGCACGGTGACGGCGCCGACGGCGCGATTGAACTCCCAGGGCACGCCGAGGCCGGCCATCCAGCGCACGGTGTCGTAGGACCGGTCCACGACCAGCCGGCTCAGGGCCGGGTCGGCCAGCCCCCCGGTGGTCTTCGCGATGTCGGCCAGGTACCGCTCGCGTGGATAGGGGTCCACCGTCACCGTGCTCGGGTCGTCGTTTCTCCCTACGATCGGCTCCAGGTCCTCGAGGCCGCCGTAGGTGCAGCGGAAGAGGCCGCCGGCGAAGCGGGTGTTGCCTCCCCGGAGCGCCCGGTCGGCCTTCTCCAGCACGGCCACCCGCGCCCCGCCCGCCCGAGCGGAGAGGGCGGCGGTGAGCGCCGCGTTGCCGGCCCCCACCACGACCACGTCGAAGCGCTCGTCTCTCGGAACCCTGCCTCGCACGTTCCCCTCCTGGACGTCGATGCCGGCCGGCGCCACGGCCCCGTTAGCCGGCCCCGGCCACCGCCGGCGGGGCGGCGAGGTCGGCGCCACCGCCCAGCCCGGCGAAGTGCGGGATGACGTGCCGGCCGATCAGGCGGATCGAGCGGAGCACCTTCTCCTGGTCGAGCGAACGCTCCCGGCCCGGCCACTGGAGGCGAAGGATGGCGTGGTTCACGCCCAGCCTCGTCCGGTAACGCTCCAGCTGCGCGATGACCTGATCGGGATCCCCGACGATGAAGCGGTCATCCTGCAGGTCGTCGAAGGGCAGGTCGAGCCCGTCCTCGTCCCGCGGCAGCACCTTCTGCTGGCCCCAGTCGACGTAGACCCGGTACTTCTCCTCCAGGAAGGGGCGTGCCTCACGCCAGGCCTGCTCGCCGGTCTCGGCACAGTGGACCTCCTTGATCATCGGCACCACCGCCGGCCGCGGTCTGCCGAGCGCCCGCAGCGTCTCCAGGTAGAGATCCATCTGACGGGCCAGCACCGAGAGCCTGGCGTGGGGGTTGATGAGCCAGGCGTCGCCGAACCGGGCCGCCCGCCGGATGCCGGGATCGTTGTTCGCCGCCACCCAGATCGGTGGCCGGGGTCGTCGCACCGGGCGGGTGACGAAGGTGACCCGGCGCAGCCTGACGCGCTCGCTCTCGTACTCGAGGTCGCGCTCGAGCCAGAGCCTCGGCACCAGCCGGAGCGCCTCTTCGAAGTAGGGAACCCGCCGGTCGCCGGTGACGCCGAAGGCCTCGTTCTCGACCTCCCGGTAGCCGAGCCCCAGGCCGAGGATGAAGCGACCGTGGCAGATGGCGTCCATGGTGGTGGCCAGATCGGCGATCTCGACCGGGTGGTAGAAGGGCGCGAGCAGAACGCCGGTCCCCACGTGCATCTCCCCGGCCTCGGCGGCGACGCGGGCCAGCAGGGGCACGGGGTGGAGCATCTGATAGGGGCTGGAGAAGTAGTGCTGGCCGGCGAAGACGGAGACGAAGCCGGCCTCCCGGGCCGCGCGCACCTGCTCCAGGTGCTCGTCGACGTGGTCCGCCATGGACCCGTGGGCGTGCTGCGCGGCGAGGAAGATGCCGAAGTTCACGGGCTCAGCCCACCCGGGTCGCCGCCTCGAGCCTCAGCAGCGATCCCAGCTGGCGGAGGTCGGCGACCCGGTCCAGTTCCCGGATCGCCTCGACCAGGTGGCGACGGCGCCCGGGGTCGGGCAGGCGCGCCGCGGCCAGCCCGTCGAACTTGGCCTCCACTTCCCCCCAGCTCAGGGGCGCTTCCGGCTCACCCTTCACCACCCAGGTGCGATCGGCGAAGACCTGGCCCCGGGCCCGGATCTCGACCTCGGCCAACCATTGCTCGGGAAAGACCCGGTTCGCCTCCTCGGAGGCGACCACCTCGACCTTCTGCATGAGCGGCCGGAGCGAGGGATCCCCGATCAGCTCGTAGTCGGTCCAGCCCATGCCACCGCGGGCGAGCGCGGCCGCGGCCAAGAAGGGCATGCTGAACTGGCCGTCGACCACGTTCTCGGGCGCCCGCTTGCGCTCGATGGGCCGGCCGATGATGTCCACGGCCACGTCGCTCATGCCCACCCGCACCCACTCCACCTCCTCGGGCCGGATTCGGTTCTCGCGGGCGAGCCGGATGATGAGGTCGAGCGGGCCGTGCGAGTAGCGGCAGGACGGGTAGGGCTTGATCGCGGTCGCCAGGATCTCGAAGCGGTCACCCAGCCCCTCGACCGCGAGTTCGGGGCGCGCGGCGTCGGTGTACGCGTGGAAGAACCCGCGGGGCCCCTCGAAGGGGTCCCGCGGGCCGCGGAACCCGCGGGCCGCCAGCTCCAGGGCGAGGACGGCGCCGTGCGCCGCCAGGCCGGGATGGATGCGCTTGGTCCAGGCCCCGTCGGCGAGGAACTCGAGGCTGCCGGCGGACTGGCTGAGGTTGATCCCGAAGGCGTCGCGCAGCGCCCCGACGGAGAGGCCGAGGAGGTTGGCTCCGGCCGCGGTGGCACCGAAGACGCCGCAGGTGGCGGTGGGATGGAAGCCGCGCCCGTAGTGCGATCCGGGGCCGACGGCCATCGCCAGCCTGCAGGTCACGTCGTATCCGACCACCATCGCCGCCAGCAGGCGGCGACCATCGAGCCGGTGCTGCTCGGCGAGCGCGAGCACGGTCGGGACGACCGCGGCGCCGGGATGGACGGAGCCCCGGCGATGGGTGTCGTCGGCGTCCAGGCTGTGCGCATAGGCGCCGTTCAAGAAGGCCGCCCAGGCCGGGTGCAGGGTCCGGCCCTCCCCGATCAGGGAGGCCTCGCCGGCGCCGCCGAGGGCGAGCACCGCATCCCGGACGGCGGGCGTGGAGTCGGCCGTGGCACCGGCGCAGAGCGCGATCCCGACCAGGTCGAGGAAGAGCTGCTTGGCCTTTTCGACCGCCGGGGGGGAGAGGTCCGGGTAGCGGAGGCCGGTGGCGTATTCGGCCAGCTTCCCCGCCACCTCAGCCATCGTCACCCTTCCTTGCGCGCATCCCGGGCCCGGTGATCATAATCTTCCCACTGCGCCGGCCGGATCGGACCGGTCCCGAACCCGGTCCGGTGCCGCCGGGCTTCGGCACCGCGAAGCCGGCCGCCACCTCGGGTCAGGCCTCCACCACGAGTTCCTCCCCCTCCACCCGGACCGGATAGGTCCGAACCCGGAGCGGGAAGGTGCCGAAGGGAGGCCGCCCGGTCTCAAGGTCGAACTCGTAGCCGTGCCAGGGGCAGCGGAGGATGCGGTTCTCGAGACCGTAGACGTAGGTGTGCGGCTCCGAGGGCAGCATGGTGCCGCCGATGGTCCCCAGGCAGAGCGGAGCCCCCATGTGGGGGCAGACGTTGCGGACCGCGTAGTAGCGCCCGTCGACGCGGAAGACCCCGATCGAACGGCCCCCGAGGTCGACGATCCGGCGCCCCCCTTCGGGCAACTCGTCGACGCGGCAGACGACGTGCCTGGTCACCGCCTACAGGCGGTCGCCGAACAGCTCCGCGGCGTTCTCGCCCCGCACCCGGTCGCGGATCGCCTCCGGCAGCCGGTTGAGGGCCATGGCCGGATGGTCGAAGTCCCAGTGCGGGTAGTCGGAGCTGAAGAGCAGGGTCCGCCCGGCGTCGATGACCTCGCAGAGCGTGGCCAGGTGCTCCGGCCGGGCCGGCTCCGGCATCGGCTGGGTGGTGAAGCGGATGTGATCGAAGACGTACTGGCTGGGGAGGCGCTTCAGCCAGGGCACCTCGTCGCGCAGGGCCTGGTAGTTGCGGTCCAGCCGCCAGAGCACGTCCGGCAGCCAGGCGAACCCCCCCTCGGCGATCACGACCTTGAGGCCGGGGAAGCGCTCGAAGACGCCCTGGCAGACGAGGCTGATCACGTTGGCGTGGTAGACCTCGGTCAGGGCCGCGTGCCACTCGGTGTAGTAGGTGAAGACGCCCCCCGCCAGCTGCGGGCCCTT
>JAJPKS010000128.1 GCA_021323605.1 Bacillota bacterium | reverse complement strand
AGCCCCTCGTCGGCGAAGTACCCCTTCTCCTCCGCCACCCACTCCTGCAGGCGCTGGTGGGGAACGATCCGGAACTTGCCCATCTGTCCCTCCTTGCGGAATTTCGATCAACGATGTCCCGTAATGGGCGCCTCCACCGATGGTAGGCCGGTACGGCACCGGGGACAAGCTGCGGGCGCCGATGCGGTCGATCGGTGGTCCTGATGGTGACGCCGGCTGGTAGGGTGTTCTCGATCTCCACACCATGGCCGAGCTGCGCCACTACCGCTACTTCGTCGAGATCGCCCGGCGAGGCACCTTCACCGCGGCGGCCGAGGCCCTCAACATGACGCAGTCGGCGCTCAGCGAGCAGATCCTGCAGCTGGAGCGGGAGTGCGGCTCTTCGCTCTTCCTTCGCCGGCACACCGGCATCAGCCTCACCCCGGCCGGGGAGTACCTGCTGCACCAGGCGGAGGCGCTGCTGGCCAGGGCGGCGGAGATCAGGGAAGGGCTGGAGGGCTTTCGGCACGGCTACCAGGAGCGGCTGCGAGTGGCGTCCATCCTCGGTCCCCTGCAGTCCTGGATGCCGGCCGCCCTGGCGCAGTTCGTGCAGGAGCAGCCGCAGGTCCAGCTCCAGGTCAACCACTACCACGGGGTGAACGAGATCCTGGTGGGGGTGGCCGGTGACCAGCTCGACCTGGGTGTGGTGAGCCTGCGGCCCTCGGCCCCGGCCCGCTCTCGCCACCACGAGCTCACCCAGATCGTGCTCATGGACGAGGACCTGGTGGCGGTGGTCCCGGCCGGCCACTCCCTGGCCCAGCTCGCCTCCGTTCGCCAGGAGGACCTGCGTCGCACGCACCTGATCACGTTCCCGGCCGAGTACAACATCCGCCGCGTGGTCGACGACTGGTTCCAGGAGGTCGCCTGCACGCCCGTCGTCGCCGTCGAGACCGGGGCGGTGGAGGTCATGTTGCGGCTGATCTCGGCCGGGGTGGGGGTGGGGATCATGCCCCGCTCGCTCGCCTGGCGCGGGGTGGCGGCGGGGCTGACCGCGCTCTGCCTCACCCCCGAGAAGCCTCCCCGGCGGGTGGTGGCCGCGGTTCTCCGGCCCGACCGGCGCAACGCCGGACTGGTGCGCGCGCTGGTCGAGGTCCTGGAGGCGCACGCGAGGAACGCGGGCCGGGCGGCGACGCTCTCCACCGCCGGGGTGACCGAGGAGGTGAGACCGGATGGCCGGTGAGGCCGGACCGACGATCGCCGTCCTGGGCCTGGGCGAGGCGGGCTCACGCCTGTGCCGCGACCTCTGCCGTGCCGGGGCGCGGGTGCGAGGCTGGGACCCGGCCCCCCGGGGCGACGTCTCCGGGCTGCCGGTGGTCGAAAGCCCCGGGGAAGCCGCGACCGGCGCTGACCTGGTGCTCAGCGTCAACGCCGCCAGCGCGGCCCTGGGCGCGGCCTCGTCGGTGCTTCCCGTCCTGCGGCCGGGCTGCGTCTTCGCCGACCTCAACACCGCCGCCCCGGATCGCAAGCGCGAGCTGGGGCGGCTGATCGACGGCCACGGCGGCGCCTTCGCCGACGTGGCCCTGCTGGGCCCCGTGCCCCGGGCCGGCATCCGGACCCCGTGCCTCGCCTCCGGCTCCGGTGCTTCCCGCTTCGCCGACCTGATGGCCCCCTACGGGATGCCGGTCGAGGCGCTCCCCGGCCCGGCCGGGCTGGCCTCGGCGAGGAAGCTGCTCCGGAGCGTGTTCATGAAGGGGATGGCGGCGGCGGTGATCGAGGCCCTGGAGGCAGCCGAGGCACATGGCTGTCGGGAGTGGCTGGAGCGGGAGATCGGGCGCGAGCTGGAGGAGGCGGACGCCCGCCTGGTGGAACGGCTGGTGGAGGGGAGCCGGGCGCACGCGCGGCGACGGGTGGAGGAGATGGAGGCGGCGGCGGAGATGGTGCGGCAGGCGGGGGTGACGCCGCTGGTGGCGGAGGCCGCAGCCGGGCGGCTGCGGGCGCTGCTCGAAAAAGAGCGGTCGCGCTGAGCCGGGCCCTTGCCCCAGCGTCGGGACCTGCCGTGGGAACGGGGTGCCCGAGGCGGACCGCGACCGCCGCCCTCGCGGGCGTTGGCCGCTATCGTTTCTCCATCGTGAACGGGCCAGGCGAGGCCGTGGCCACGTTAGAGTAGCTGCGATGGAAACGATCGAGCGGACGCCGCTGGCCTCCGGTGGGCTGCGCATCGAGGGGCCGTCCCGGGACACCCTGGCCGATCGCGCCTACCGCTCGATCCGGGTCGCCATCATCAACCGGGAGCTGGTTCCCGACCGCTACTACTCCGAGGCCTGGCTGGCGGGCTTGCTGGGCGTCTCCCGGACGCCCACGCACTACGCCCTGCTCCAGCTCGAGCTGGAGGGCATCGTCGAGATCGTGGCCCAGCGTGGCTTCCGCGTCCGCCAGATCCCGCAGTCGGAGTTCGAGGAGTTCTACGAGCTCCGCATCCTGCTGGAGACGAACGTCCTGCGCAAGCTGGCGCCGACCGTGGACGAAGAGGTGCTGGCGACGTTGCGCGATTTCCTGGAGCGGCAGCGCCGGGTGGTGGAGGATCCCATCACCTTCCAGGACCTGGACGAGGGCTTCCACCGCTTCATGGCCGAGGCCGCGGGTCTGCACCGTACCGCCGCCATCATCCACTCCCTGCGCGGCATCCTCTGGCTGGGCACGTCCACCCGCCCGGCGGCGGAGCGGGAGGCGGTGGCCGGCGAGCACGCCGCCATCGTGGAGGGGCTGGCGGCCAGGGACGCGGAGGCGGCGGTGGCGGCCCTGGTGCGACACCTTCGGACCTCTCAGGGGCGCTACAAGGCGATGATGGAAGAGGCCGGGGCGCCGGCCGCCTCCTGAGCGCTGTCCTCGGTCCGGGCGGGAAGGAAGACCCGGGGTGGAATGTGGCATGCTAGTCTACTAGCGATGGCGCCGCCGAGGTTCGGCCCACATCACCGTTCACGGTGGCGGCCCCGGGTCGAGCTCGGAGAACCGGGAAGGACAGGTGTCGGAGGGAGAGTGAGGCAGCGCGGTCCGCGGATCCCCCCGGCCGGCGGTGCTGGGTGAGCCCGCCGTGGACACGGCGCTCGGGAAACCGGCCTGGCCCCGTCGGCGGCCCGGAGAGGGCGTCGGCGGCCGTCCCGAACCGTACCTGATGGTCTCCGACCTCGGGCTCACGCTGCAGCGCGACGGGCGGGCGGTGCCGGTCCTCGACTCGCTCTCGCTGCACGTCGACCAGGGCGAGGTGCTGGGCGTGGTCGGCGAGAGCGGCAGCGGCAAGACCATGACCGCGCTGTCCATCCTGCGCCTCCTGCCCCGGGGAGCGCGCTTGACCGGGTCGATCCGGCTCGACGGCCAGGAGCTGCTCGACCTGACCGAGACCGAGATGCGTCAGGTCAGGGGTGCGCGGGTGGGCATGGTCTTCCAGGAGCCGGTGGCGGCGCTGAACCCCGTCTTCACGGTGGGGGTGCAGCTGGTGGCGGCGATCCGGGCACACCGCGACCTGGCTCGGTCCGATGCCCGGGCCCGGGCGGTCGAGCTCCTGCGTACCGTGGGCCTGCCCGAGCCGGAGCGCCGGCTGCGGCAGTACCCGCACGAGCTCTCGGGCGGGATGTGCCAGCGGGTGATGATCGCGATGGCGATCGCCTCCGGGGCCCGTCTGCTGATCGCCGACGAGCCGACCACCGCCCTCGACGTCACCATCCAGGACGAGATCGTGCGTCTCATCCGGCGTCTGGCGGTCGAGTCGCAGATCGCGGTGCTCTTCATCAGCCACGACCTGGGCCTGGTGGCGCGTCTCTGCCACCGGATGGTGGTCATGTACGCGGGCCAGATCGTCGAGTCCGGCCCGGCCTCCGAGCTGCTGCGGTCGCCCCTGCATCCTTACACCCGGGCCCTGCTCCGCTGCGTACCCGACCTGCATGCGGTCGGGGTGGTCCGGCGTGGCATCGCCGGCAGCCCTCCCCTGCCGGGCACGATCCCCGGCGGCTGTCGCTTCCGGCCCCGTTGTGAGTTCGCCGCTGAGGCCTGCGGCGCGCCGCAGCACCTGCTGGCCATGACCGAGGACCATCTGGTGCGCTGCGTTCGAGCCGAGCAGCTGGCCGGCCTGGAGCCAACGACGCGGTGAGGGGGATGGTGGAGACGGATCGCGTCGCCGGCGGATCGCCGGTCGCGGCCGGGGCGGGGACCACCCTGCTCAGCGTCCGCGATCTCACCGTCACCTACGGGTTGGGTTCGCGCCACCCGGTGCGGGCCGTGGCCGGGGTCTCGTTCGACATACCGAGCGGCCACACCCTGGCCCTGATCGGGGAGTCAGGATCGGGGAAGACCTCGATCGCCCGGGCCATCTGCGGACTGGCCCCGGTCGAGAGCGGATCGATCGTGATCGACGGGGTCGACCTCGCCCGGGCACCCGATCGACCGGCGGCGGCGGGCGAGCACGGGGTGCAGATCGTGTTCCAGGACCCGACCTCGTCCCTCGATCCCCGCTGGCCGGTCTGGCGGAGCGTGGCCGAACCGCTTCTCGGCCGCGTGCGCGATGGCCGGGAGCGCCGCGAGCGGGCGCTGGCCCTGCTCGAGCGGGTGGGCATCGACCGCAGCCTCGGCGACCGGCATCCGCACCAGCTCTCCGGGGGGCAGCGCCAGCGGGTGACCATCGCCCGCGCCCTGGCCCCGCAGCCGCGCCTGGTCGTCCTGGACGAGGCGGTCTCGGCCCTGGACGTCTCGGTCCGCAACGAGATCCTGGTGTTGCTGGACCAGCTGAAGCGCCAGGCGGGACTCACCTACCTGCTGATCTCGCACGACATGGGGACGGTGGCCCAGCTCGCCACCGACGTGGCCGTGATGTACCTGGGCAAGCTGGTGGAGAGCGGCGAGGCGGTGAGGGTCATCCGGGACCCGGCGCACCCGTATACCCGGGCGCTCCTGGCCGCGGTGCCGACCGTGTCCGACGAGCTGGCCGGGACCTCGCTGGGCCTCCAGGGCGAGATCGGTGACGTGGCCCATCCACCCCCGGGCTGCCGGTTCCATCCTCGCTGCCCGCTGGCGGTCGAACGCTGTGCCGGCGAGGAACCGAGCCTGCGTACGGTGCGCGAGCGCTGGACGGCCTGCCATCGCGCCGAGGAGGTGGCGACGACGTGAGGGGCATGGGCGGGATGCTGCTGCGGCGGCTGGCGACCTTGCTGCCGACCGCGATCGTGGGCACGATCGTGGTGTTCTCGCTGGACCAGCTCACCCCGGGCGGCGCCGCCGAGGCGGCGGCCGGGCCCAACGCCACCCCGCAGCAGATCGCGGCCCTGAAACACCAGATGGGGCTGGACAAGCCCCTGCCGGTGCAGTACGGGACCTGGCTCGCCGGTCTCTTCCACGGTGACTTCGGGCAGTCCCTGCTCAACCGCCAGGACGTGGGCGCCGAGATCACCCAGCGGTTGCCGGTCACCATCGAGCTGACCGCGGCCGCCCTGATCGTGGCCCTGGTGGTCGGGATCCCCCTGGGCATCCTGTCCGCCTCCCGTCGCCAGAGTCGGCTCGATGGCACCGTCCTCGGCCTCTCCGGCCTGGGGCTGGCCATCCCCGAGTTCCTGCTCGCCATGCTGGCGGTCGACATCGTGTGCCTGAAGCTGGGCTGGTTGCCCCCCACCGGCTGGACGCCCATCTCCCAGGGCCTGGGCGCCAACCTGCAGACCTTGCTCCTGCCGGCGCTGACGCTCGGCTCCGGGGCGGCCGCGGTGATCACCCGCCAGACCCGGAGCGCCATGGCCGAGGTGCTGGACTCGCCCTTCATCCGGACCGCCTGGGCGCTGGGCCTGCCGCAGCGCCAGATCTACTTCCGTTTCGCCCTCCGCAACGCGCTCATCTCGGTGATCACGGTGGTGGGCCTGATCGCCGCCGCTTTGCTGGGGGCCGCGGTCCTGATCGAGCGGGTGTTCGTGATCCCGGGCATGGGCTCGATGCTGGTGGACGCCGTCACCCAGAAGGACTTCCCGGTGACCCAGGGGGTGACGGTCGTGTTCATCGCCATCGTGATCCTGATCAACCTACTGGTCGACATCTCGTATGCCGTTCTCGACCCGCGCATTAGGAGCTGAGGGACATGCCCAACCCCATCATTGATCCCACCGGACGTGCGGGAGCCGCCGCGGAGGTGCGCCTGGCCCCCCGGCCGACCAGCCTTCGTGGCGCCACCGTTGGCCTGCTCGAGAACCGCAAACACAACGCCGCCCTCTT
>JAJPKS010000442.1 GCA_021323605.1 Bacillota bacterium | reverse complement strand
TGGCCCGCTCCATCCGACGGCTCGCCGCCGGACGACGGGACTGCCCCGTGGGGGGCGCGGTTCCAGCCGGATGGTCCCGCCTCGCGAGGGGCGGGGGAAGGGGAGCGCCGGCCGCGGCGAGAACCGCGGGGCGCAGGGCTGGACGAGCGGTCTCGCCCGGATGGCTCCCGGCTTGGCCTCTCCGAGCGTGCCGGAGAGCACGCCCGACGCCCCTCCGCCCCGGCCTCGGTGGACCCGCCGCCGATGCCTCGCCCGACCCCCCTGCTCCGGCTCAGCGCCCGGCCCTCGCCGGCCTCGGTTCCCCTCGTCCGCCCGGGAGGGGGGCGCAGTCTCGGCGAGGCCATCACGGCGGTGCCTCCGCCCCCGCCGGTGCTCGAGCCGGGGAGATCGCCCACGGCCACCTCCCGGGGACGGGATGGGGTCGTGGTCCGGCTGATCCGGGCGCCTGACCTGAGGCCCGTGCTGGAGCTGATCGAGGCCGATCGCCTCCCCGGCCGGCCGGCCTGCGACCTGCAGTCCCTCCGCCGGGCGTTGAACGGTGACTTCCCGGGCGACCCCAGGGGCTGGAGTGGCTTCGGCGAGGTGCGCACCGTGGTCGCGGTCGAGGAGGACCGGGTGGTCGGCGTCGCCTCCTACGCCACCAAGGTCACCGACGGCACGGGCTGGCTGCTGTGGCTGCACGCGGGCGAGGAGCGTGCGGTGGTGAACGCGCTCCTCGACCACGTCCTCGAGGAGCTGGGTGACTCGACCCGGCGTCGTGCCTTCTCGGTGGCCACCAGCCTGTCCTTCGGCGTCGAGGCGCTGCCCGTCCGGGGTCGCCCCTCCACCCACGCCGCCCTGCGGGCGCGGGGCTTCGAGCGGTACGCCTCCTGGCGGTATCTGGTCGCGCGGCTCGATCGCCGCGCGCTCCTCGCCCGCGACTCGCCCCTGGCCACGGTGGAGTCGATCGCCGGTTCGGGCGAGCATCCCGCCTGGCGGTTGTCGGTGGAGACGGCTCGAGCGCCGGCGGCCGTGCTCGAGGTGGAACTGGGGCCGGAGCGCTGCGGCCTGATGCACGGATTCCAGGTCGAGCCGGCCTACCGTGGCCGGGGCATCGGCCGCAGCCTGCTTCGCGAGGGCATGGATTTCCTGCGCTCCCAGGGGGCGGCGACCGTGGCGGCGTTCGTGGAGACCTCGTCGCCGTCCGGGCCCGAGTCCGAGGAGATGCTGGATCTGCTCCTGGAGGCCGGGTTCGAGGACCTCGACGAGCTCTGGTCGTACGAGGCCCCGGCGGCGGGGGAGCGTCGCTCCCAGCTGATCAGGCTGCCCACCCGCTTCCGGTAGCGGGGAGCGCAGAGCCGGCTCAGGCGTCGGGCAGGAGCGCGATCAGGCTCCGCAGCTGCGAGAGGTGGGCCAGCTCGTGCTCGGCGACGAGCTGGCAGATCTCCAGGAGGGTCAGCTCCCCCTGCAGGGGGTCCACCACGCCGCGCTGCCAGGCCTCCGGGGGAAGGCCACGGAGCAGGTCGAGCGTCCGGCGCCGGATGCGGGCGAACTTCTGCAGCAGCTCGGGGACGGGCGACGAGAGGCCGGGATCGTGCGGGGGGTCGATGGTCGCCCGCACCGGGAGCTCACGGAGGCCGTCCAGGCAGGCCCGTCGCAGGAGCCCGTCGACGGCCGTGCCCGCCTCGCAGAGGTGCCCGATCACCTCCCCGAGGGTCGGGAAGGCGGGCGCATGCCGGTGGGTCAGGCGCGGCTCGTCCAGGCCGGAGACGAGGTCGGACAACCGCTCCGGGACGGCTCCCATCAACAACACGACCTCGTCGCGTCCGAGCTGGGCGGGGGGCATGGCCATGCAAGTGTAGAGGGTCGCGACCGGGCCGGGCCATCGCGCCGGCCAGACGGGAGCGAGGCCCGACGCCACCGCGGCGCCTCGACGGCCGGCCGACGCGTTCCCGGCGCCGTCCCGGTGGGCGGCCCCGACCCGGGGCACGCCTATACTCGATGCGTGACCGGCACCGTGCAGACCCACTGCGACCGCTGCGGCGCGGCCCTGGTCAAGGATGCCGCCTACTGCGAGCGCTGCGGGGAGCGGACCCGTCGGGCGCGGCGGCTCGTGCGGCTGACCCTCCGCGTCGAGCTGCTGGTGGTGCTCCTGATCTTCGTCGTCATCATCGGCTTCGCCCTCGTCTACTCGCTGCAGAAGCCCTGAGACGGTGTCGCCGCCGGCTGGGACGGGCCCGCCTACCGCCGGTAGAGGGCTTTGCCGTCCAGCTCGTCCTTGTTGAGCCGCTTGTTCAGGTGGAGGCCCTCCAGGACGAACTCCGTGACCGAGGCCCTCGCCTCGGGGCGATCGGGGAGCTGGAGCCGCCGCACCGCCATCGCGATCTCCGGGCTGCCGCCGAGGGATCGATCGTAGGCGCTCGCCGGCATCGACTCGCCCACCTCGACGATCTCCCCGTCCTCGAACCGGGAGACCAGATTCTCGAACTGGCCGGCGGCGAAGTACCGGTTGAAGACCGAGCTGATCGCGGCCCGCTGGATCCGCTCCAGGACCTGCTCCTCCTTGCCCTCGTCCAGCGCCTCGATCTCGACCCGGCCGCTGGTGGAGGCGGCGAGGAAGCGGAGATCGGCGATCCGGGGCACCGCGACCTCCTCGCCCAGGCGCACCGCCCGCCGGACCGCGTTGGCGGCCAGGTTCTCGTAGTTGCCGATCGACATGCGCACCGAGACGCCCGAGGACTGGGAGATGTGCGGGCTGCGCCGCGCCAGGTGGGTCATCTCGGCCACGATCTCCTTCATGAAGGCGGGGACGATCACCTGGACGTCCTCGGGCGGCGGGGTGCCCTCGGCCTCCATGATGGTGATCTCCTCGCCCGGCGTGGCCGGATAGTGGGTCCGGACCTGCGACCCGAACCGGTCCTTGAGCGGGGTGATGATGCGCCCCCGAGAGGTGTAGTCCTCGGGGTTGGCGCTGGCCACGACCATGAGGTCGAGCGGCAGCCAGATCCGGTAGCCGCGGATCTGGACGTCTTTCTCCTCCATGATGTTGAGGAGGCCGACCTGGATCCGCTCGGCCAGGTCCGGCAGCTCGTTGATGCCGAAGATGCCCCGGTTGGTCCTCGGGATCAGGCCGTAGTGGATGGTCAGCTCGTCGGCCAGGTAGCGGCCCTCGGCCACCTTGATGGGATCGACCTCGCCGATCAGGTCGGCGATGGAGATGTCGGGCGTGGCCAGCTTCTCGCCATACCGTCGCTCACGGGGGAGCCATGCCACCGGCGTCTCCTCGCCCATCTCCGCGACCAGGTCACGGCAGCGCCGGCAGATGGGGTCGTAGGGATGGTCGTTGATCTCGCAGCCGGCGATGACCGGGATCTCGGGATCGAGGAGGGAGGCGAGGGAGCGCATGATCCGGCTCTTGGCCTGGCCGCGCTCGCCCAGGAGGATGAGGTCGTGGCCGGAGATGATCGCGTTGCAGATCTGGGGGATGACCGTGTCGTCGTATCCGACGATTCCCTCGAACAGCCGCTCACCCGAGCGGAGGCGGGCGAGCAGGTTGCGTCGGAGCTCCTGTTTGACCGTCTCCCGGACGTGCCCGCTGGCCCTCAGCGTCCCGATCGTGGCTGGTTTCTCTGCACTCACCTTTCCCCACGATACACCGCCCACGCCTGCCTCCAGAGCCCCTTCCATCCCGGGCCCGCGGCCGGCGCCGGCCTGCGGTCGTGCCCGCGCCGGCCGGCGCCTGGCCTACCCTTCCCGTCGTGGAAGGGCGTTCGGTGGTGGTCGAGGGTGCGGCGCTCGAGGCGTTCAGCGTGGAGCTGGCTCGGGCCATGGGCGCGGACGCCGAGGTGGCGGCCGAGGTCGGCCGCCACCTGGTCCGGGCCAATCTCTCCGGGCACGACTCGCACGGGGTCATGCGCTTCATCCAGTACGTCGAGGAGGCGGACCGTGGCCTGCTCCGGCCCGCCGCCCGTCCCCGGGTGCTGCGCGAGGGGGCGACGACCGCCCTCTTCGACGCCCGGCGCGGCTTCGGCCATCACTCCACCATGGTGGCCACGCGGTGGGCGATCGACCGGGCCCGCCGGGCCGGGCTCGGGGCCGCGGCCGTCCGCCACTCCATGCACGTGGGGCGCCTGGGCGAGTACACGGAGCGGGTCGCCGAGGAGGGGCTGGTGGGTCTGGTGACCGTCGGCGTGGCCGGGCCCGGTTCGGGGCTGGTGGCACCGTTCGGGGGCTCACAGCGGTTCCTCGGCACCAACCCCTGGTCCCTCGGCATCCCCGCCGCGGGGAGGCCGCCGTTCGTCTACGACGCGGCCACCTCGACCGTGGCCGAAGGCAAGGTCCGCCTGGCCCGGAGTCGCGGGAGCTCCCTCCCCCCCGGCCTGGTCCGTGACCACGAGGGGCGGCCCGGCCTCGATCCTGCCGTCCTCTACGAGGGCGGCACCCTGACCCTGCTCGGCGACGAGCTGGCCGGGCACAAGGGCTACGGGCTGTCGATGGCGGCGGCCCTGGTGGGGGGGCTGGCGATGATGGATGATCCCGAGCCCACCCCCGCCGGCTGCATGCGCATGCCGGCCGAGTGGGGAACGCGGATCGCAGGGGTGTTCGTGCTGGTGGTCGACCCGGCCGCCTTCGGCGACCCCGACGAGTACCGCAGGCGCGTGACCGAGGTGCTCGAGGCGGCGGCCGCCTCGCCGCCCGCGCCGGGCCGGTCGGAGGTCCTGGTGCCCGGCGACCCGGAGCGCCGCAGCCGGCGGCGCCGGGCGGCCGAGGGCATCCCCATCCCCATCGTTACCTGGAGCGAGCTGGCGGGGATCGCGGAGCGGTTCGGGATCAGGATGCCGGCCGCGGGCTGAACCGGCCCGACCGTGGCCCGGCTCACCCCCGGTCGAGCGGGCCAGGGGTGTCGAACACCCAGATCGTGGCCGGGAGCCCCAGCAGGGCGACCGGCCGGCGCCACCGCAGCCGGCCCCGGTGCTCGGACAGCACCCCCAGCTCGAAGGCCGACGAGTGGGGGTGCAGGAGCACGATCCGCCCTCCCGGCTCCACCACCCGCAGGAACTCGGCGAAGGCGCGGGCGAGCCAGGCGGCGTGCTCGCCCGCCACCCGGTAGCGGCGTCCGAAGGGGAGGTTGGTGACGACGGCCCCCAGGGCGTGGCGGGGGAAGGGGAGGTGGGTGGCGTCGGCCGCGACCAGGCAGGTCCGGGCCGGCAGGTTGAGGCGGGCGGCCCAGATCCCGTCCCAGGAGCGGTCGGCCCCGATCGCCTTCAGCCCGACCGCCAGCGCCTCGCCCACGACCGTGCCCGAGCCGCAGCACGGATCCAGCAGCGGCCGGCCCGGCCGGCCCGCCAGCCGCACCAGGGCCGCGGCCAGCGCCGGGCGCAGGGCGCCCGGCCGCTCCACCGGCCGGGCCCCCGGCCCCTCGTCCAGCCGCAGGCCCAGACGGTAGGTGGCGCGTCCGGTCTGCAGCGCCCACAGCTCGAAGCGGGCGGGATCGGCCTGCCGCCACCGGGGGCGGCTGCGAAGGATCGCCCCCACCAGCCGGTCCCGGAACTGGGTGCGAAGGAAACGTCGCTCGCTGGTGAGCCGGGTGACGACGCGGAAGGTGTGGGAGCGGCCCCGTCGCCGGCTCGGCAGCGCGGTCAGCGTCCGAAGAAAGCGGGCGTCGTCCCACAGGCGGGCCACCAGGCACGGCAGCGGGAGCTCCCCCCGTGCCCATCCCACCTGGGCCAGCACCTCCTCGGCCAGCCGGAGCCGGGGGAGGGAGCGACCGGCCGGGATCGAGAACGGCACCACGTCGCTGCGGCCGTCGTTCTCCACCCGACCCACCTGCTCCGCCCCCGCCCGCTCCCACAGCTCCTCGCGCAGCAACGGGCCGAGACCGGGGGCGGTGAGGGCCAAGCACTCGACCGAGCCTCTCGTGCCCACCGTGCCCTGCAGCCCGGCCGCGTCTCGGGACCTCGGCGCCATGGCTCAGCGAGAAAGGGATACCATACGCCGAGTCGGAACGCGCCAGCGGGGGCGGTGGGGGCTGTCATGCCTCCCGCCGGGCGGCGCGATCGTGTCACGGAGGAGGTCGGTTGATCGGTCCGCGGCCTCTCCGATGGGAGGGCCGACGAGGGGAGGAACGGGGCCAGCGTCGGAGCGACGCCGGGAGGCGACCGGTGGCCCTGGAGGGGTCGGGACGACGGGCGCGACCGGTCCCCCACCGTCCTCACCTGCTCCTGGGCGCCCTGGCGACGGCGCTGGCCTTCCTGGCCGCGGCCGGATTCGTGGTCGGGACCGTGCCCGCGCTGCACCCGTCGACGGCCGCCACCGCCGGGGACCAGCCGGTGCCGGCGCGGCCGGGGGTCTTCGGTCTGCTGCCGACGCCACCGCCGGTTCCCTCGACGCCCCCCGCGGCGGTGGAGGGCGTCCAGCCGGTGGCCTACGACGGCCCGGCCCAGCTCACGCTGGCGGGGCCCCTGCCCGACGCCCGCCCCGGTCTCCGCGTCTACCGGTACGCCCCCCCGGGGCCGCCGGCGGGGGCCGTCTTCGATCCGGGCGCGCTGCCGCCGGTCGAGGACGCGGCCACCTATCCGGCCCGGAGCCCGCGGGAGGCCGGTCGGGCCGCGGTGGCGACGGCCCCGGTCTCGCAGGTGGGGCCGAGCCCGGCTCCGGTGGTCGCGCTGATCGGGGCGCGCCTGGTCTACGTGGCCGTGCCGGACGGCGTCGGCGGCTACCTCGAGCCGGCCTACCTCTTCAGCGGCGCCTTCAGGAGCGGGGGCGTCAGCTACGAGAAGCGCATCCTGGTGCCGGCGCTGACCCCTTCGATGTACCGGTGAACGAGGGGGCGGTCGTGCGTCCGGCGGTCCGGGTGCTGCTCCTCGATCCGGCCGACCGGGTCCTGCTCGTCCACCACGTCGACCCGGACACGGGTTTCGAATGGTGGGCGGCGCCGGGCGGGGGCATCCGGCCCGGCGAGACGCCCGAGGCCGCCGCGCTTCGGGAGCTCGAGGAGGAGACCGGGGCGATGGGGGTGGAGCTCGGCCCCTGCGTGTGGCGGCGCGAGATCGAGTTCCGGTCGCGCGGCCGCCCGATCCGGCAGCAGGAACGTTTCTACGTGGCCCGGGTGGGAAGGTTCGAGCCGCGGCCGGCCACGCTCCAGGCGGACGAGCTGGCCACCCTGATCGAGCAGCGCTGGTGGACGGTGGCGGAGATCGAGGCCTCGAGGCAGCGTTTCGGTCCTCGCCGGCTGGGTGCTCTGCTCCGTGAGCTCCTGCGGGGGGGCTGGCCGGCCGAGCCGGTGGACGTGGGCGTGTGAGGTCACGGCCGGGCCCGACGTCATCCTCAGAGCCGATCCCGGCCGCCGGCCCGGCCTCCCGGGAGGGGGAGCGGGTTCGGGCTCGGACCGCGGCCGGAGAGGAGGGGACGTGGCCCCGGTCGGAGCCTCTCCGTGGGTGCGCTCCGGCCCCGGAGGGAGCCGCCACCTAGAATCAGCCGGCGTGAGACTGCTTCCGGCGAACACGTACACCGCCGATCCTGCTCTGCGCTCCCTCCTGAGCGCTTGGCTGAGGCGAGACGTGCTGGCCTGGGCGGAGCCGCAGCTGGAGGAGATGGGCCTGCTCGCGGCCGAGGAGCTGCACCGGCTGGGCGACGAATGCGAACGGCAGCCGGCATGGTTGCGGACGATCGAACCCTGGGGAGAGCGGGTCGACGAGATCGTGTATCCGGAGGCCTGGCGTCGGCTGGGCGGGATCGCTGCCCGCCACGGCCTGACCGGGCTCCCATACGAGGAGGAAGCGCAGCTCGCGGCCGGACCGGACCTGCGCCTCGTCCACGCCGCCCTCTGCTACCTGTTCCAGCCCCAGACCGCCACCTACCTCTGCCCGGTGGCCATGACCGATGGGGCGGCCCGGGTGCTGGTCGAGTTCGGCCCCGAGGAGCTCCGGACCGAGGTCGTACCCCACTTGATCAGCCGCGACCCCGCCACGGCCTGGACCGCCGGCCAGTGGATGACCGAGGTCCAGGGGGGATCGGACGTGGGCGCGGCCTCGGTCGAGGCGCGCTGCGTCGACGGCGTGTGGCGGCTTCACGGGCGCAAGTACTTCTGTTCCAACCTGGGCGGGGAGGTGGCGCTGGCCCTGGCGCGACCGGAGGCGGCTGGCCCCGGCACCGCCGGGCTCGCCCTGTTCCTGATCCCGCGACGCCTGGCCGACGGCTCCCGCAACCGCTTGCGGATCGACCGCCTCAAGGACAAGCTCGGCACCCGGGCCATGGCCACCGGCGAGGTGACCCTGGAGGGGGCCGAGGCCCGGCTGGTGGGGGAGCTCGACCGCGGGTTCGCCCAGATGACCTGGATGCTGAACGTGACGCGCCTGCACAACGCCGTGGCCTCGGCCGCCACCCTGCGGCGTGGCCTCCATTTGGCCCGAGGCTACGCGGCCGTTCGCACCGCCTTCGGACGCCGGCTCGACCGGCTGCCGCTGCAGCGGCAGGTGCTGATGGGGCTGGCGGTCCAGGCCGAGGCAGCGCTGGTGCTGACCATGCGCCTGGCGGCGCTGCTGGGGCGGGTGGAGGCGCGGACGGCGCTCCCCGAGGAGCAGGTCCTGTGTCGTCTCGGGTCGTCGCTCGCCAAGCTGTACACGGCCAGGATGGCGGTGGCGGGGGCCTCCGAGGTGGTCGAGTGCTTCGGCGGCGCCGGCTACATGGAGGACACCGGCATCCCCCGTCTGCTGCGCGACGCCCAGGTGCTGCCCATCTGGGAGGGGACCACCAACGTGCTCGCGCTGGATGCGCTGCGCGTGGTCGGGAGCGCGGGCGTCGCCGATGCCTTCCTGGCCGAGCTCGAGCGCCTGGGTTCGCCGCGGCGTGACGCGGCCGCGGAACTCCTCTCCGTCGTCGCCGGCCGGGAGCAGGACACCGCCCGGCGATGGGCGCGGGAGCTGGCGTTCGGCCTGGCCGAGGCCTGGATCTCCGGACTCCTGGCCCAGGCCGCGGGCCGCGGGGCGCGGGAGGCGGCGGTGGCGGAGGCCTGGGAGTCCGGCTGCCGTCCGGACGTCGGGAGCGAGGACCGGTTCGAGCTGCTGGTGGACGGCGCCTGAGCCATCGGACCCCGGAGGCGGTTGCCGCCGTGCTATGCTCGCCCGCGAACGGTGACGGTCATGGTGGGAGCGCCATGACACGCATCACGGCGGTCGGAACGGGGGGCGATTCGCCACGGACGTCCAGAAAGAAGGGTCGGTCACGGTCCTGGTGACGGTCCAGGGGCCGGATCAGCGGGTGGAGCTCCAGCTGCCGGTGGACAGACCGGTGATGGAGCTGGTGCCGCTGCTGGTCGAGGTCTGCGGCGGCGGGCATCAGTCCGAGAGCTCGAGGTGGGAGCTGGGCCCGATGGGGGGGCTGGCCTTCGACCCGAGCAAGTCCCTGGCCGAGGTCGGGGTGGTGGATGGGGCGTTGCTCCACCTGCGGGACACCGTGGCGGGGACGTCGGAGGCCGCGCTGCCCCCCGACCCCGGGCCGGCCCAGCCGTCGTGGTCCTTGCCCCCCTGGCCTGAGGGCGGGCCGTCCTCGCCCTGGACCGAGGGTGGCCCGTCGTCGTGGCCCGAGGGCGAGGCGTCGGCGCAGGCGTCGCCCCGGTGGTCGCCCCCGAGCTGGTCGCCCGAGACCTGGCCCGGCCAGCACTGGTCGGGCGCCGGGACCGAGTCCCAGCCGGTGGTCCTGCCCCAGGACCGCACGCGTTCGGTGCTGCCGCCCCGTACGCCGCTTCCCGGGCGTCTGGCCAGCGTCGTCCAGGCCGCCGTGGCCCCGCCCCGACCGCCCCGGCCGAGCCTGGCCGCCGAGCCCCAGCCGGGCCAGATCATCAACCCGGCGGCGCTCATGGTGAAGACCGTGCCCAACCTGGCGGAACGGGTGCGGATGTCGTGGCGTTCGACCGACTACCTGACCCGGCTGGAGGAGGCCATCGTCGCACCCCAGCTGCACCGCTGCGCCACCATCGCCGTCATGTCGCCCAAGGGCGGGGTGGGCAAGACCACGGTGGCGACGTTGCTGGGGACCCTGCTGGCCTTTCTGCGCCGTGATCGCATCGTGGCCATCGACACCAACCCCGACTTCGGCTCCCTGGGGCGGCAACTGGCCCCCGATCACACCGTCTTCGTGGACGACCTGTACGAGGTCCTGGACGAGCCGGAGCTGACCGCCACCACCCTCGACAACCACCTGAGCCGGGCCGCCCACGGACTCATGGTGCTGCCGGCCCCGACCGATCCGGTCCGGGTGGCCAGGCTCGATACCAACGCTTACACCAAGGTGGTGCGGAAGCTGCAACAGATGGTGGGGGTGATCGTCCTGGACTCGGGAGCCGGCCTCCACGAGCCGGCCGCCCGGGCGGCACTGGACACCGCCGACCAGGTGGTGTTGGTCTCGGACGCGGAGCCGGCCACGGCCAGCCTGGTGGCGGAGGCGGCGACGGTGCTGAAGCAGGACGGCCTTCCGATCTGGCTGGTCATGAACAAGACCGGCGTCCCCACCGACCTGGACCTGCGCGCCTTCGGGGCCATCGTGCCCCACGCCCGCGGCATGGTGGAGATCAAGAATGAGCTGACGGCGGCCCGGACCGTGGCCGCGGGCCGCTTCCAGTGGCTCGACGCGCCCAGGAGCTGGAAGCGGTCGCTGCGCGAGCTGGCGGCGGCGCTGGTCCTGGACTGGCCACAGCTGGGCATCGCCTCCTGATCCCGATCCGGCCGGTGGCGGGCACCACCGGTTGCGTCCCGGCCCTGTCCGTCCGAGGAGATGATCATCTACAGCGTCGGCCACTCCAACCGCAGCCTGGAGGAGCTGATCGCGTTGCTGCAGGCCCACGGGGTGGATCTGCTGGTCGACGTGCGAACCGCCCCCGGTTCCCGGCGCCACCCCCAGTTCGGCCGCCTCGCCCTGGCCGAGGCCCTGGGTCGGATCGGCATCGAGTACGTCCACCTGCCCGAGCTGGGCGGCCTGCGCCGTCCCCGCCCCGACTCGCCCAACACGGGCTGGCGCAACCAGAGCTTCCGAGGGTATGCCGACTACATGCAGACCGGGGCGTGGGAGGCGGGTCTACGCCGCCTGATCGAGCTGGCCGGAGGCCGCCGGGCGATCATCATGTGCGCCGAGGCCGTCCCCTGGCGGTGCCATCGCAGCCTGATCGCAGATGCCCTGCTGGCCCGGGGCATCGTGGTCCGGCACGTCCTCGGTCCCGGCGACGAGCGGCCCCACGCCATGACCCCGTTCGCCCGGGTCGAGGGCGAGCGGATCACCTACCCGGGTCAGTCGGGCTGACCGCCGGTCCCGGGCCAGGGGACGGCCGGGATCGGGACCGAGGTGGCGGCGCCGGCCGACGGGCGGAGGTTCAGGCGCCGGCCTCGCCGCGCCCCGGGGCCGGGTCGCTCCTCGCCGCCATCACTCGCGCCCGCAGGGCCACGCATCGCTCCCGCCGCTCGGTCATGCCCGATCGCTCCAGGAGGGCCAGCGCCCGCTGGAAGCAGCGGTTGGCCTGGGCCCGCTCGCCACGCTCGGCGTGGATCTGGCCCAGCTGCTCGTAGGCGGTGGCGGCCGCCTCGGGCTCCTTGAGACGCTCCGCCAGCTCGGCGGCCTGCTGGCTCAGGGCCCGGGCCTCGTCGACCCGGCCCTGGCGGTGGCGGAGCCCGGCCAGGCTGAGCAGCAAATGGGCGCGCGGGCGATCCACCCCGACCGCCGTCAGGCGGGCGAGGGCGGAGGTGAGCAGTGTCTCGGCCCGCTCCAACTGGTCCTGCTCGATGAGGAGCAGGGCCAGGTCGTTCTCGGCCCGCGGGAGCGCGGCCTGGGCCGGTCGTGGCCGTAGCTCGTCCTCGATCGCGTACAGGGCCACGGCGCGCTCCGCCAGCTCGGTTGCCCGCGCCGTCTCACCCAGACTGGCGTGGCAGCGGCTGAGACCCTGGTAGATGCGCGCCAGGCGGCCCAGGTCGAGGAGGCCGCCGGCCAGGTGCAACGCCTCTTCGTAACAGCTCCGGGCCTGCTCGAAGGCCTGCTGGCCGATCAGGAAGGTGCCCAGGTGCTCGAGCATGCGCGCCTCGGTGGCGGGCTGGCGCGGCTCCAGGGAGCGGTACCGGCGCAGCGCCTGCTCCGCCAGCGACACCGCCTCCACGCTCTCCTCCGGGTGGAGGGTGCTGGCCTGCCAGTCCATCGTCTCCGCGACCATCCAGGGATCGTCCAGGGCCTCGAACAGCTCCCGGGCCCGCCCCAGGTGTTCGAGGGCCTGGCCGGTGCGGCCCAGGTGACGCAGCGCCTGGCCCATGTAGAAGTGGGCGCCGGCCTGGGCGTCGATGGGCGCGGCGTCGTCCCGCAGCACCTCGTCGGCCAGCTCGGTGGCCCGCTCGTACTGGTGGGCGAGGCAGAGCTGCTCCAGCTCGACCACCCGGGGATCCCGGCCCCGCGACCGGCTGGGAGAGGAGCGAAGGAAGGCCGAGATGGGCATGCCGAGCCGGTCGGCGATGATCCGGAGGCTGCGAACCGAAGGCCGTGCCTTGCCGGTCTCGATGAGGTGCACGGCCTGCCGCGTCAGCGCCGACCCGGCGACCTCGGCCAGGCTCAGGCCGGCCCCGATCCGTGCCTGCCGCACGGCCTCGTGGTCGATCTCAACGCCTGGAAGGCGCCTGCGCGCCGGCATGACAGGTGATGTGATTCACCGAGTGTAACGCACGGGCCGGGCACCTGAGCCAGGTCCCTGGCCGGCGCCGCCCGGCGTTGGCTCGGACCCGGGCGCGGGCCGTGACGGACGCCCTGGTCGGTGGCAGTCAAGGGCCACGCCGGTGGCGAGAGAACGCCGCGGAGGGGCGCGCTGAGCCGGGGCGTCGCCGTCCCCCCTCGCCTCCGTTCTCTCGACCTTCCGGCAGGCCGGGGTGCGCTGGAGGAGGACCGCGGGCACGCAACCGGTGGGTCCCCCGACGCCCGGGGCGCGGCCGGGCCCGGCCCGCCGTCCATCGCAACCCGGTGCTGGCTCGATAGACTCCGCTTGGATGGGCAAAAAACGAGTGCAGGTCCGCCAGGTCCGCCAGATGCGACAGATCCGGCCCCGGGCCGTCCCTGCTCCCAACCCCGGTGACCAGCGTCGGCAGCGGGAGCGGTATGTCCAGTCGGGCGGCCTGCTTCAGGGGTACGCTCCCGAGCAGGTTCTGCGGGTCGGCTACGTGTCGGGGGCGGTGGCCCTCGGCTGCGTGATCGCGCTGATCGGGCTCCTCCTGTTCCTGCCCTACGGCTGGCCGGTGCGGGCCGTCGCGGCCGCGGTCTGGCTGGTGCCGATCGCGTTCGGGGCCAGCTTCGTGCTGCCCGGCGTGCGTCTCGCCCTCAAGGACCGCAAGGAGGAGCCGAAGGTCGTCCATGGAACGTTGCTCGGCGCCAGCGAGTACAGTACCCAGCTCGGCCTGGGCATGCTGATGGTGAAGACTCGGGGGGGCGTGGAGCAGTACCTGGTGCCTCCCGACCGGATGAGCAAGGTGCCGGGCAACCAGGTGAACGTGATCCTCACCATGACACCGCGCCTGCGCCACGTGCGGGGCGTGGGCGTGATGGGCCAGCGGCTGGTGCCCCGTCCGAGCCAGCCGGCGCCGCCCATCCTGCACCGGCTGCGACTCCTGCCGATCGTCACCCCCGCCGCCCTGGCCGCGACCGCGGTCCTGAGCGCCGACGTCGTCTCCGCCGTCCCGATCGAGCCGGACCTCCTGCACGCCCTCCTGGCCGCGGCCGCAGCCCTGGCCGCGAGCGGGGCCGTCTGGGGCCTGTCGTACCTGTACCAGCGCCGCCTCGTGAACGAGGTCCAGTCCCTCATCCCTGGAGGTCTCCAATGAGGCAACCGCCCGAGGTCCCGATCACCGCCGAGGGGCTCGAGGAGGTGAAGCGGGAACTCGATGAGCTCGTCAACGTCAAGCGTCCCCACATCGTCGCCAAGATCAAGGCCGCCCGTGAGCATGGTGATCTCTCGGAGAACTTCGAGTACCACGCAGCCCGGAACGAGCAGGCTTTCCTCGAAACCCGGATTCGGGAGCTGGAGGCGATCGTCAAGAACCACGTCCTGATCGAGTCCAACGGACCTTCGGATCGGGTGCAGTTGTTGAGCACCGTCACCTTCCAGGAGGACGGTGCCCCGGAGGAGACCTACCGCATCGTTGGTCCCGCCGAGGCCGACCCGGGTCAGGGACGGATCAGCTTCGAGTCCGAGCTCGGCAAGGCGCTGCTCGGGCGCCGGGTGGGTGAGGAGGTCGTGGTCCGGACTCCCGCCGGTGGCTCGTACACGGTCCGGGTCGTCCGGATCGAGTAGGAGGGCGCCGTGGCCGCCTCCTCACCCCGGTTGCCGGAGGGCCGGCGCCCCCTGTCCCCGGTGGCGCCGGCCCCGGTGACCGGGCGGCGCGGATCGAGGGGACCGCGATCGGCGGTGTCCGCCTCCGGATGGAGCCGGTAGGCGTGCTCGGACGGCTGGCGGAGTGGATGGAGGAGGCGGCGGTGGACGCCGCCTTGGTCACGCATCCCGTCTCCGTCGCCTACCTCACCGGCTTCCGCGCCGAGCCGCACGAGCGCCTGATGGCCCTGGTGGTGCGTCCCGATCGGGCCCTGCTGGTGGTGCCCTGGCTCGAAGAGGAGGCGGCCTGCGCCGCCGCCCGGGGGGTTGAGGTGCGGGCCTGGCGCGACGGCGAGGACCCATGGGCCGTGGTCGGTGCGGCCCTGGGACGACCGCGCCGCCTGGGGGTGGAGAAGGCGCATCTCACCATCTCCGCCTGGGAACGGCTCCAGGAGTCCGTCCAGGAGGGGGAGCCGGTCGACGTCGGGGCGGAGATCCGCCGCCTGCGCGCCCGTAAGACCCCGGAGGAGATCGCCCGTCTGGAACGGGCGGCACGGATCACCGACGAGGTCACCGAGCGGGCGCTGAGGGGGCTGGAGCCCGGTCGGACGGAGCTCGAGGTGGCGGCCGCGCTGGACCTCGCCGTCGCCGCCGGCGGCGCGGTCACCTCCTTCGCGACGCTGGTGCAGTCGGGAGAGAACACGGCCCGGCCCCACCAGCCCCCCGGGGACCGGCGGTTGCGCCCCGGGGACCTGGTGCTGGTGGATTTCGGCGCCGCCTGGGAGGGCTACCGGGCCGACACCACGCGCACGGTCGTGCTGGGTGAGCCGGACGCACGACAGCGTGAGCTCCACGGGCTGGTCCTCGAGGCCCACGACGCCGGCATCGCGGCCGTGCGCGCCGGGGTGACGGCGGGTGAGGTGGACGAGGCAGCCCGTTCCGTGTTGCGGGACGCTGGCCTGGGCGAGCGCTTCATCCACCGGCTGGGGCACGGGCTGGGGCTCGAGCCGCACGAGGCGCCGAGCCTGGACCCGGGTGGGGGCACGGTCCTGGAGGCGGGGATGGTGATCACCATCGAGCCGGGCGTCTACATCCCGGGCTGGGGCGGGATCCGGATCGAGGATGACGTGGTGGTGGAGCCGAACGGCTGCCGGGTGCTGACCCGGGCCGGCCGCGGCCTGCGGCCGGATGCGCCCTAGGTGGCCTCGCCGGTAGGGTGCGGGGAATGGCTCGCCCCCGTGGTCCCGGCCCCCGGCTTCGCCCGCCGGCCGGCCCTCGTGGAACCGACGATGCCCTCCCCCTGCGCCCGGGACTGCGCCGGACGCGGCAGCGCCGCCAGGTCTGGGAGGTGGTACGCCGCCTCGGCGGCCACTGCACGGCCGACGAGATCAGCGCCGTCCTCCGGGCGGAGCAGCCCGGCGTGGCGCGCAGCACCGTCTACCGGGCCCTGGACGCCCTCTCCGCCTCGGGGGCGCTTCGAGCGGTGCGGCTGGGCGACGGGCCGGTCCACTACGAGGTGGCCCAGGCCGACCATCCCCACGCGATCTGTCAGGTATGCCAGGGCGTGCTCCACATCGAGCACGAGCTGGTCGCCGACCTGGAGCGGCACCTGGAGGAGCTGCACCGGTTCCGGCCCCTGCGGACGGAGGTGGTGGTGGTGGGCATCTGTGACGACTGCGCGAGGGGCGCGAGCCGCCGGGCCCGGCGCCGGCGGATGCTGGAGCACGTGCACTACGGCTGAGCGACCCGGTCGATCCCCTGCCAGGGGAGGGCGGCCGGCGGGCGACCGGGCTACGTCTCCCAGACGCCCGGGTCGTCGCCCCGGGCCAGCGCCATGGCCGCCGCCCGGGCTCGGGCCATCGCCAGTCGGAAGAGTCCCGAACCCATGCTGATCCGGCTGACCCCGACCTCCGCGAGCGCCCTGAGGGAGGGCGAGCCGGGCCGGTAGAGCGCGTTCACCGGGCCGATGGCCACGTACTCGCGCAGGGCCACCGGGTCGTCCAGGGTGATCGGGTACAGGCAATCGGCACCGGCCTCCCGGTACCGAGCGGCGCGGTCGAGCCCGGCGGAGACCGAAAGACCGTGCAGGTGCACGTCGATGCGGGCGTTGACGACGAGGTCGACGCCGGCGGCACGGCCCGCCGCCTTGATGGCCGCGATCCGCTCGGCTTGGACGCCGGCGTCGATGAGCCCGCCGCGGCGGTGGTCGCTGTCCTCGAGGTTGAGGCCGCAGGCTCCGGCCTCGATGAGCCCGGCGACGAGCTCGCCGGGGCCGAGGCCGTAGCCGTCCTCCAGGTCGGCCGTGACCGGCAGGTCGACCGCCGCCGCGATGCGGGCCACGGCCGCCATGGCCACGGCGGCAGGCATGCGCGAGCGGTCCTCGTAGCCTGACGCGGCGGCGACCGCCGCGCTGGAGGTGGCGACGGCGGGCAGCCCGACCTCGCGGACGAGACGGGCGCTGGCCACATCCCAGGCGTTGGCGAGCAAGAGCGGCGTGCCCGGGACGTGCATCGCCCGCAACCGGGCGGCGTCGACGGCGAGGTCGCGTCCGGGCGACCGCCTCGCCGGTCGACTGCTCGAGGACGGGGTGGGGCCAGCTCCCGGCCCCGATCGTGGCCCTGACATCCGGACTCGATGATCTTCGCACGTCCGGGATCCTGACCGGCCGGGCGAGGGGCGGCGGGGGCGGTGTGGTCCGTGTCCCACCGACGCCCGGCGGCCCGCGTCGCCCCAGCGGCCCGCAGGTCACCCGGCTCGGAGGTCGTCCAGATCCACCCGGGCCCGGAAGACCCGCTGCGCCGGTCCCACCTGGACCAGCTCGCCGCCAGCCTCCTGGCGGACGACGAGCGAGCCTCCGGGCATCAGCACCTCGAGCGCCCGACCGGTCAGCCCCAGGTGGATGAGCACCGCCGCCACGGCGGCGGCGCTGGTGCCGGAGGCAAGCGTGTACCCGGCGCCACGCTCCCAGATCTCGATGCGCGCCCGCCCGCGATCCATCACCTCGGTCAATTGGACGTTGGTGCGGTTGGGAAAGCGCGGATGGCGCTCCAGGTGCGGGCCGAGCTGCCGGCAGCGCTCCGAGGTCACCGGCTCGCCCAGCACCACGCAATGGGGGTTGCCCACCTCGACCGGTCGGCAGCGAACCCTGCCCACCGGCGTGTCCAGGTACAGCCAGCGGTCGGGATGGAAGCGCGGCCGGCCCAGGTCCAGCTCGATCACGGCCCGGCCGCCCTCGCTCGACAGCACCCGCACCGGGTTGGCGCGGTCGCGCGTGCGCAGCTCGAAGCGCTCGCCGGCGCCGTGCTCGAGCCGGGCGTGGCAGGCGGCGATCCGGAGCCCGTTGCCGCTCTTCTCCGCCTCCGAGCCGTCCGGGTTGAAGATCCGGAGCCGCCACGTCCGGGGGTCGAAGGCCAGGAGCCCGTCCGCGCCCACGCCGCGGTGGCGGTCACAGAGGCGGGGAAGCACGCCCACCACGCGCTCGAGGTCGGCGGGCAGGTCCAGGACCAGGTAGTCGTTGCCCAGAGCCTGGTACTTCGTCAACGTGATGTCGGAGACCACGGAGGATTCATACAATCGCATCGATGCAGGAATCGTTCTGCTGGCCTGCTCAGCGTCTGGTCCACCGGGCCGCCTGCTTCTGTAAGCGCTGACGCGCGCGGGCGCCTCCCGGCGCCATCTCGATCCTGACCACTGCTCCACCGGTGTGGTCCCACGTGTTCGTGCGCGACCCTCGTCCTGAGTTGGAGGTTGATCATGTCCACGACCGACAGCTACGCCAATCCCGACGCCCTGGTCAGCACGGAATGGCTGGCCGCCCATCTCGACGAGCCCGGCTACCGCTTGATCGAGGTGGATGTCAACCCGGCCGTCTACGACAGCGGACACATCCCCGGCGCGGTGGGATGGGACTGGAAGCGCGACCTCCAGGATCCGACCATCCGCGACCTGGCGCCGCGGGAGGCACTGGCCCGCAAGCTCGGCGAGAGCGGCGTCACCCCGGAGACCACGGTCCTCCTGTACGGTGACAACAACAACTGGTTCGCGGCCTACGCGTACTGGGCGCTCAAGTACTACGGTCACGAGCGGGTGAAGCTCGTCAACGGGGGCCGCGTGCGCTGGGAGGTGGAGGGTCGGCCGTACACCACCGAGGTCCCCAGGATCCAGCCCGTCGAGTACCGGTTCGCCGGCGAGCCGCGGGAGGAGATCCGCGCCTACCGGGACCAGGTGCTGGAGCGCATCGGCCGGGCCGGGCTGGTGGACGTGCGCAGCCCGGCCGAGTTCTCGGGCGAGCTCCTCGCCCCCGAGAACCTGCCCCAGGAGGGGGCCCAGCGGGGGGGCCACATCCCGACCGCGGTCAACATCCCCTGGTCGCAGGCGGTCAAGGAGGACGGCACCTTCAAGGCCCCGCAGGAGCTGCGCGAGCTGTACGGCTCCAAGGGCGTGTCCCCGGATCGCGAGGTGATCGCCTATTGCCGGATCGGCGAGCGCTCGGCCCACACCTGGTTCGTGCTCCGCGAGCTGCTCGGCTACCCCGACGTGCGCAACTACGACGGCTCCTGGACCGAGTGGGGTAGCTCGGTGCGCGTGCCGATCGAGCGTTAGCCCTGGGCGCCGGGCGGCCGACGGTCGCCCGGCGCCGCCCGGCGTGGCCCGGGCCAGCTCACGCCGGCGCGATCAGAAGCCCGCTTCCGGCCGGCTCACGCGTCCAGGGAACGCTGGACCAGCGTGATGTCCATCCAGCGGTTGAACTTGTGGGCGGCGTTGCGGAGCGTGCCCACCACCTCGAATCCCAGGCGCTCGTGCAGCCGCAACCCGGCCACGTTGTCGGCCGCGACCGAGGCCACGATGGTGCGGTAGCCGGAGCTGTGGGCGGCCTCGATCAGGCGGGCCAGGAGCTCGCGGCCCACCCCCCGGCGCTGATAGAGCGGGTCCACGTATACGTGGTCCTCCACCACCTGGTACCCCTGCTGTTTCCAGGGCATGAGGCGCGCCCAGCCGATCACGTCCCCCTCCTCCACCGCGACCAACGTGTAGGTGCCCCGCCGGGCGTGCTCGTCCCACCACTCGGTCGCCTCCTCGGCCGACAGCGGCTCGGCGTCGATGGTGGCGAAGGTCTGGTTGATGGCCCAGTTGTAGATGCCCACGATGGCGGGCATGTCCGTGCGCGTGGCGGTCCGGACGGTGAAGGTCTGGCCGGGGCTGGTGGCATTCATGGACTCAAGTGAAGCATCAAACGATCCCTGTCGGAAGGTGGTGGCGCGGATGTCATGAGGTACCGCCGCTCCCTTCCGGGATCACGGGCCACTCGGGCCTTCTGCTCGCCGCGCCCCCAACCGTGGAAGGCCAGGCGGGCGGTCGGATCGACCGTCGCCCTCCTACCCGCCGCCGTGGGCCCCTTCGGGGTCGATGGCCGTCCAGCCGCAGGCCGCGCACTCCCACCGCGGCTGGTCCTCGGCGCGGTAACGCCACCATCCACCCTGGCAGGCCGGGCAGGAGCCGGGAGGGCGGGAGGCGCCGGCGGGCGAGAGCTGCTGGTCGAGGCGGGTGACCAGCGCCCGCAGCTCGGCCAGGTGGTGGCGGGCCACGGCCAGGACCGCCGCTTCTCGCTCTCCCAGCTCGCCGGCGCTGAGACGGGCGCAGGCCGCGCGCAGCCGCTCCACGCAGTCCCGGAGCTCTTCGAGGTCGCGCTGCAGGTGGGAGATGGCGATGTCCATCGATGACCACCACGTTACGACCCGTCGCCGGCGGAGATCGACGGCCTCGACCCGCTCCCGGGGGCTCAGGGACCGTACCCCTCCGGCGGGGGCCGGCGGCCCGGACGCGGCGGTCGTAGCGGCACCCCGCAGGCCGTGGCCAGCATGGTGGCGGCGCGGGTGCCGAAGAGCCGCTCCACCTCGTCGTCGTAGAAGGTCAGACAGGTGCCCCCCAGACCGAGCGCGTGTGCGGCCAGCACCAGACGGCCGGCCACGATCCCCGCCTCGAGCTGCGCCGCCCGGTACCCCCGCTCGCCGAGCGCCTCCAGCAGCGCTTCCAGCCGCCGGCCGTGGAAGACCGTGTAGGCGGAGTCACCGCCGGCCGCCTGGGCGAGGCAGGCCCGGGCGGCGTCGTCGCGCAGGTCACCGGGCCGCAGGAGCACCGGCCCCTCCGACGACCAGCGGTAGGCTCCGGGGGCGAAGCCCGCCACCGCGTGCACGGTGAGGTGATGCTCCAGCAGCGTGCGGCCGGGAGCCACGAAATCGCCCGGGACAGGCCGGGTGGCGGCCGCCAGCACCCAGGTGAGCGCCTGGGCGGGGACCTCGACGGGCGCGAAGCGACGGGTCGACCCTCGACGCAGGATGACCTCCTCCAGGGGGAGGGGGAGGTGGGTCGTGGGCCTGGACACGTGCACGGTGGCGCTGAAGCTGGGCAGCGCCCGCGCCAGCCCGCGCCACCGCTCCACCTCGTCCAGCCGGTCCAGGTCCCCGGACCGGTGCGTGGCCGTGACCAGTGGCTCGGCCACCGGCCGGCCGAAGGGCGGCTCGGCGGACGGCCCCGGCGGGGGCATCGGGCCGAGGGGGGCGGCGGCGTGGGCCCGGGGACGTCCCAGCGCCACCACGGCCAGCGGATACTCCTCGAGGGCCCCGGGCTGGTCGAGGCCGAGCAGCCTCGAGAGGGCGGCGTCGCAGAAGGCGGTCAGAACGTGGGCCGGCAGCCCGACCGCGTCGGTGAGCGCGAGCAGGTTGGCGAGGATGGTGCCGGCGTCCCAGAACAGGTGCCGGTATCCCCGAGCTCCGTACCTCCAGAGCGTGCGCCAGGGGATGCCGGTGAGCAGCAGGCTGGCGGGGGTGCTCGCCAGCTCGAGCGCGGTGGCCGCCGCCAGGTGACCGCGCTGGTCGCCGGCCCGCAGGCGATGCAGGGCGAAGGCCAGCGGGTCGAAGTGGTAGATACCGGGCTCGAGCCCCTCGACCTCGCCGCAGGCCAGGTAGAGCTCGATCGGGTAGAGGGCCCCGGCCGAAGGGGCCGCGCGCATGGCGATGCCGGCGACGTGGCGGGTGACCCCGGCCGAGAAGAACAGCAGCCGGGCGAGCCCTCCCAGGTCCAGCCGCGGCTCGGAGCCGTGGCCACCGCGGGAGAGCACGCTCGCCGCCGGCTCCTCGCCGGCGGGAAGATCCCGCGGCAGCGCGATCGACTCCGCGCCGGGGTAGCGTTTGAAGGGTCGCGGGCGGCTGGTCGGGTCGATCCGCCGCGACGTCGTCCCCCCGGCGGAGCGGTCGTGCCTCGTGGCCCGGTGGTACTCGATCGCCATCAGCCCCGGCGCGCGGTCGGCCGCCACGAGGCTCAGGGTACCCGGCCGTGCCGCCGCCGGCCCTGACGGCCCGTTTCCCGGCGCCGTCGCCTCCCTGCATCGGCCATACTCAGCATCTCCGTGGTGGACTGGCTCCTCGTCGATGGCTCGAGCTTGATCTTCCGCGCCTTCTACGGGGTGCCCGGGAGCGTCCGATCCCCCGACGGGCGGCCGGTGAACGCCGTCCACGGGTTCCTCGGCCGCCTCGCCGGGCTGCTGAAGGAGCGACGCCCGGCCCGACTGGCGGTGGCGGCCGACGAGGACTGGCGTCCGGCCTGGCGGGTGGAGCTGATCCCCTCGTACAAGGCGCATCGGACGGCCGAGCCCGTCCCGCCCGAGCTGCAGCCGCAGCTGCCGGTGATCGAGGAGCTACTGGAGGCGATCGGGGTGGACGTGGCCGGTTGGCCCGAGGCGGAGGCGGAGGACGTCATCGCCACCTGGGTCGCCAGGGCGCTCGAGGCCTCCCCCGAGGTCCGGATCGAGGTGGTGAGCGGGGACCGCGACCTCTTCGCCCTGGTGCGCGACCCGGAGGTCCGGGTGCTCTACCTGTCCCGCAACGGGCCGATCGTGGTCGACGAGGCCGAGATCACCCACCGATACGGGGTGCCGGGCCGGAGTTACGCCGACCTGGCGGTGCTGCGCGGCGACCCCTCGGACGGCCTGCCGGGGCTGCGGGGCGTCGGTGCCAGGGAGGCGGCGGAGTTGCTGCGGCGCTACGGGAGCCTGGAGGGGGTCCTCGCCAGCGGGCGGCTGAGCGAGGCGGAGCGCGAGTACGTGACCAGGGCTCGCCGCGTCGTGATGCCGCTGGCCGACCTGCCCCTGTCGCTACCGGGTGGCAGGAGGGAGCGCTACCCGGTCGACCCCGACCGGGTGGAGCGCCTCTCCCGGGAGCACGGCGTGGGGGGGCCGGTGGCGCGGCTCCTCAGGGCGCTCTCCCGAATGGGGGATCCGAACCCGAGCTGAGGGGCCGGCCGGCGGACGCCAGGGGAGAGGTGATCTCCACCCGCTCGGCCTCCTCGTCCCCGGGCCAGGGCGGGGACGTGTAGCAGAGGAAGCGCAGGTCCTCGTCCCCGGCCTGGAACTGGAAGGTCCAGCCGGTGGGGATGGTGAGCACCGATCCGGGCCCGACCTCCTCGACCATGCCCTCGCCCTCCGGCGGCCGGCGCCAGACGCGGCCCCGGCCGGCCAGGAAGTACGAGATCTCCTCGACGGTGCGGTGGCGGACGGGCAGGCTGGTCCTGCCGGCGGGCAGGCGCACCTCCACCAGGCTGGCCCGCCGAGCCTCGGTGACGAGGAGCGTGATCTCGGACCCGTCCGGGGCGATGGCGTCGGGCACGACCTCAGTATGGCGGATGGGCGTCCGCTCGCCGGACCGGCGCCGGCCGTTCCGGCGCTCCGCGTCCCCCGCCTCGCCCCCGGGCGCTCCGACGGTGACCGCCAGCGCGCCCTTACAGAAGCCTGATGTGCCGCCGGCCAACCTCTTGCAATGCTCCCTCACCGTGGAGGCCATGCGGAACCCACTCAAGGTCGTGATCGCAGCCCTGGGCGGTCTGGTGGTCGCCATCGGCCTGGTCGTGATCACGCTCTCCGCCGTCGGCATCCACCTCACCGGCTCGGCACCCGCCTCCAGCACGGCGCCCACGCCGGCGCCGTCCAGCCTCCCCTCCTCCCCGCCGGCGCAGCCCCGGTCGGCGAACCGGGCGGTGGCCCAGGCCGTGCTCCAGGCCGAGGCCCAGGTGCTGGGGATGGCGCCCCGGCAGCTCGCCGAGCAGCTCCGCCAGGGGACCTCCGTGGGCCAGCTGGCGGCAGAGCAGAACATCGACCAGGCCAGCTTCCAGACCCGGCTGGTGCAGGACGTGACGCCGATCCTCGATCGGGACGTCCAGAACGGCGAGCTCACCGCCGCCCAGGAGCAGCAGGCGCTGCGACGGCTGGGGACCCAGATCCCCCGGTGGTCGCAGGCCACGCCCGGACCATCCAGCCGGTGAGGCGGCACCCCCGGTCGCCTCTCCTCCCCCTTCGTTCCCGGCGGGAGGCTCCTCTCCGGAGCCTCCCCACATCCCCCTCTCGCCGCACCCGGGCCGAGACCCCGAGGCGCGAGCTCCATCAGGACGGTCGGGCCCCGTCGCCGAGCGGCCCGGTCGGCCGGCCTCCGGGCGATGGATCGGCGCTCGCCGCCGAGGCGCGCGTCTGCTCCTCGCTGACCTCCCACAGGCGCCGCGCCGCCACGGCGTCGCGGGCCGCAGCCGAGGGCTCCTTCCGCCGCCGGTCGATGAAGTAGCCCCCGCCCTGGTCCGGGACCTCGGCCGAGTCGACGAGCCAGACCAGGGTGTCGGCCCCTCGCTCGGGGCTGCGCGCGAAGGGCCGCAGGAGGCTCATGACGAGGCTCATGAGCGGGCCGTTGTTGCGGTTGAAGCCGCTCGCGACCAGCCCGGGGTGGAAGCAGGTGGCGGTCACCCCGCTGCCCTCCAGGCGCCGCGCGAGCTCGGCCGTGAACAGGATGTTGGCCAGCTTGGTCTGGCCGTAGCGGGCAAAGGCGCGGTAGGAGCGCTCCGCGCCCAGGTCCTCGAAGGGGATGCGCATGCCACGGTGCGCCTCGGAGGCGGTGGTGACGATCCGGGCCGGGGCGCTCTCCCGGAGCCGATCCAGGAGCAGGGTGGTGAGGAGGAAGGGGGCCAGGTGGTTCACCGCCCAGGTCAGCTCGATGCCGTCCTCGGTGACCCGACGGCTGCGGTACACGGCCCCCGCGTTGTTGACCAGCACGTCGATCCGGGGATGGCGCTCGAGCAGCTCAGCGGCCAGCCGGCGGACCGAGCGCTGGGAGGCAAGGTCGGCGAGGTGGACGTCGATGGCACCGCCGGCGCTGGCGATCCGGGCGACTGCCCTTTCCGCCCGCTCGGGGTTGCGGGCCACGATGGCCAGCCGGGCGCCGCGGGCGGCCAGCGCCCTGGCCGCCGCCAGCCCGATGCCGTTGGTGGCCCCGGTGAGGACCACCAGTTTGCCTGTCGCCCCGGACCAGCTCCTCACCGTCCCATGCTAACGGTGGGCCGGCGAGCCGGCGACGCTCCGGCCCCGCCGGCCGGCTCCGAGGGGCCGTGTCCCGGCTATCCCTCGGGGGACGGTGTGGCTTCGTGGGCGGCCTCGCCGGCGAGCCGTTGGGCCAGGTCGCGGACGATCGCCGTCTCGGCCTCGTAGTAGCGCAGCCCCCACTCGGCCACCATCGCCGGATAGCGGAACTCAGGGTTGCCTTCGATCCCGGTCCGGATCGCCTGGAGCTCGGAGATCCGCCCCTGGAGCCGCTCCGCGTAGTCCTCGAGCAGATCCCGGACTCGTGCCGTCCCGGTGAGGCGGCCGAAGAAGAGACGGAGCGCCACCGAGTGTTTGAGGATGGGAAACCCGGCCTCGGTCTCCTCGAGCCAGCGCACGAGCCGCTCGCGACCCAGGGGCGTGATGCGAAAGAGACGGGTGGTGCGTCCGCGCCCCGGCCCGGGGACGCGGCGGGCGCTCACCAGACCGGCCTCCAGCAGCCGCTGGAGCTCGCTGTAGACCTGGCTCATGGCCGGCGAGAACCAGAAGAAGCGCAGGGTCCGGTCGGCCAGCTGCTTCAGCTCGTAGCCGGAGGTCTCCTCCCGGAAGAGCAGCAGTCCGAGCAGGGCGTAACCCGTGGTCCGCAGCCCGCCGTCCGGCGTTTCCCGCTCGAGGTCGTCCATGGCTATTCCTAATTGATATAGTATTCCGACAAGGAATATGACCGCATGGGTGGCCGGGGTGGCACGAGGCCCAGGGTCCCGCGCCGATCCGGCTCGCCGCCAGCGCCGGCGCCGTTGGCGACAAGGAGAGAGAACGGCCATGGACGTGATCGTGCTCATCGGCACGCGAAAGGGGCTCTTCATCGCCCGCCGGCCGAGCCGCAGCCGAGGCTGGGAGATGGACCCCATCCGCTTCGCCAACCTGGAGGTCTACGCGGTCGGGATCGACGCCCGCCGCTCCACGCCCCGGCTCTTCGCCGCCCCGCGCAGCCTGCACTGGGGGGCTTCGCTGGTGCACTCGGACGACCTGGGTGCGACCTGGAGCGAGCCCGAGCGGGCCCCGATCGCCTTCCCCGAGACGGCCGGCGTGGCGCTCGTCCGCGTCTGGCAGATCCAGCCCGGACCGGCCGACGAGCCCGACCTGGTCTACGCCGGGGTCGAGCCCCACGCCCTCTTCCGGTCCGAGGACGGCGGTGTCACCTTCTCGCTGGTGCAGGGGCTGTTCGACCACCCGCACCGCCCGGGCTGGACGCCCGGAAACGGCGGCGCCTGCCTGCACACGATCCTGCCCGACCCCGGCGACGCCCAGCGGGTGACGGTGGCCATGTCCACGGGTGGCGTCTACCGCACCAGCGACGGAGGCGAGACCTGGGAGCCGGCCAACCGCGGCATCCAGGCCTACTGGATGCCCGAGGACCGGCGCTACCCCGAGTTCGGGCAGTGCGTGCATCGGCTGGCCATGCATCCGTCGCAGCCCCGTCGGCTCTACGCCCAGAACCACTTCGGGGTCTACCGCAGCGACGACGGTGGCGAGAACTGGCAGCCGATCGAGTCCGGCCTGCCCAGCACGTTCGGGTTCCCGATGGTCGTCCATCCCCGCCGGCCGGACACGGTCTACGCCTTCCCGCTCCAGGCCGACGGGGAACGTTTCCCACCCGAGGCGCGCTTCCGCGTCTACCGCACCGACGACGCCGGAGGGAACTGGCGGCCACTGACCGGGGGGCTGCCCCAGGAGCCCTACTACGCGGCCGTCCTCCGCGACGCCATGTGCGCCGACGACGGTGATCCGGTCGGGATCTACCTGGGCACCCGGCTCGGGGACGTGTACGCCAGCCGGGACGACGGCGAGTCCTGGGAGCCGGTGGCCTCCAGGCTGCCGGACGTCCTGTCGGTGCGGGCGGTGGCGCTGGCGTGAGCGCGACGCTCGTCCTCCCCGGCGTGCTGCGCGAGCACGCCGGGGGGCGCCGGACGTTGCCGGTCCGGGGGGCCACCGTGCGCGAGGTGCTGGACCGGCTGGCGGTGGACTGGCCTGCGCTCGAGCGCCGCCTGCGCGACGAGCAGGGCGGCCTGCGCCCCCACGTCCTCATCTTCGTGGACGGGCTCAACGTCCGCGACGCGCTCGGGCTGGAGACCGCCGTGCCCGAGGGGGCGGAGCTGTACGTAGCCCCCGCGGTGTCCGGCGGCTGACCGGGCCAGGCCCTCTCCGCGCCGGTTCAGGATGCCCCGTCGCCGCGCCCCAGGCGGCGCGCGCCGGCGCGGACCAGGCGGCGCAGACCGCCCTGGATGCCGGCGGGCGCCGCCATCACCACCCCGATCAGCACCAGTCCGTACACGACCAGGGCGAGGTTGGAGCTGATGCTGCTGTTGAGGTGGAGGGAGCTGGAGATCGAGGTGGCCCACTGGGGCACGTAGACGAGGAAGACGGCGCCCCACCACGCCCCCAGCAGACTGCCGGCGCCGCCCAGGACCATACCGGCCAGGAGCCCGATGGAGAGGGCGGGGGCGAACTCGCCGGGGTTGACGATGGCCGTGCCCAGGCCGAGCAGCCCTCCGGAGAGGCCGGCGCAGGCCGCGCTCACGGTGAAGCACAGCACCTTGGTACGGCCGACGTGGATGCCGGCCAGCGCCGCCGCCACCTCGTCGTCGCGCACGCTGCGGAAGGCGCGACCGACGTTGCTGCTCATGAGATTGGCCAGGAGCACGAGCACGACCAGCGTGGTGAGCAGGCAGATCCACGCCAGCCAGCGCTGCGGGTCGACGCCGTCGGGCGGCGTCGGCGGCGGCACCGAGATCCCCTCCTCCCCCCCGAACACGTGGGCGAAGCGAACCGAGACCTGGGGGAGCCCCACCGCCAGGGCCAGGGTCAGGCCGGCCAGGTACGGGCCCCGGAGCCGGGTCGCGGGCAGCCCGACGATCAACCCCAGCAGGGCGCTGGTCGCCGTCGAGGCGGCCACGGCGAGTCCCAGGGGGACCTGCTCGTCGACCAGCAGCATGGCCGTGGTGTAGGCGCCGACCGCCATGAAGGCACCGTGGCCGAGGGAGATCTGCCCGTTGGCGCCGGTCAGCACCGTGAGCCCGGCCAGGGCCAGGGCGTAGACCGCCACCTGGGCGACCTGGAAGTCGTCGTAGGGGCTGAGCGCCGAGGTGAGGAGCAGGAACCCCAGCGCCGCGGCCAGCCCCAGCAGCAGGTGACGGACCATGGGCTGGCTCCACAGCCGCCGGAGGCGGGACCGCCATCCCCCCGCCGAGGCCGGGATCGGTTCCGGCTCCGTCCCCGGCACCTCACACCCTCCGCAGGGCCACCCGGGAGAAGATCCCCTCGGGCCGGATGACGAGGACGGCCAGAAGGATGACCAGGGCCCCCACGGTCTGGAGGCTCGACCCCAGGTAACCGCCGACGTAGGAGAGCGCGAGCCCGGTGATCAGACCGCCCACCAGCGCCCCCGGCGGGCTGTCGAGCCCTCCCATCACCGCGGAGACGAAGCCGAAGACCAGGACCGTGTCCATGTTGTTGGGATAGAGCAGGACCTTGGGCGCCACCAGGACGCCGGCCAGCGAGCCCGCCAGGGCGGCCAGCGCCCATCCCAGGGTCAGGATGCGCCCGACCCGGACCCCGAGCAGTCGCGCCACCTCCGGGGCGAAGGCGGAGGCGCGCAGGCGTAGCCCGAGCGCGGTGAAGCGGAAGAGGAGCAGCATGCCGAGCATCAGCAGGAGCACGGCCAGCAACGTGAACAGGTCGAAGCTGGAGAAGGCGACCTGGCGTCCGCCCAGGCGGAGCCCGATCTGGGAGAAGTTGGCCGGGAAGGAGCGGTCGCTTCCCCCCCAGATCGCTCCTGCCACCGCCTCCAGCAGGATCAGGAGCCCCAGGGTCACGATCACGCGGTTCAGCTCGGGCGCCCCCGCCAGCGGCCGGATCAGCAGCCGCTCCACCGCCGCCCCGAGGACCAGACCCAGGCCGAGCGCGACCGCGAAGGCGGCCCAGTAGTCGGCGCCGCGGTCGATCAGGGTCACGGCCACGTAGGTGGTGAAGGTGGCCATGGCCCCCTGGGCGAAGTTGACGATCCGGGTGGCCCGCCAGATCAGC
>JAJPKS010000435.1 GCA_021323605.1 Bacillota bacterium | reverse complement strand
TCATCGATTCGTGGGGTCAGGACAAGGTCCTCTTCGGAACCGACTTCCCCGTCATCGACCCTCGTCGCGCTCTCCGCGAGATCGATGAGCTGGGGTTTCGCCCTGAGCCCAGGCGGAAGCTCCTGGAGTTGAACGCTCGACAACTGTTCCGGCTGAAAGGCTGAGGGCACGGCCATGGCTGCCACGTCGCGCGGCGGGCTCACGATCACGGCGGCCTTTCGTGCCGCGGCCGCCCGGGTGCCCTCCCGGGTTGCGATCAGCTTCGGCGAGCATGACTATACCTACGCCGAACTCGACGATCGATCGGCCCGGCTCGCTGCCGCTCTGCTCGGGAAGGCTTCGTGCCCCCCCGGGGCCCGGGTGGGGGTGCTCCTGCCCAACGGCCCGCGCTTCCTGATCGCGGTCCTGGCGATCGCCCGGGCCGGCCTGGCGAGCGTCCCCATCCCGCTCGCCTCCACGCCGCGTGAGGTCGGCCACATCGTGCAGGACGGCCAGCTTGCGATGGTGCTCACGGAGTCGGCGGTGCTGGACCGGCTGGGGACCGAGCTGGAGGAGGTGACGGGACCGGGCGTCGTCCACGCCTGGGACCAGGACCTGCCGGGCGCTCCTTCGCTCTCCGGCATGATGCTCGACGCCCCTCGCTCCGATCTCGACCTCGCCCAGGAGGATGCCCCTTTCTTCGTCGGCTACACCTCGGGCACGACCGGGCGGCCGAAGGGGGCGGTGGTCAGCCATCGTGCGCGGACGTTGCTCTCGCTCGCCTACGGCCAGGAGTACGGCTGCTACGCGCCCGGCGAGCGCCATCTCATCGCCACGCCGATGTACCACGGCGCTGGCCTCACCAGGGCGCTCGCCCCGCTCCTGGCCGGAGCGTCGGTTGAGGTGCATGCGGGATTCGACCCGGAGCGGGTGCTGCACGCGATCGGTGCCGGCCGCGCGACGGCGACGTTCATGGTCCCGACGATGTTCGCCTCCCTGTTCCAGCTCCCCGAGAGGGTCCTGGACGGCGGACGATCGTCGACCTTGCGGACCATCCTGTCCAATGCTTCGGCCCTCCCGGAGTTCCTCAAGGTCCGCATCCTGGACCAGTGGCCTGAGGCCCGACTCTTCGAGATCTATGGCTCGACCGAGGCGGGCACCGTGAGTTCGCTGCGTCCCGAGGACCAGCGGCGCAAGCAGCGGTGCGTCGGCCTTCCCATGCCCCTGACCGAGGTGAAGCTCTTGACCTCTGAGGGTGAAGAAGTCGCGCCCGGGGAGGTGGGCTCCGTTCACGCTCGAAGTCCGTACCTGTTCTCGGGCTACCTCGGCAACCGGGTGGCGACCGATGAGGTGATGAGGGACGGTTACCTGAACCTGGGTGACCTCGCGCGGCGCGACGAGGAGGGCTATCTCTACGTGGTGGGCCGCAGCTCGGAGGTGATCATCTCGGGCGGTGTGAACGTCTACCCGCGGGAGGTAGAGGAGTATCTGGCCGAGCAGCCCGGAGTGCGAGAGGTGGCGGTGTTCGGGGTGCCCGACCCCTATTGGGGGGAGGCGGTCCATGCCGTCATCGTGCCCGACCCGAGTTCGCCGACGCCCAGCGTGGAGACGTTGCTCCAGTTCTGTCGGCGGGGGCTCGCCCCGGCCAAGATTCCCAAACACTTCCTCTTCCGACAGACACTCCCACGGACGTCCACGGGTAAGATCGCCAAACGAGAGTTGAGGAAAGAGGTCGCGCGGAAGACAGGCTCAGAAAGCGAGGAATGACCCCTGACCCTGTCCCCGTCGGCAGCTTCTCGCCCTGGCTCGAGGAGGGGCGCAGGTCGGCGAGATGGTGCTGGTGGGAGGGCGCACTGTAGTGCGTCCTGGGGGGCTGCCGGGCCGGGTCCTTCCGGGAAAGGATCGTGCCGGTCCCATCAGCAGGCATCCAGACCGATGCACCGGGGCCTTGCTCATCTGATGGCCAGGGCATTGCACGGCGAGCCGAAGGCACCGGGGATGTTGAGCGGCGCACTGACGAGCAGGCACTCGTAGGTCTCGTCACCACGACATGCCCGTACCAGCTCATCCAGCTTCCAGTACTCACCCAGGAGGATGCCCTCCCCCCGCAGGCCCTCGACGTGGATGCCATAGTCCATCGGCACCGCGTCGAGCGTCGGGTTGTCAGAGGCCAGGGCGGCGATCCCCGCCTCACGCCAGATGCGCATCGAACTCGCGTCGAGCCCGGCAATCAGCGCCGGGATGACGCCGCCGTTGGCGGCCCAGCGGGCCACGAACCCGGTGTAGACGAGCGCCGCGTCACCTTCTTCCAGGGTGAGCCCGTGACGCGCCAGGTACGCCTCCAGCATCGTGTCCGTGATCCGGGTCTCGTCGGTCAGGAAGCCGGGATCGGCTCTGCCCAGGAACCCGACCACGTCGAACACGATCGCGCGCGTGACGATGCCTCCTGCCACGGCGTCGATGCCGAGCGTCCTGGCTCCGCCGGCCGGATCGATCTCGTCCAGGCCACGGCCGCCGTAGAAGACGCCGCTGACAGCGGGGTCGAGCACCCCAAAATGGGCCAGGCTGTCCCAGTGGCTGCTCCCCTGCAGCGCGAACTGCACGGTGTCGTCGTTGGTCACGGCGTACCGTCCATCGGGGAGCGGGATGACGGTGTTGTGGTCGATGGCCGTGCGGCGCAGCGCAGGCCGCTTCAGCCGCGGGTCCGCTTCACCCCCACGGGGTGGCCAGGTGAGCGGGTGGCTGAGCGGGATGACCTGGCCCAGACGCACCAGCCGGGCCGCAGCGGCCACCTTGACCGGGGTGATTCTGGCGACGGCGCCCCGCCTGTCCATGGCCCCAGAGCATACGCACGGCCGGCTCGTGTCCTGAGCAGGGGTTCCGTGTCTGAACGTGCCTCATGGGTCGCAGGCGCGGTCGGTGGAGAGGACAGCGCGCTCAGGGGCCCCTGGGCCAGGCGCTGGCCCTGCGACCCCGCACCACCATCGGCGGACGGGTGGAGCGAGTGATGGTCAGGACCCCGGGGGCGCACCCGCTGGCCAATGCGGTCCCTGGCCGGAGCGAGCGGGAGGCCCGCCGTCCGCGATCTCCCGCCTCTGGCGGGCCCTCGGCCTCGAGCCCGTCGGGAGGAGCGCTTCACGCTTTCGAGCGCTCCTCTCTCGATCGAGGAGCTGGGCGGAGGCGTGGACCTCTCCCCGTGTCCTCCCGAGGTCGGGATGGGGGATCTGCGGGGGAGCCTTGGCTCGGGGCCTGGACCGGGGCCGGCGGCGCGGTGATCGGGTCGCTCCATCGTCATATCGGTGATGGGGCCCGCCCCTTCTGGCCGGGTGTCGACCGAAAGGGCCCGCCGGACCCGGACGATCCCTCGTCCCTGGCCACTCCCTCCTCCACCCCTCCGCCGCCCCCGATCGTCCCGCACCGGCCGGTCGACGGAGCCGGCCGAGAAGTGGATCCAGCGGGCAGCCGTCGCTCGACGCCGAGGCGGCTCCTGGAAGCGATCGCCTCGTTCGGTCGTCGAATCTCTGGGGTGGGACATGAGCGGTAGAGGCCGGACCCGAGGTGGCACAGACGCGGGAGACGCTGCCCGAGGGTCCCACCCGGATTGCCCCTCGGCAGCGCTTCTCGATCGCTGGGGAGACACGGCTGTGGGTGGCCGCCGGGCCGCAACCTCACCTGACCGTGGCGCTTGTGCGGAAGTCCCTGGTGGTGTAGAGTACCACCGTATTGGAACGGCCGTTCCGTTCATTGGAACGGCGCATCCCCCACCACTGCAGGAGGGAGGCCAGTGAGAGCGGGAATCTTGAGGGCCCTCGGGGCCCTGCTCGCGGGGACGTCGCTTGCGGTCGCCGCGTGCGGGGGCGCGTCGAGCGGAGGGCAGGGCGGCAAGGCCGCTCCACCCATCAAGCTTGGCATGATCGACACCCTGTCCGGGCCGGTGGCTGCGGTTGGCACCGACGGGGAAAAAGGAGCCAGGGTCGCCATCGACGAGATCAACAAGGCCGGTGGCGTCCTGGGCCGCAAGCTGCAGCTGGTGACCGAGGATGAGCAGCTGAGCCCAACCGCGAGCGTCAAGGCGGTGCGGGACCTCAACTCCCAGGGTGTGAACCTGTTGTTCGGCTTCACGTCGAGCGCCGACGCCCTGGCCGCGGTGCCGGTGGTGAAGGAGCTGGGCATGACGCTGGTCGCCGCGCATGCGTCGGCGACGGAGTTGCGGACCACCCAGTTCGTGCCCAACTTCGCGGCGGTCGCCGACTCGGATGCGCAGTCGCAGAGCGCAGCTCCCGAGTTCCTGCACCAGCGCTTCCCGGACGTCCACACCTGGAACGTCTTCTCCTACGACTACCTCACCGGGCACCAGGGATGGAACAACTTCACCACGCAGATGAGGATCCTCGATTCCCAGTTCAGAGTGGGGAAGGAGGTCTTCATCCCACAGAGCGCGACCGACCTGACGCCGTACATCACCTCGATGCTGAGTGCGCTGCCGGCGGGCTCCGGTACGACCCAGGGTGTCTATGTGTTTCTCTACGGGGCCGCTGAGGTGAACCTGTTCAAGCAGGGTGCGCCCTACGGGCTGGCGAACCGCTTCAAGGTGATCCTGACCCAGGGCGGCGGATACGAGGCCCTGGCCAACACCCTGAAGGCCAACACCCCCAGCAGCTGGGTGGGTTACGACTACTCCTACAAGGCTTTCAACACGGCCCGCAACCGGCAGTTCGTCAAGGACTTCGAGGCCGCCAACCAGGGAACGCCGCCGGATGCCTGGGCGGAGCAGTCCTACGAGTCCGTCTACCTGTACGAGGCGGCCATCGAGAAGGCCAGGAGCGACGACCCGGCGAAGGTCATGGGCGTGTTCGGAGGCCTCACCTTCGAGGGCACGCAAGGCAAGGTCACCATCCAGAAAAAGGACCACCAGGCGCTCGTTCCCCAGACCTTCACCCATTTCGAGGCCGATCCCGGGTCGGCGCAGGGATGGAAGGAGTCCGAGACCGTCGTCATCTGGCCCTCGAAGTCCTCGTGAGCGCCCGGCGGTGATCCTGACCCCGACCCCGTTCAGGCCGCTGCGACGGCGGGATCCCGGCCGGCTGGGATGACCGCCGTCCTCCTCCCGGTCGTCAACGGCGTGGCCTTCGCCATG
>JAJPKS010000273.1 GCA_021323605.1 Bacillota bacterium | reverse complement strand
GGGGCCGCCGGTCCCCGCTTTCAGCGAAAGGAGTGCGTCATGATCCCTGTCGCGTCCAGGCGCCTCGTCCGCGCGGCCTCGCTGGCCGAGCTGCGCGTGGCCGGGCGGCTCGTCGTCCACCTCGACGGTCACGTGCTCTGCCTGTTCGCGGAGGGCGAGGAGGTGCACGCCGTCGACAACCGCTGTCCGCACATGGGCTTCCCCCTGCACCGCGGCACCGTCTGCGACGGCATCCTGACCTGCCATTGGCACCACGCGCGCTTCGACCTCGCCACCGGCGGCACCTTCGATCAGTTCGCCGACGAGCTGCGCCGCTTCCCGGTCGCGCTCGACGGCGACGACGTGCTCGTCGACCTGAGCCCGCCCGACGACCCGGTCGGGCACCAGCGCCGGCGGCTTCGCGACGGCCTCGAACGCGGCATCCCCCTCGTGCTGGCCAAGGCGACCCTCGCCCTGCTCGAGGCCGACCCGAGCGGCGCCGACGTCTTCCGCGCCGGCCTCGACTTCGGCGTCGTCCGCCGCGGCGGCGGCTGGTCCCGCGGCCTGACCACGCTCACCTGCTTCATGAACCTGGCCCCGTGCCTCGACCCGGGCGGCCGGGCGGCCGCGCTCTACCACGGTCTGGCCGAGGTCGCCTCCGACTCGGCGGCCGGCCCGCCGCGCTTCCCGCTGGCGCCGCTCCCCGGCCGGGCGCCGGCGCCGGCGCGGCTGGCGGCCTGGTTCCGGCGCTTCGTCGAGGTGCGCGACGCCGAGGGGGCGGAGCGGGCCCTGGTCTCCGCCGTCCGCGGCGGTGCCTCGCCGCGGGAACTGGCGGACATGCTCTTCGCCGCCGCCACCGACCACCGCTACCTCGACCGCGGCCACACCCTCGACTTCGTCAACAAGGCGTTCGAGGCCCTCGACGTGGCTGGCTGGGAGCGGGCCGAGGCCGTGCTCGCCTCCCTGCCCGCCCAGCTCGCCGGAGCCGAGCGGATGGAGGAGGCCAACGCCTGGCGGAACCCGGTCGATCTGGTCGCCCTGCTGGAGAGGGCCTTCGGCCGACTGCCGGAGGCGCTGGCCGCGGGCGGGCCCCGGCGTGGCCGCTGGCAGGGCCGTCGCGCGCTCGCCGACGTGGTCCTGGAGGGCGAGCCGGCGGCGATCATCGACGCCCTACTCGGAGCGTTGCGGGAGGGCGCGAGCGAGGCCGAACTCGCCTCGGCGGTGTCGCTGGCGGCGGCGACCCGGATCGCCCGCTTTCCGACCAGCAACGAGTTCGGGGACTGGGACACGGCGCTGCACACGTTCACCTTCGCGAACGCGGTCGAGCAGGGCCTGCGGCGGTCGCCGTCGTCGGAATTGCTGCGCGGCGTGCTCGACGCGGCCATGAGCGTCCACCTGGACCGCTTCCTGAACATCCCCGCGACGCGGCCGCCGGCGCCCGAGCCCGGTGCCGACCCGGACGCGCTCCTGGCCGGGCTCCCGCACCTGCTCGACCGGCAACAGCCGGTCGACGAGGCCCGCCGGCTGGTGGTCTCGTTCCTCGCCGCCGGCGGCGATCCGCGCCGGCTCGTCGCCGCCCTGGGCGCCATGCTGGTCCGCGAGGATCGCAACTTCCACACCATTCAGTGCGTCGAGGCGGCCGTGCGCCAGCACGAGCTGCTCGCCGGCACCGCCGACGCGGCCCTGCCCCTGATCACCGCCGCCGGCTACCTGGCCGCACACGCGGCCACCACGCGCTCGCAGCGTCAGACGTTCGAGATCGCGCGGCGGCTCCACCGCGGCGAAACGCTCTACGAGGACGAGGCAACCTGAACCGGAGCGCCGCCCCCGGCACCGGGGCTCCCGGCCTCCCGACGGGGGAGGGGCGACGGGTCCGCCGGCGGACCGATCGCCCCGCCTCTCGCCTCCAGCAGGCGCACCGCCAGCTCGAGCAGGAAACGCCCGTCCACGTCCTCCAGGTCCGTCCCGAGCAGCCGCTCGATGCGGGCCAGCCGATAGCGGAGCGTGTTCACGTGGACGTGGAGGGCGGCGGCGGCGGGCTTGAGGCGGCGGTTCGCGCGCAGGTAGGCGGCCAGGGTGGGAACGTAGCGGGTGTGGTGGCGGACGTCGGCCTGGAGCAGGGGCCGCAGGGTGCGCTCGGCCAGGGCGTCGAGCATGCCCGGGTCCACCGCCCGCGCCACCAGCCCGTAGAAGCCCAGCTCCTCGTGGGTGCGGACGCCGCCCTCGGGCGAGGCCCGGGCGACGTCCAGGGCCAGCGCTGCCTCGCGGTGCGACTCGGCGTAGTCGCCCAGCCGGCGGCAGATCCGGCCCAGCCCGGCCGCGAGACGGGCGCCGCCCAGCCTGGCGCCGGCGTCCCGCAGGACTCCCGAGGTCAGCGCCCGGAGTCCGGCCGTGTCCGCCACCTCGGCCCGGATCAGCAGCACGGCGTCGCGGCCTCGCAGGTCGACGACCGGCTCCAGCCCGCGCCGGTCCGCGACCTGCCGCAGCACCTCGGCCGCCTCCCGGGTGACGAAGGGCGGCTCGGACCGGGTTCGCCCTGTCGGGCAGAGGCCGACGCGGAGCACCGCCCGGGCCACGCCGAGGTCGATCCCCAGCATCGCCGCCTGCCGGACGACGGCGTCCTCGTCGCCCAGCCGGCCGTGGAGGAGGTCGTCGAGGAAGCGGGAGCCCGGGCCCTGCTCGCCGTGAAGGAGGTCCTGGGAACGCAGCAGCCAGACGGTGACGAGGTGGGCGACCCGCTCCAGGCAGGCCCGCTCGTCTTCGTCCGGGGCCGGCGTCCGCGCCACCCCCAGCAACCCCAGCCGACGACCGCCGGCGTCCAGCGGGAACAGGGTCTCCTCCCCCTCCGACTCCCCCACCCGGGCGATGGTCCGGCCGGCACGGTCGCGGACGAAGGTCGTCGCCGCCAGCCGGCCGGCGACCACGCCCAGCGCCGCCTCCAGGCCGCTCTCCCGGGCCAGGAGGGCTGCCACCTCGGTCTCCAGCCGCCGCAGCTCCGCCCGCCGGCGCTCGACCTCCTCGCACCCCGTCAACCGCCGGTGCAGGGCCTGCCGGGCCTCGGCGGCGGTCAGCGCGGCGCTGACGAAGCGGGCGAAGAGGGTGTGCAGCTCGACCTCGGCGGCCGAGAAGCGCCGGAGCCGGTGCTCGGCCGCGTAGAGCACGCCCACCACCTCGCCGCCCGAGCGGATGGGGGCGGCGATCGAGCAGCGCAGCCCCTCGGCGTCGATCAGGGACTTGGAGAAGCGCTCGCGTCGGGGATCGTGGCGGTAGTCGCGGACGACCAGGGTCTCGCCCCGTTCCACCACCCGCCCCCCGATCCCCTGGCCCACCGGGAGGAGCCACCGGCGCGCCGTCTCGGGGTTGCGGAAGCCGGAATGGGCGGCGAGGCGGAGCACCGCCCCCTCCCGGACGGCCAGGTAACTGCAGCTCGTCCCGAGCAGGAGCCGGGCGGCCTCGTTGGCCCGCCGCAGGACCTCGGCCGGCGTCTCCGCCTCCTGCACCCAGAGGCAGGCCTCGGCGAACAGGCGCGTGTCACCATGGGACCCGGAGCGGCCCGCCATGAGCCCATGGTGCCCCTCCACTCCCGGGCTGGCAAGCCGGAGCCGTTGTCGCGGCCCGACAACCAGGGTCGAAGGATTTGTCGATCGCAGCCAGAGCCGTGCCCTCGGGAGGGCGGTATCGTGCTCCCCACCGATGAAACGGGCCGGCGCCTCCGGGCCTCCGGTCCGACGGACGGTGATGAGAGGAGGTCGGAGACATGGCGGTGGGGACGCGGACGCTCACCGATGCCGAGCGCCGCCAGCTGAAGATGTTCTTCGAGCAGACGCGGTCGCTGCCCCAGTTGCTCGCCACCTTGCGCAGCCGGCGGGTCGGGCTCGGGTATGCGATCGAGAGCGGCGAGCCCGAGGTGCGGGCCAGCGGTCGGACCCTCATCCAGGAGAAGGGGCCGCTGAGCTTCCGGTCGGCCCACGATCCCGTGCCCCTCAGCGAGACGGAGGAGGCGCTGATCGCCTGGTCGGCCTGCGGGCCGAACGGCATGGC
>JAJPKS010000476.1 GCA_021323605.1 Bacillota bacterium | reverse complement strand
GGGGCGCCGTTCGATCGAGCAGGGAGGAGACCATGTCGCGGACCTTCGAGAAGGCCAGCATCGCCACCGAACTCGCCCATCGCATGATCGAGGCCGCGGAGCGGAAGGCGGCGGCGATGGGCAAGCCGATGGTGATCGCCATCGTGGACGAGAGTGGGGTGCTGAAAGCGCTCAGCCGGATGGACGGCGCCCCCCTGCTCAGCCTGCAGGTGGCCCAGGACAAGGCCTATACGGCGGTGGGGTTCGGGATGCCCACGGAGGCCTGGCATCCCTTCATCAAGGACGACCCGCCCCTGGCCGCGGGCGCGGTCGGGGGGATCGACCGGCTGGTGGTGTTCGGCGGAGGCTACCCGATCGTGCTCGACGGGAAGATCGTGGGCGGGATCGGTGTCTCGGGCGGCCACTACACCGACGACATGGAGGTGGCCCGGGCCGGCCTCGCCGTGCTCGACGCGGCCCTGTGACCGGCTCGGGGTCCGGCCGGAAGCGGCGTCACCGGCGACACCGGACGGCCGGACGATGAGGAGGGAGGCCAACGGCAGCATGACCACGTCGAGCGAGGCGCAGCTGGTGCACTTCACCTCCTCCGACGGGACCCGGCTCGGAGCCCGGCGTCACGGCCGAGGGAGGCCGCTGCTGCTGGTGCACGGCACCGGCTCCGACCACACCCGCTGGGCGCCGGTGCTGCCCCGGCTGGCCGAGCGCTTCACCGTGTACGCCCTCGACCGCCGGGGTCGGGGGGCCAGCGGTGACGGGCCCGCCTGGTCCATCCGGCAGGAGGTCGAGGACCTGGTCGCCGTGTTGGAGACGATCGGGGGGCGGGTCGACGTGCTCGCCCACTCCTTCGGCGCCGCCCGGGCCCTGGAGGCCGCCCTTCTCACCGACCGCATGCGGCGGCTGGTGGCCTACGAGCCGGGCGGGGTTCGGTTGCCGGGGGGCCACGACGGCCCCGGCCGGGTGCTGCCCCGGCTCCGGGAGCTGATCGAGGCCGGAGGCCGGGAAGAGACGCTGCTCACCTTCATGCGCGAGGTGGTCCGGGTTCCCGACCAGGAACTGGCGCTCCTGCGCTCGCGCCCGTCCTGGCCGGGCCGGGTGGCGGCGGCCCACACCGTGGTGCGCGAGCTGGCCGCCTCGGAGGAGCACGAGCCGCCCTTCGAGGAGCTGCGCCGGCTCCAGCTGCCCGTCCTGATGGTGGAGGGGAGCGACAGCCCGGAGTCCCTCCGCAGGGCGACCGAGTACATCCACCAGCTGCTGCCCAACTCGCGGCTGGCCGTGCTGCCCGGTCAGCGGCACGCGGCCATGGACACGGCCCCCGACCTCTTCCTGGACGAGGTCATCGGCTTCCTGGCCGGGGAGTAGGGGAAAACGGCGCCGCCGCCCGGACGGGCGCCGGGGGCCGGCCGGGCCTCCGGCGGGAGGCGTCCGCGCTTGCCGGCTTGTCGGGAGGTACCTTCGGGGAGAAGATGGTGCCAGGTCACCGCAATCCCGGTGAGGAGGTCCGTCGGTTGAGGACGACACATCGCTTCCCAGCGACCGCACGCCGCCCCCCCTGCCCGGGGAGGCCGGCGCCGTGTGCCGCCGGCCCGGAGGAGGAGGGATGAAACCACCGCCGTTCGTCTATCACGCCCCCGGCACCGTGGCCGAGGCCGCCACGCTCCTGCACGAGGCGGGGGAGGAGGGACGCGTCCTCGCCGGCGGCCAGAGCCTGATCCCGCTCATGAACTTCCGGCTGGCGCGTCCCGGCCACCTCGTGGACATCACCTCGGTGCGGGAACTCGACTACATCCGGGCCGAGGATGGCCGGCTGCGCATCGGCGCGGCCGCGCGGCAGGCGGCGGTGGAGCGGGACCCGGCGGCCGCCGAGCGGGCCCCGCTCCTGGTCGAGGCCCTGGGCTTCGTGGGCCACGAGCCCATCCGCCACCGGGGCACGGTGGTGGGCAGCCTCGCCCATGCCGACCCGGCCGCCGAGATCCCGGCGGTGGCGCTGGCCATGGAGGCCGAGCTGACCGCCGTCCACGCCCAGGGCGAGCGCCGCATCGCCGCCTCCGAGTTCTTCACCGGGCCCTTCTCGACCGGGCTCGAGACGGGGGAGCTCCTCACCGAGGTCAGCTTTCCCGTCTGGCCGCCGGGCACGGGCCACGCCTTCGTGGAGTTCGCCCGCCGCCACGGCGACTTCGCCGTGGCCGGGGCGGCGGTGCTGCTGCACCTCGACGGCGAGGTGGTGGACCGTGTCGCCATCGCCCTCTGCGGGGTGGCGGGGACGCCGGTCCGGGCGACGGAGGCGGAACGGCGCCTGCTCGGCGAGCGGCCCACGCCGGCGGTGATGGCGGAGGCGGCGGAGGTGGCGACCTCCCGCCTCTCACCGGCGTCCGACGTCCACGGCAGCTCGGACTACCGTCGCCAGGTGGCCCGGGCTTACGTGCGGCGCGCGCTGGCCCTGGCGGCCGAGCGCGCCCGGGGAGGGACCAGATGACGGATCGGCACCGCATCGCGCTGACGGTGAACGGCAGGCCCTGCGAGGCCGAGGTCGAGAGCCGCCGCCTGCTGGTGGACTTCCTGCGCGAGGACCTGGGCCTCAAGGGCGCCCACATCGGGTGCGAGCACGGCGTCTGCGGCACCTGCACGGTCCTCATGAACGGGGAGAGCATCCGATCCTGCATCACGCTCGCCGTGCAGGCCAACGGCAGCTCCATCCTGACCGTCGAAGGGCTCGCTGGCGACGGCCGCCTCCACCCGTTGCAGGAGGCGTTCTGGGACCACCAGGCCTTGCAGTGCGGCTACTGCACGCCGGGCATGTTGCTGCGCGCCCACGAGCTCCTGCAGGAGAACCCGCGGCCAACCGCGGCCCAGGTCAGAGCGGCGATCGCGAGCAACCTCTGTCGTTGCACCGGCTACCAGTTCATCGTCGAGGCCGTCCTCGACGCCGCACGTCGTCTCGAAGCGGGCGCGACCGGCCAGGGCCACGAGCCCGCGGCCTCGCGTACCTGAGGAGGTCGGGATCGATGTCCGTGACGCACACCACCCCCACCCCCGAACGAGAGCTGCGGTGGGTGGGCAAATCCATCCGGCGGGTGGAGGACCCCAAGTTCCTGACCGGCCGTGGCGGCTACGTGGACGACATCGTCCTGCCCGGGATGCTGCACGCCGCGGTCCTGCGCAGCCCGCACGCCCACGCCCGCATCGTGCGGATGGACGTCGAGGCCGCGCGCCGGCTGCCCGGGGTGGCGGCGGTGGTCACCGGGGCCGAGGCGGCCGAGCTCTGCAACCCCATGCCCGACTTCGGGCCGGCCCCGGACAAGCACGTGTGGCGCTGTCTCGCCGTGGACAAGGTGCGGCACGTGGGCGAGGGGGTGGCGGTGGTGGTGGCCGAGAGCCGCTACCTGGCCGAGGACGCCCGCGACCTGATCGAGGTCGAGTACGAGCCCCTGCCGGTGGTGGCGGACCCGATCGC
>JAJPKS010000262.1 GCA_021323605.1 Bacillota bacterium | reverse complement strand
TGCTCGAGCACCAGGTCGGCATGCTCAACCGCCTGGCACGGGCGGGGATGGAGACGCGCATGGCCATCCACTATCAGCACGAGATGAACAAGGCCCTCGGCCAGCCCCTCGATGAGCCGTCGGAGAGCGCCCAATCGCGGATCCGTGGCGTGGGCGATGATGTCGTCCAGTACATGCTCTTCCGCGACGAGATCCACCTGACCGACCCGATCAAGGGCACGTCGCCGTTCGCGGCCGAGTTCGCCGCCCGAGGCCCCCGCGATTCGAAGGGCCGGTCGCTGCGCGACCTCGACCTCAAGACCCGCCTGTTCCGCCACCCGTGCAGCTACCTGATCTATTCCCGGGCCTTCGACTCTCTCCCCGGCGAAGTGAAGGCCTACATCTATCAGCGCCTCTGGGACATCCTCAACGGCCGCGCGGCCGGCAAGGACGATCCCCGGCCCTCGCCCGAGGACTCCGCGGCGATCATCGGGATCCTCCGCGAGACCAAGCGGGACCTGCCGGATTACTGGAAGGCACCATCGTCCGAGCCCCGCTGATCCGGGCCCGGGCGCAGGAGTTCTGATCAATGGATACTCGATTGGGCACCGGCGTGGGTGCCGTCCCGCTCGCGCCGCGCCGCTATGGCCTGCCCCTCTCGGAGCGCCCCGCCCTCCCCGATGCGGACGCCGAAGGGATTACCGAGGACATCATTGGCGACGTGGTCGTGGAGTTCTACCGGCGGGCGCGCCGCGACGAGCGGCTCGGGCCGGTGTTCGAGGCCCACGTGCACGATTGGGACGTCCATCTGGCTCGGATGAGGGACTTCTGGTCCGCGGCCCTGCTCCGGACAGGGCGATACTCCGGCCGGCCGGTGGAGAAGCATCGCCCGATCGGCGGCCTCGCCGTGGGGCATTTCGACCGCTGGATCGAGCTGTTCGAGGAGACGGTGCGCGACCTGTGCCCGCCGGGTCAGGCGGAGGCGTTCCTCGTCCGCGCCCGGCGGATGCGCGACGGCATGACGATGGTCCTGGGGCTGGTCGGCGGTCGTCCGTAACCCCGGGCTCTCGAGAGCGGCTCTCACGATCCCTGTGTCCGACCCGCGGCTCGGCCCGGGGAATGCCCTTTGCACGCCTTCACCGAAGGAGGAGTCCATGCTGCGCTCCCGGCGCGAAGGCGTTCCGATTCTGGATAGAGGAACCCTAAGGATGAGATACCTGCGGCTTTGGCTCCTACTGGGCACGGTGATCATCGGCTCGTTCGCGGTCCTGGGATATTTCGGGACCGAGCTCTACCGACAGGCCCCCCCGATCCCCGAGCGGGTCGTGACCACCGACGGCCGGCCGATCTGCACCGGCGAGGACATCCGGGAGGGGCAAAATGTCTGGCAATCCATGGGCGGGCAAGAGGTAGGGACGGTCTGGGGCCACGGGGCCTACGTCGCGCCGGATTGGTCGGCCGACTACCTCCACCGCGAGGCGACCTGGATGCTCGACCACTGGGCCGCGGCCGAACATAAGCGGAGGTACCAGGATCTGGACCCCGAGGCCCAGGCCGCCCTCAAGGCACGCCTCAAGGCCGAGTTGCGCCGCAACACTTACGATCCGGCGACCGGGAGCCTGACCGTCTCGCCGCTGCGCGCCGAGGCGATGGCCGCCGTCGACGCCCATTATGCGGCGCTGTTCGGCAGCGACCCGGCCCTCGACAAGCTGCGGGATGCCTACGCGATCCCGGCCGGCACGATCACCACCCCCGAGCGGCAGAAACAACTCAATGCGTTCTTCTTCTGGGCCGCCTGGGCCTGCTCGACGAATCGGCCCGGGTCCGACATCACCTACACCAACAACTGGCCGTCCGAGGAGCTGATCGACAATCATCCCAGCGGCCAGGTCGTCGTCTGGTCGGTCGTCAGCTTCGTGCTGCTGCTGGCCGGAATCGGCGCGCTGGCATGGTACTTCGCCGTCCAGAGGCGCCATGAGGAGACCGAGCATGAGCTGCCGTCGGAGGACCCGCTACTGGCGTTGCACCCCACTCCGTCGATGCGGGCGACGCTCAAGTATTTCTGGGTCGTGGCGGCGCTGATCGTGGCGCAGGTCGGGCTCGGGGCCGTGACCGCGCACTACGGAGTCGAGGGATCGGGCTTCTACGGGATCCCGCTGGCGAAGTGGCTGCCCTATAGCGTGACGCGGACCTGGCACACCCAGCTCGGCATCTTCTGGATCGCCACCGCCTGGCTGGCCACCGGGCTGTTCATGGCACCGGCGGTCTCCGGGCATGAGCCGAAGCTCCAGCGGCTGGGTGTCAACCTCCTGTTCGCCTGCCTGCTCCTCATCGTCGTCGGGTCGCTGGCCGGCCAGTGGCTGGCGGTCCAGCAGAGGCTGGGCAATGGGGCGAACTTCTGGTTCGGCCACCAAGGATACGAGTACGTTGACCTCGGCCGGTTCTGGCAATACTTCCTGGCGGTGGGCCTGTTCCTCTGGCTGGCGATGATGACCCGGGCGATGTGGCCGGCCTTCCGGCACCCGGACACGAACCGGCATCTCCTCGGGCTATTCCTGCTCGC
>JAJPKS010000285.1 GCA_021323605.1 Bacillota bacterium | reverse complement strand
GTCGTGCCCCGGGGGGCGGGCACCGGCCTGTCCGGGGGAGCCGTGACCCTCAAGGGCGGCATCGCCCTCCAGCTCAGCCGCATGCGGCGCATCGTCGAGATCGACCCGGTGACGCGGACCGCGATCGTGGAGCCCGGGGTGGTGAACGCCGACCTGCAGCAGGCGGCGGCCCGGCACGGCCTCTTCTACGCCCCCGATCCCTCCTCCCAGAAGGCCTGCACGATCGGCGGCAACGCGGCCGAGAACTCGGGGGGGCCGCACTGCCTCTACTACGGGGTCACCACCAACCACGTGCTCGGGGTGGAGGCCGTCTTCGCCGACGGGACCGTGGCCTGGCTGGGCACCGACGCCCCCGACCGCGTGGGTCTGGACCTGCTCGGGCTCGTGATCGGCTCCGAGGGCACCCTGGCGACCATCACCAGGATCCGCGTCCGCCTGCTGCCGCTGCCCGAGTCGGTGAGCACCCTCATGGCCGCCTTCCCGACCATCGAGACCGCGAGCCAGGCGGTCTCCGACGTGATCGGCCACGGCATCGTCCCGGCGGCCCTGGAGATGATGGACCGGGTCACGATCGGCGCCGTCGAGGCCCACTACCGGGCCGGGTACCCGACCGACGCCGGCGCCGTCCTCCTGGTCGAGGTCGAGGGCCTGGCCGAGAGCTGCGCCGAGCAGGCGGCGGCGATCGAGCGGATCCTCAGGCAGAACGAGGCCACCGAGCTGCGGGCCGCCCGGGACGCGGCCGAGCGGGAGCTGCTCTGGGCGGGTCGGAAGGGGGCTATCGGGGCCCTCGGCCGGATCCGTCCCAACTACTACCTGCACGACGGGGTCGTGCCCCGCACCCGCCTGCCCGACGTCCTCCGCCGGGTGGGCGAGGTCGGAGAGCACTACCGGCTGCCGGTGGCCAACGTCTTCCACGCCGGCGACGGCAACCTGCACCCCAACATCCTGTTCGACGCGCGTGACTCCGGCATCCTGGAGCGGGTCGAGCACGCCGGCGAGGAGATGCTCCGGGCGGTGGTGGAGATGGGCGGCACGCTCTCGGGCGAGCATGGGATCGGCATCGAGAAGAACGCCTTCATGCCCTGGATCTACACTCCCGACGACCTGGAGGCCATGCTCCGGGTCAAGCGCGTCTTCGACCCGCGGGGCATGCTCAACCCGGGCAAGATCTTCCCCGACCCCGAACGACAGGCCCGGCTGACCGCCCGGGTGGGCTTCTGCGCCGAGGCACGCTGGTGGTGAGGAGATGATCACGGAGCTGGCCGTCGACGGCCTGGCCCCGCGCCGCGTGGAGCGACCTGGCAGCGCGGAGGAGCTGGCCGAGGTCTTGCGCGCCGCCCGCGACGCCGAAGAGGCCGTGGTCCCGGTCGGAGGGGGACGCGCCCTGGGCCTCGGCGACCCCCCGGAGCGGCTGGACGTGGTGGTCGAGACCCGGGGGCTGCGCCGGGTGATCGAGGTCAGCCAGGCCGACCTCACGGCCAGCGTCGAGGCCGGCGTGACCCTGGAGGAGCTGGACGCGGAGCTGGCCCGGGTGGGACAGTTCGTCCCCATCGACCCCTTCAACGCGCCCGGGCACACGGTGGGCGGGGTCCTGGCCGCCGGGCTCTCCGGGCCGCTGCGGCTTCGCTACGGGCCGCCACGCGACTTCGTGATCGGGCTGCGGGTGGCGCTGCCGGAGGGGCGGCTGGTCAGCAGCGGCGGCCGGGTGGTGAAGAACGTCAGCGGCTACGACCTGAACAAGCTCCATCTGGGCGCGCTGGGGACCTGCGGGGTGATCGTCGCCGCCTCCTTCAAGCTCTTCCCCCGGCCCGCCCACGAGGTGACGCTGGAGGCGCGCCCTGAGGAACCATGGGCGGAGGCCGCCCGGGCCCTGGCCCTGCCCATGCCCCCCATCGCCCTGGAGCTGATCGGCGACGGCCGCCTCCTGGCCCGGCTGGCCGGCACCCGCGAGGGGGTGACGCGGATGGCGCGCGAGCTGGGCTGGCCGGAGGGCGACCCCGCCGCCTGGGCGAGGCACGCGACCGCCGGCGGGGACGCGGTCGCCTGGGCGCGAATCTCGGTCCCCCCGACCCGCCTGCGCGAGGTGCTGGAGCGCCTTCCCCGTGGGGCACGCTGGTGGGCCTCGCCCGGCGTGGGCGTGGCCCACTGGACCGGCGACCTCGACCCCGCGTCGGTGACTCTGGTACGGGCCGCCGCCGAACAGGCGGGCGGCTCGCTGGTGCTGATGTCGGCGCCGGCCTCGCTCAAACGGCAGGTGGGGGCCTGGGGCACCCCGCCCCCCACCCTGGAATGGATGCGCCGCCTGCGCGACGCCTTCGATCCCCGGCGCACCCTCTCGCCGGGACGGTACGTGGTCTGAGCCATGCCCGTCCGGCGAGGAGTGGATCGTGGGGGGCGCGGGGAGCGGGGCGGCGCCGAGGGGAGGGACCATGCTCGACATCCGTGATCCCGGCACCTTCCAGGGGCCGGACGCCCCGGCCGACGACGACCTCGCCACCTGCGTCCACTGCGGGCTCTGCCTGAACGCCTGCCCGACCTACCGGATCACGGGGCTGGAGACGGAGTCGCCCCGGGGCCGCATCTACCTCATGACCCGCTGGAAGCGCGGCGACCTGCCCTTCACCGAGGAGCTGGCGCGGCACATCGACCTCTGCCTCGGCTGCCGTACCTGTGAGGCCGTCTGCCCTTCCGGCGTGCCCTACGGCCGCATCATCGAGGGCGGCCGGGCCGAGGTGGAGCGGCTGCGGCGGCCAAACCCCAGGAGCCTCCTCGTGCGCCAAGCCCTGCGCCGGCTGCTGGCCCATCCCGGCCGCCTGCGGACGGTGGGCGCCCTGACCCGGGCCGCGCAGACACTCGGCCTCACCGGCCTCGTCCCCCAGGGCCGGACCCTCCCCCGGCTGACCCGTGCCTACCGGCCGCCCCGGGGCGGGGTGGCACCGGCGCCAGGCCCCCCGCGTCACCGCGTCGCCTTCCTCACCGGATGCGTCATGCCCCTCCTCTACCCTTCCGCCCACGAGGCCGCGGTCCGGCTCCTCCAGCTGGCGGGATGCGAGGTCTGGTTCCCGTCCGACCAGCGCTGCTGCGGGGCGCTGTTCGCCCACAACGGCGACCTGGAGGGGGCCCGGCAGCTCCGCGACCACAACCAGCACGCCTTCGGCATGGAGGACTTCGACGTGCTGGTGGTCGACTCGGCGGGCTGCGGCGCGCACCTCAAGGACTTCTACCCCAACCTCGGCCGGCGCGTGCGGGACCTCACCGAGTTCCTGGACGAGATCGGCCTGCCCCCGCCCGAGCACGAAGTGCGCCTGCGGGTCACCTACCAGGACGCCTGCCACCTGGTCCACGCCCAGCGCATCCGCCATCAGCCCCGCCGCCTGATCCGCTCGATCCCCGGCGTGGGGCTGGTGGAGATGGCCCACTCCGACATCTGCTGCGGCGCCGCCGGCCTCTACGGCGCGCTCCAGCCGCAGATGTCGAGCCGGATTCTGGAGGAGAAGCTGGACGACCTGCTGGCCACCGAGGCGCAGGTCGTGGTCACCGCCAACCCCGGCTGCCAGATGCAGTTGGAGGCGGGGCTGCGGGCGCGCGGACGAACCGACGTCCGGGTGGCGCACGTCGCCGAGCTGATCGTCGAGGCCTACCGGCCGTCCGCGACCTGACCGCCCCCGGAGACGCGCACCCGGCCGCTGGCCACGCCGAGGACGGTGAGGTCCAGCTCCAGCTCGTGCCGACCGGGCTCGACGCCGCCCGGCACCTCTACCAGCAGCTCCAGCTCACGGCCCACGGGCAGGTCGAGACGCCGCGGCAACGGCAGCCGCCCCGACTCGGTCCGGACCAGGATCGACCCCTCCAGCCGGGCTCCGTCGAGGCGGAGGTCCCCGACCCGGGTCAGCACCGCCGGCCGGGTCAGGTTGCGCAGGGTGAAGCGCACCCCGTCGGGGCCCACGCGCAGGCTGTCGCGGAGCAGGAGGCGATCGGCCAGGTAGTCGGGCAGCATGGGACGGCGGCGTTGGACCGGGAGCTCGGCCGAGACCTGGAAGCCGAGCGCGGAGCGGACGGGCTGACGGCCGGGGAGGCGGAGCTCCGCCTCGAGCACGTAGTCGCCCTCGGCGTCGAGGGGGAGGTTCAGGGCCGTCACCTGGAGCGCGGGCGACCCGGCACCGGGGAGGACGATGGGCACCGAGCCGGAGTAGGACTTGCGACGCACGACGTCGCGCAGCCAGCCCAGCGAACCCCGGCCCAGGGCCCGCTCCCGCCAGACCGCCCAGCGCACCTCGGCCGGCCCGCTCAGCCGGGGATCGTCGTTGACCACCACCAGCCGCGCCCCCACCGGCTCGCCCGGCCGCCAGCCGGCGCCGTAGGGCTGCAGGGGGGTGAAGCCCACGGGATCGATGATGACGCGCACCGGGGCGAAGGCCTCCCGGACCACGTCCAGCGCCGCCCTGGGCCGACGGGCGTAGTCGACCAGACCGAAGCCGACGCCGGGGAAGGGGTCGACCAGCTGGTACACGAGCGCCCCCCAGCAGGGGGCGAACTTGCGCTTGCGCATCTGGTCGATGGCGAAGCCCAGCAGCTCGGCCTGGTACTCCTGGCCCGCGGCCACGAACTCCTCCAGGGTCTCGTAGTCCTCGGGCAG
>JAJPKS010000003.1 GCA_021323605.1 Bacillota bacterium | reverse complement strand
CGGCGAGCGGACCAGGAGGTGGAGGTCACCCCTCCCGGCACCTGGTCGTGGGAGCGAACGCGGTGGGTCGGCTCAGGCGAGCGTTGCCTTGGCGGGTTCCGCGGCCCTGGGCACCACCGCTCCAGCGCGATCAGGGCACCTGGGGATCGCGGTGGCCGTTGACGCGCCGGGGCTGCGTCTCCGCCTCGAGCACGGCGGCCGCGGCCCTGCGCAGGGCCATCGATTCGACCGCGTTGGTCGATCTGGGGGTGGGCTGCAGGCTCGGGCTGAGGCCGAGCCGAGCCATGGTCAGCGTCCCCTCCAGGCCCTCGCGGAGGCTGGCCGCGGCACCGGGATGGTCGGCCTGGAGCTGGCTGGCCAGTGCCCGCAGATCCCGTTCCGCCTTCTCAGCCGCAGCCTGCCACCACGCCTTGCCCAGCTTGCGGCCGATGAGGGTGCGTTGGGTCCTGGGGCCGGTGGTCGAGCACGTCCCGGCGCTTGTGGATCCGGCCCCGGGCGATCAGGTGGCCTTGAGCGCGGGGCGAGTCGCCCTGCCGCCGTCGATCACCGCCAGCAGCGGACGCTCGGGGTCGCGCCCTCGCTGGGCCAGGTTGTCGAGCAGGGCCTGACAGACCTCGGGCTCTCGGTGCTGCTCTCCCCGAGCCCAAGCGGGTGCTTGCGACCATCGGCGTCCGCGCCCAACGCCGCCACCACCGTGTGCTCCGCGGGCTCGATCCCGTCGATGAGGATCGCCAGCGGGTCCAACCCGCTGAGGTCCCGACCCATCAGCTCGCGAAGCTTCTCGGCGGTGCCGACCCCGAGGCGGCGAGAGACCGCGGAGCGGCTGTGGCCCTCGCCTCCACCGGCCCCACCGGCTCCAGACCGGCACGGTGGCGGTGGGTCGAGAGCCTGGCCCGATCCGGTCCGAGGCGGCCTCGGTGAGCAGGTCCCGGCTGACGAAGCGGCGGCGACTCTCCACCTCCTCGCCCGCCTTGGTCCGCGCTCGCAGCCTCTCGACCTCGACCCGGCGCTCCCCAGGGTCGGCTGGCGCCGCTCCCGCCCGTGCCGGTAGGCGTGCCGGCCCGGATCGTGCTCGCCATGGGGTCCCACCAGTCGCGTGACCCCCTCCTCGAGGATCTCGCCGACCTACAGCCAGACCCACCCCCACGCTGAGCGCCAGCGACCCCTCTCTGGCGGTCTCCCTGAGAGCGCCGAGGGCGATCGTAGCCCGATCGGGCAGCCGGATCTCGGCCGCCTGGTCGGCCAGATGCGCGATGCTGCGACGCGGTATCGTCGCCGCGAGCGGCTCCCCCTTGGTTCGCTGGCTTGCCCCTTCCGTGCCACGTCGGTACGGCGGGGTGGAGGATCGCTCCTCAGTCTCTACGGGCTACGAGCAACCTCCGGCTGTGACTCGTTCCTGGGCGATCTCTGCCTTGCGGGCATCTGCCATCTTTCTCCTTTGCATCTGGGTGATGACCAGCCGGCGAATGCACGGGACCGCACCGCGATGGGATTCCCAGCCAGCCTCCTCCCAGGTCGCGGCTCCTCCGGCCGGTCGTGCCCAGGCGGCGGGAACCGGTTGAGGGCACGGGACCCGTGCAGGGGAGGGTCAGCCCCGGGTCGCCGGCGGCCACAGCGCGAGGCTTCGTAGGGTATGGGTGGCCATCGTATCACCCCTGTAGCAACGAGCTGGTCTCGGTCATTGACCTTGAGGGGTCGCTCGATCGACTTCGATCAGCTCGAATGGGTCGCTCGAGAACGCGAGCTATCAGGTTGCGGTTTAGGAAGTTACAGCACGGACTTGAACCTCGTCCGATTGTGCCACTCCAGAAACTCCGGATTAGGTGCGTCCCCTGGATCGAGCGGTCGGCGCAGCGGTCGCCCGCTCAGCGCCATGTACTCCTCACCGTTGTTGAAATCCGTTCGTAGCCGACGGCTAACCCGTACCTCCAGATCCGGGGTCACTGTCAGGTAGCCTCGATCGAACAGAGCGTGGAGGTCTCGGCGGAGAAGCAACCCGTTGTCGACGCGATGCTCGCCACCCTCGGCGAAAGGTCGGATGTGGGCAGCTTCCAGGGTAGGAAGTACCTTCTCCCCCGTGACCGAGCAGCGGCGCCCGTACGCGTCGAGCACGATGGCTTTGAACGCTGCCTGACCAAGGCGAGGGCGAACGAAGACAGGTGTCCCATAGCGCGCGGATGGTGCCTCGTGGACGGCGAGGATCCGGGTGCTCTCGGCGTGGGCCGAGATCAATCTCTGGACTCGAGCCCATAGGCTCGCGCCAGGCTCATCGACGAGGGAATACCGCCGGCCGACCTGGATGTTCGGATGCCAGTCGGGGACTGGGAAGCGATCCACCGTGTCGAAGAAGACCGGATCGGACAGCATCACGCAGCCGACACGGTAGTCCTCGAGGGGATCGGGGCGGGCACGACGGTAACGCTCTATGCGGGCGCGCATCTCGGCGAGCGACGACGCCCCATTCGCCAGCCCGAAATAATCCCAGGCCAGGCTCACTGGAAGCTCGATGTACTTGACGAAGAAGGCGATGCCCGCTGCCAGCCCACCCTGCTTGGAGTGGAGCTTGAAGATGAACGGCTCCCCTGGCTCCAGCGCGCCGAACCCGTGTGGGCTCGGCTGCCAGAAGTTGACCTCGTGGAGGTCGGGAAGTGCACGAAGATGGTCGAGCCAGTCGGCATCGGTGAGGCCGACGAAGGCGGTTGGCTGCCGTGGCGAAGCCATCCTCAGCTCACCTCCCAGAGGAGCTCACGTCGCTCTTCCAGCAACTCTAGATCCGGACGGCCCCCGATGACCTGAGAGCCGGACGCCTCGTGGTGGGCTCCAAACATCGTCAGGCCGTTGGGCGAGATCGGTCGGCCCTGTGGATGCCCATCCGACATGACGCGCTCGGCTGTGAGCAACCGTTGGGGGCGCCGGCTGCACGCGGTGCGGATGTTGCCATAGGCGGTCGGGGCAGCTCGTGAAGGCACGATCGATGGATGCGCCGTTGGGATCGCATGCGCCATGTGGGCGCGCCAAGTGGGCTCAGCGGTGGCCGGAGATGTCATCGGCCGTTGCCGACCACGTGGGCAGACCACTCGGCGTGGCCCATGCCAGGCTGACGACCATGGGGGTACCCCGGGAAGGCGTGCAGCCGGGTCACTCCTCGTAGCTCGAGGCCGTGGAGATGATCGCGGCTCGCAAGCCGCCCTGGTGACGTCCGCTCTCCTCGGGGGTGAGAGTCGTCGTCGATATGGCCTGGACTCCCCATGGCCTCTGGCATGGTGGTGGTCGAGATCGGGAGCTGACCCCCGGGGCAGATGACCCGCGGCCGTCCGCTCGATCAGCACCCGGACCATCCCGAGCCAGAAGTGGCCGAGCACGACCCGATCGTCAGTGAGCGCTCGCACCATCGTCCCTCTTGTCGGGACGATGGTGCCATACTGCGGGCCCAGATGGCCGAGGTGCTCCCCTGTCAGGTCCCTCGCTCAGATGCGGCCCATCTCAGCCGATGGTCCACCGGGACCTTGCGCGGGAGCAGCTCGCGCAGGGGAGCTGCCCTCTCGAGAGAGGCCCTGTACCACCTCGGGCACCAGCCGTCGCCCCTTCGTCTCGGCCAGCTGGGCGACCAGGGCGAACGTGTCCCTCCAGCCAGGCTCCCCAGCGCCGACCGAGTGACGCGGCGAGGGCCCCGGGTCGACCTCGGCCGTCGCCACCAGCGCTCCTGGGCCACCCCCGCCTCTTCAGCTCCTTCGAGGACGGGTCAGGGGCGAGCTGGTGGTGCATCGCCTCGGTGGTCGCGACCGAAGCCGCGCAGCCCCGCCATCTGCTCGGCGCTCGGGTGGAGATCGACGAGCTGGTCGTTCTCGAGTCATCATGCCCACTAGAGCTAGGGGCTCCCCGACCGGGGTGAACGGAGCGCCTCGGCAAGCCAGGCAAGCGAGGTCCTCTCAGCCTCTGGGTCCAGCCTCAGCTCCCCCGCTGTTTCTGGCATGGACCCCCTCAAGGATCCACCCTGAGGTCAGACGGCGTGGCCACGTCCGGTCAAGCGGATCCTCCTATGGAAGCCAACGGTGGGGCAACGGTGCTCCAGGAGGCCGTCGCCGGTGGGGGTCGACCCGCCGGCTCGACGAGCGGCTCGTCCACCTGGCGAGCGACCTCGCGCTCTCGGCACCCTCGTTTGGCCACCTCCTCGCGCGTCGGCCGGG
>JAJPKS010000316.1 GCA_021323605.1 Bacillota bacterium | reverse complement strand
GTGTCTACCATGGGGGGTGCACATGGAGCCCGGCGCCACCACCAAGCCCCGACGGCCGAGGTCCTGGCTCGAGCACGTCGGCCTCATCGCCGACCGGGGGCGGGAGATCCTGAACCTCTCGACGCCGGGACGGACCCGGTCCAACCCGGGCGACCTCTCCCGGCGGCTGCTGGCCCAGCGCGGCGAGGCCTCGGGGCTGGCCCTGGCCAGCGAGCTGGTGGAGCGCCTGTCGTCCATGAGCCCGGATGGGCTGGACGCCTACCTCGAGACCCTGGCCGCCGACTTCTCGCCCGACCCGCGGGGGGTGGCCAGGGCGGTGGAACGCTGGCGCTCCGCCGGAGGCGACGTCGATTCCTTGCTCGCGCTGGCGGCGGCCGTCGAACCGCCCCGCCAGGAGCTCTTCCGGCGCCTGAACATGGCCCCGGGCGGCACCGCCGCCATCCTCCGCCTCAGGGCCAGGCTCCTCGACCTGCTGCCCGAGCGCCCGCACCTGAGGGCGGTGGACGCCGACCTGCGCCACCTCCTCCACTCCTGGTTCAACCGCGGGTTCCTGCGCCTGGAGGCCATCGACTGGCGCTCGCCCGCGGCCATGCTGGAACGGCTGATCCCCTGCGAGTCGGTCCACCGGATCGGCGGTTGGGAGGACCTCAGACGGCGCCTGGGGCCCGACCGGCGGTGCTTCGCCTTCTTCCATCCTGCCCTTCCCGACGAGCCCCTGATCTTCGTCGAGGTCGCCCTGACCCGGGGCCTCGCCACCGCCATCGCCCCCCTGCTCGATCCGGGGCAGCCGCCGGCCCAGCCCACCGGCGCCACGGCCGCGATCTTCTACTCCATCAACAGCTGCCAGCCGGGGCTCAGGGGCATCTCCTTCGGGAACTTCCTCATCAAGCAGGTGGTCGACGAGCTCTCGGCCGAGCTCCCGAGCCTGACCACCTTTGCCACCCTCTCACCCCTCCCGCGCTTCGCCGATACGCTGCGCTGCGACCGCCCGGAGGGGTTCACCTCCGCTCGCCTGCGGGCGTTGCTGGGGGACCAGGCGGCCGCGCTCTGCCGTCGGGCCGGCACCCCCGACCTCGCTGCCGCGGTGGGGTGGGCCCTGCCCCGTCCCGATCTGGATCGGGCGGCGGTCCGCGCCCTGCGACGGGTCGTCCTCGCCTATCTGACGGAGGTGCGGACGGGCAACCGGGTGCTGGATCCGGTGGCGCACTTCCACCTCTCCAATGGAGCCCACCTGGAGTGCATCGACCTCGGGGCCGATCGCTCACCGAAGGGGCTCCGCGAGTCCCACGGGGTGATGGTGAACTACGTGTACGACCTGGACCGGGTCGAGCTCAACCACGAGCGCTACGTGGGGGCAGGCGTCGTGGCCACCTCACGGTCACTGGCCTCCGAGCGAGCCCGGGTGCAGGCCGCCTGGCGCGCGGCCGGCTGACACCCCCGATCCTCACCCCCCGGCCGGTTGCGGCCGCCCCCGCCTGATGCCCGCCGCCAGCAGCTCGGCCAAGGCGATCGCCGTCAGCCCCACCAGCAGGTGCAGGGCCTGGATCACCCAGTGCGTGCTCCCGGGCATCAGACGCTGCTGGGCGCTGCCCAGGAGGACCACCACCAGCCCCCAGGCCGCCGCCAGCGCGGCCATTCCCGTCCGCGTCTGGGCCAGCGCGGCCAGGATGGCCAGCGTCCACAGGGCCAGGACCAGCAGCAGCCCGACCAGGACGTGGGCCGGGACGAGCGCGTCCCCGGTCCCGGTCCAGATGAGGATGCCGAGGACGATCAGGACCAGCCCGGCCAGGCGGACCACGGTCTGCGCCACCAGCGTGGCGCCCCTCACGGCCGTGCCCCCCCGGGCACGACCGCCGTCCGCCCCGGGGGCGCGGCCACGGGGGCGTCGGAATAGAGGAAGTCGCGCACCCGCTCCATCGCCGGCCGCCGGTCGTACCCCGCCACCTCGGCCTGGGCCATCCGCACCGGATCGCCGAAGAAGAAGAACTCGTACACCCCCTGACGCCCGGCGAAGGCCGAGGCGGAGGCGTCCCAGGCCAGCCGGAAGAGCCGTACCCGGTCGATCCCGTCGAGGGTCGCGCACTGCAGGAAGCGGTCCACGTCGGGCCCGCTCTCGCCTCGAGCGTCGGCCTCGGTCGGCAGCCCGAAGAGACCGCTGGCCGCGAGCTGCCAGACGATCTCCTTGAGCCGTGGGTAGGTGCGGGGGAACCAGTTCCGGGCCATGTTGAGGGGCATCCAGGCGGGCGTGAAGAGGCCCCACTCGTCAACGTCGGCGTCGGCCTCGGCCGCGCGCACCGCGGCGGCCAGGATCTCCCGGACGTTGATCACCTCCGCGATCTTCTCCTGCACGTGCTGGAAGCCCTCGATCTGGATGGCGTCGGTGATCAGGGAGACCAGGCCGAGCACGAACTCGGTCTTGGCCAGGTCCCGCAGCACCACCTGGTGGGCCATGTGGACCAGGGCGCCGGTCTCGGCGTACAGGCGCCCGCGGGTGAGCAATTCCGGATGCCGGATCATGAAGCAGCGCTCGTAGGGGACCAGGACATCGTCGAAGATGGCCACGGCGTCCATCTCGTCGAAGCGCGAGCCCAGCGGGTGATCGAAGTGACTGCGCCCGTAGTCCAGACTCTCGCGGCACAGGAAGCGGAGGCCGGGCGTGTCGCAGGGGACGGCGAAGGCGTAGGAGTAGGGCTCGTCCTCCGGTCGCGCCTGGAGCACGGTCGAGGGGAGCACCAGGATCTCGTCCGCGATCGGGCCGATGGTGGCGAGCATCCTGGCCCCCCGGATCACGATGCCGGCGTCGGTCTCCCCGACGATGGCCGCCGCCTGGTAGGGGTCGCGCTGGCCGGCCGGGCTGCGCGAGCGGTTGGACTGGGGGTTGATGAGGGTGTGGGTGAGCAGGAGGTCGTGCTCCCGGACGTGCTCGTAGTAACGGCGGACGTTCTCGGCGTAGGCCGGCTCCACCTGGCCGAACCAGTCCGCCGCCGCCGCCATGGCCATGAGCGCGCTGTTCAGGTAGTCACCGGTGCGGCCCAGGAAACCGAAGCTGCAGTCCGCCCAGAGCTTCATCATCCGGGAGCGCCGGGTCAGGTCCTCGGCGCTCCGTGGCTGGAGGAACGACATCCCCACCGGCTCTCCACTGGTGGGCGAGGGGTAGGTCAGCAGGTCCCGGTGGTCGGGATCGTGCTGCAGGTCGTAGAGGGCGGCGTACGCCCGGACGAGGTTGCGGAAGGCGGGATGCCGGCCCACGTCCCGCGTGAGCCGCTCCCCGTGGATGCGGATGTCCCGGCGCGAGGCGTTGAGCGCCTCGACGAACTGCTCACCTGTCCTGGCCGGCATCGTGTTCCTCCTCCTTGCCGTCACGGGTCGAGGGCTGGTCCACCTGCTCGCACGCCGGCGGCCACTAGGCGGGTGCCACCCGCACCGCCCGACTCTCGTCCACGACCGGGTCCCGCTGCGCGACGAGTTCGTCGTCCAGGCCGCACACGTCCGATGACTCGTGGTACCAGCGATCCGGCACCTCGTGTCCCCAGAAGCTGCGCCGCTGGTGGTCGTGGACGCTCCAGCGCCTGGGCTCGAAGTCCGGGTCACCGGTCCAGTAGTCGGACGTGTAGAACTCGATCCGGTGTCCGTCGGGGTCGCGCAGGTAGAGGTAGAAGGCGTTGCTCACCCCGTGCCGCCCGGGGCCGCGCTCGATCGCGGCGTAGGCGCCGGCCCCGCCCAGGGCGTCGCACAGGTTCACGATGGCGTCCGTGTCCGCAGTCCAGAAGGCCAGGTGGTGCAGCCGCGGGCCGCGGCCCGAGGTGAGGGCCACGTCGTGGACGTTGGGCTTGCGGAAGAGCCAGGCGGCGTACAACGGCTCCTCGGGCGGATCCCCGGCGATGTACTCGGAGCACCGGAAGCCGAGCTCCTCATAGTAGTAGTCGAAGGCGGCCTGGACGTCGGGCACGTGCAGGTTGAAGTGGTCGATGCGCAGCACCCTGGCCCCGCGGTGGAGGTCGTAGCGCTGGGTGAGCGGCTCCACCCGCTCCATCCGGCTGAACAGCTCGATGGGGAAGCCGAGCGGGTCGAGCACCCGCAGGGCCATGCCCTGGCCGGGCTCCTCGCCCTCGGCCACCCACCGGAGCGGGCAGCCCCGGCGCCCATAGAAGTCGGCCGCCCGGCGGAGGTCGTCCTCCGAGAAGGCGAGGAAGGCGAGATGGCCCACCGCCGGCCGCGCCGCCCGGCGCAGCGACAGGCAGTGATGGTGCCGGTCCTCGTACCCGCGCAGGTAGATCGCATCCCCGGTCTCGGCGGTCACGACGAAGCCGAGCAGCGACTCGTAGAAATGGCGTGCACGCTCCAGGTCCGTCACCAGCAGCTCGGCATGGGCGGCGCGAACGATGTCGAAGGGCGCCCGGACGCGCCCGCCCTCCCAGCGCTGGGGGGAGCCGGGCCTGGCCATCAGACGCCGGCCTCCGTCGAGCCGGCCCCTTTCCGCTCCCCGGTCGCCCGGTACGACGACCTCACCACGGCACCACCTCCTTCGGCCACCTGCTCCACATGATGACTTCCATCATCCTGCAGACGTGGCCCGAGGTCCGGCTCCAGGGCCTGGACGGTGCCGCTACCATGGGGTGGTGATCGTCACCGGGATCGGCCTGACCCGACGTCGCGAGATCGACTTCGGGCGTTGCCGGACCGATCGCTGTCCCCGCCGGTGAGCCGGCGCCGGCCCCGCGCCGGCCGACCTGGATCCCGTTCATCTCACCGCGGAGGACCGATCACCGATGAGCATCGTCGACGAACTGCTGGAGAACAACCGCCGGTACGCCCGGAGCTTCACCCGAGGTGGACTTCCCGCGCCGCCGGCGAAGAAGCTGGCCGTGGTCGCCTGCATGGACGCCCGCCTCGACGTGCACCGGATCCTGGGCCTGGAGGAGGGAGACGCCCACGTCATCCGCAACGCCGGTGGGGTGATCACCGAGGACGTCATCCGCTCGCTCCTCATCTCCCAGCGGCTGCTGGGCACGGAGGAGATCGTCCTCATCCACCACACCGACTGCGGGATGCTGACCTTCCGGGACGACGAGGTCCGCCGGCAGGTGCAGGAGGAGACCGGCGTCCGGCCGCCCTTCGCCCTGGAGGCCTTCGACGACCCCGCCGAGGACATCCGGCAGTCGATCGCCCGCATCCGGAGCAGCCTCTTCATCCCGCGCAAGAACGTGCGCGGGTTCGTCTACGACGTGCGTTCCGGTCTCCTCCAGGAGGTGGGCTGACCGTGCTCGCCCCCCGCCCTTCGCCGGGCCGGGAGCCCGGCCACCAGAGGCCGTGTCCCGCCCGGAGCGACCACCAGCACCACCTCTTCGGCGGCGCAGCCCGACCATGGCCCGGGCAGGAGGTTCCGGGTCGGGGCGAGCGCTGGAGAGGTTGCCCAAGTGGATGGACGGGTAGGGCGGCGCCGCCTCAGCCCGCGGCCACCTCCACCGGCAGGCCGGCCAGCCGCCACTCGGGCAGCCCCTCCCGCAGCCGGCGGGCCTGGAGGCCGGCCCGGCGCAGGATCTCGACGGCCTGCGGAGCCAGCACGCAGTAGGGTCCACGGCAGTAGGCGACGATCTCCTTCGCGGCCGGGAGCGCCTGGATATGCGTCCCGAGCTCGGCGAGAGGGATCGAGAGCGCCCCCGGGATGTGCCCGGCCCGGTACTCCTCGACCGGCCGCACGTCGATGACCAGGGTCTGGCCGCGTGCGAGCCGGCGAAACAGCTCCCCGGCGCCGATGGGCTCCAGCGCGTCGCGGGCCTCGAAGTAGTCGCGGGCCACCTGCTCCACCTCGGCGAGGCGGTCTCGGGCCAGCTCCCGGAGCGCCACCAGGAAGCGGAGCACGCCATCGTCGGACAGCCGGTAGAACACCCGTTTGCCCTCCCTCCGGCTCTCCACCAGCCTGACGCGCGCCAGCACCTGTAGCTGGGCGGAAGTGTTCTGGAGCCCCATCCCGGTCGCCGCGGCCAATTCCTCCACACTCCGCTCGGCCTGGGCCAGTAGCTCCAGCAGCTCGATCCGCTTCGGGTTGGAGACCGCCCTGGCCAGCCGGCCGAACTGGGCGTAGAGCCTGTCCTTGGCCTCCCTGCCGGTCACGATGACATTCTATCTATCAAACAATAATTAGAATGTTATTTTGAATCGGCAGGTCGCGCAGCATCGCAGGGGGCCGCGTGGAGATCCGATCCCTCTCTCTCCGAGAACCCGGGAAGGCCGGTGATCCGGTGCCGGAGGTGCCG
>JAJPKS010000456.1 GCA_021323605.1 Bacillota bacterium | reverse complement strand
GACGGCTTCGACAAGGAGGGCGGCTGGGCCATCCCCTTCCGCGACGAGAGCGGGGAGGAGCTGGTGATGCGCCGGCCGGTGGTGGTGGACCGGCTGCGCTGGCGCCGGAGCATGTGCGGCGAGGAGTGGACCTACCTGCGGGCGCGCGCGCAGCGTCCGGGCAAGGTGACCATGCTCAGCGCCCAGCAGGCCGCCGCCTACTACGACCCCCAGAAGTCGGGCGGCGCCTACCCGACCCGGGACGCCTACCTGGCCGACATCGTGGACCACTCCCGGCGCGAGGTCGAGGAGCTGATCCGCCTGGGCTGCACCTACATCCAGATCGATGCCCCCCAGTACGCGGCCCTGCTCGACCCCAAGATGCGGGCCGGCTACCGGGAGCGTGGCAGCGACCCCGAGGAGCTGATCGACCGCTGCATCGAGATGGACAACGCCATCATCCAGGGCCATCCCGGGGTGACCTTCGGCCTCCACATCTGCCGGGGGAACAACCAGAGCAAGTTCTACGCCGAGGGCGACTACGAGCCGATCTCGCGCATCTTCGAGAGGACGCTCTTCCAGCGCTTCCTGCTGGAGTACGACGACCAGCGCTCCGGAGGGTTCGAGCCGCTGCGGCACGTGCCCGAGGACCGAACCGTCGTGCTCGGCCTGGTGAGCACGAAGAAGGCGCGCATGGAGAGCGAGGACGAGCTGCGCGCGCGTATCCAGGAGGCGAGCCGTTACGTCCCCCTGGAGCGCCTGGCCCTGAGCCCGCAGTGCGGCTTCGCCTCCACCATCGAGGGCAACCGGATCACGCCCGAGCAGCAGCGGCAGAAGCTGGAGCTGGTCGCCCGCGTCACCCGTTCGGTGTGGGGTAACGGCTGACCGGCCGGGGCGAGGGCGGCCCCCATCCGACCGGGGGCCGCCCCGCCTGCCCGGGCGGGAGGGGCACGGTTCGCCGGCGGCCCCGCGCCGGGGGCGTGTACGCGAGCGGCGCCAAGCGGGCCCGTCCCGTCCGGGCGACCACCGAAGGTGCGGATCCATCCAGGCCAACCAGCCGCGGCCGGGACCGGCCGTCGAGTTCGGAGGTGTGAGATGAAGACGAGAGCGGCGATCTTGAGGGGCCCGCACCGGGACTGGGAGATCACGGAGCTGGAACTCGACCCGCCCCGAGAGGGCGAGGTCCGGATCCGCTACGTGGCCGCGGGCCTCTGCCACTCCGACCAGCACATGCAGACCGGGGACGTGAGGCCCAGGTTCCCGATCGTGGGCGGCCACGAGGGCTCCGGGATCATCGAGGAGGTGGGACCCGGCGTCACCACCGTCGAGCCGGGCGATCACGTGGTCTGCGCCTTCATCCCCTCCTGCGGCCGCTGCCGGTTCTGCTCCACCGGCCAGCAGAACCTGTGCGACCTCGGCGCCAACGCCCTGACCGGGGTCCTGCCCGCGGGTGGGTTCCGCCTGCACCGGGACGGCGAGGATTTCGGTGGCTTCGCCCTCCTGGGCACCTTCTCCCAGTGGGGCACGGTCTCCCAGCACAGCGTGGTCAAGATCGACCGGGACATCCCCCTGGACGTCGCCGCCCTGGTCAGCTGCGGCGTGCCCACCGGCTGGGGTTCCGCGGTCTACGCGGCCCGGGTCGCGCCCGGGGACACGGTGGTCGTGTACGGCGTCGGGGGGATCGGGATCAACGCCGTCCAGGGCGCCCGCATGGCCGGCGCCAAGCACGTGGTGGCGGTGGATCCGGTGGCCATGAAGCGGGAGATGGCGGAGCAGCTGGGGGCCACCCACAGCGTGCCGAGCGCGGCCGAGGCGCACCAGCTGGTCTGGGAGCGGCTCTCCCCCGGGGTCGGCGCAGACCACGCCATCGTCACCGTGGGCGTGGTGGACGAGACGATCGTGCGCGCCGCCTTCGACGCCATCCGCAAGGGCGGCCAGGTCACGGTCACCGGCCTCGCCCACGAGGAGCTCGAGACCGTGCACGTCCCGGGCTCGGTCCTGACCCTCTTCCAGAAGCGGATCGTGGGCTCCGTGTTCGGCTCCGCCAACCCCGTGTACGACATCCCCAGGCTGCTCGACCTCTGGCGGAACGGTCAGCTGAAGCTGGAGGAGCTGATCACCCGGCGCTACAAGCTGGAGGAGATCAACCAGGGCTACCAGGACATGCTCGAGGGCCGCAACATCCGGGGCCTGATCGTCCACGAGCACTGAGGGCCTTTGGGCCCCTCCGGGGGCGGCGCTCGACGCCGATCCCCGACTCCGGCCTCCGGGCGCGAGAGCGACCCGCTGATCGGGATCGGAGCCGGCCACGGTCTCGGCCGGCGGGCGCGGTCGAGGCGGCGTCGCCGACCCAGCCGATGGCGGCCATCCGCCCTCGGTCGCGCCCCTCGCCCCGGAGGGCGCGACCTGGGGTCCGGACGCCTCCCGGGCGGCGGCCGGTTGCCGAGCTTCGGGGTGCGCCACCACCCGTGTCGTCCCCCCGGGGGACGACCCGACCTCGACCGGATCCCCCCTGGGGAGGACGACGCACGCTCCACCCGACCATACCGTTGGTGCCGGCGTCAGTCCGACCCACCCCAGGGAGTGAACGAGCGAGGAAGAACGAACTGATGGACACCAGGGAGCTCGAGCGTGTGAGGCCGGCCCGCACCTCAGGCGGCCGCCGGCGGAGCGTCGGCTGGGTGCTGATGACGGTCATGGCCGTCGGGTTGGCGCTCTACTCGGCGCGCTACTTCAGCCTCAACCCCAGCCTCTTCCTGCCGGCTCAGAAGGCCGTCTATCTCGCCCATCTGGGCCCATTGCTGCTGCACGTCGGCGGCGGTGTCGTCGCGCTCGCACTCGGGCCGTGGCAGTTCGCGCGCCGGATTCGGTCCCGCCACCCCCGCGTGCACCGGTGGATGGGACGCATCTACCTGACGGCGGCCCTGACGGCCGGTGCGGGAGGACTGCTGTTGGCGCCGCTCTCACTGGGCGGACCCCTGGCCCATGGCGGCTTCGCAGCCCTCGCGATCCTGATGCTGCTCACCACGGCGAGGGCCTACGTGGCCATCCGGCGTCGGCAGATCGCCGTCCACCGGGCCTGGATGACCCGTTCGTACGCGCTCATCTTCACCGCGGTGACCTTCAGGACCTGGCTGGGCCTGGCCTTCCTCGGCCTTCCCTACGCCCAGGTCTACGCGGT
>JAJPKS010000016.1 GCA_021323605.1 Bacillota bacterium | reverse complement strand
GGCCCGGCCCGCGGTCACCGTCTCGGCGGCGCCATCTCCCCTCGTCGGCCGAGAGGCCGTGCTCGACCACCTGCCGGATCTCCTCCTGGACCCTGGTCAAATGCCCCCGCATCAGCTCCCGGGCGGCCGCGGGATCGCCCCTCTCGATGGCGGCCAGGATCTGGCGGTGCTGCGCCAGGGATCGGGCCGGGCTGCCCGGGATCTGGTAGACGTCGAGCAGCGCCCGGTGGAGCACCTCCCGGATGGCCTTCATCACGTGCACCGCCATGCGGTTGCGGCTGGCCTCGCCCACGGCCAGGTGGAAGCCCAGGTCGGCGGTGACGTAGTCCTCGCCCGACCCCAGGCCCTCCTCCATCCGGCCCAGCCACCCCTCCAGCGCCTCCAGGTCGGATGCCGTCCGGCGCTCGGCGGCCAGGGCCGCGATCTCGACCTCGAGGATCTTGCGCAGCTCGTAGAGCTGGTCGAGGTCGCCCTCCTCCAGGCTGAGGAGGAGCTGCACGGGGGTCCGCAGCAGCTGGCCGTAGTCGGCCACGACGAAGGCGCCGCGACCCGCCGGCCGGATCAGGCCCAGACTCTCCAGCGTCCGGAGGGCCTCGCGGATCGACGAGCGGCCGACCTGGTAGGCGCTGGTCAGCTCGCGTTCGGTGGGGACCACGTCCCCGGGCTTCAGGCGGTGACTGGCGATCTCCCGGAGCAGGTTCTCCGCCACCAGCTCGTAGACCTTCCGCCGCTCGATGGGGGCGTAGATCGGTCCCTCCGACCCGGCGCGCTCACACTCGACCAATTCCCTCTCCATGACCCTGGTCGGCTTGTCCGACAGGCAGATGGTAGGAGGGCCGGCTCCGACCGTCAAGTCACGCCTGGAGGAGCGCTTTCGGACCGCGTGGTACGGGCGGGCCGGCGGTGGGGTCCTGACCCGGTGTCGGTGCCGGTGGAGCTGCCCTGCTCCCGAGGGATCGGCTGACCCCGCCGCCCTGTCGCTCGAGCGGCTGGCGCCGGCCACCTCCCCCTTTCCGTTCGGCCCCGCCTTCCTGAGCGGACCACCGGGCGCCGTGCCTCGGTGTCGCATCCGCGCCTGACCGAGCCCGACGCTCGCGGACCTCGGTGAGGCGTCGCGGGCGTTCCAGCACGGCCGTCGGGGGCGAGCGATTCCCCGGTTCCGCCCCTGGGCGTGGTGGTCCGTCAACCGTCCCAGGGCTGCAGCGGACACCGCACGGGAAGATCGGTGAGCGTGAAGTCCTTGCCTGAGCAGAGGATCGTGTAGCCGGTTTCCTCGGCCAGGGCGTACACACAGCAGTCCGCGAAGTTGGGGGCAGCCCGGTGGCGTCCTTTGCCGAAGCGCCGCCAGGCATCGACCGCGCGCTCGACCGGGCGCTCGTCGAACGGCACCACCTGGACCCCAGCGTCACGCAACGCGCGGCGGCCGACGCCAGCCGCGGCCGGTGCTCTCGCCTCGAGCACGATCCCCAGCTCCACCGCCGCCGGCGCCGCGATGATCCGGTCGGACGCGCCGGCGAGCTCCGTCGCCAGCCACTCGCCTCCTTCCTCGCCCGCCACGATGGCGACCATCGCCGACGTATCGACAACGAACGCGCTCACGTCGGCGGCCGTGCTGGTCGTACCCGATGATCTCGTCGGGTGTTCGCGGGTCCTGCACCGGCAGGGCCATGTACCAGGCGGACAGCCGGCGCAGTCGCGCCACGATGTCGGACCGCTCCTGATCGCGGACTCGGGCGAGCCGTTCGCGGAGAGCGACCGTGACCGCCTCCGTCAGTGATTCGTGCATCGAATCCGGGCGGCGGGATCCCGCGGCGGCATCCGGTTACGAACGCGTCTGGATGAGGCTGGACCGGGAGTCCTTGGAGCCCGCCCCGCCGGCGTTCACCCCGTCCAGGAGAAGGGGGCGGAGAAGGCGCTCCGGCCCTCGTTGTGGAACTCCATTCCGAAGGCGCTGATGCGCGAGCTCACCGGCCGGGCGATGGCAACGGTGCGGTTGGAGGGGTGGAAGACGCCGGCGAGCCGGGTCGGCTCCTGGCCGCCGAGCGCGGGCGGCACGAAGTCCTCGACCGTCACCGCCATGCGGTCGCCCACCTGGACCGAGTGCCTCAGCCCATCGTCCTGGTACCGGATGGGCGCCCGCTCGACGCCCAGCACCTCGCCCACCAGGGGAGCGAGGGCGGACATGGGCCCTCCCATCTGGCCGGTGAAGACCGCGACCAGCTTGTCGGCCTGCTCCTGGGTGGCCGCCTCGTCGACGACGAGGCCGACCCGCCAGTTGCCGTCGAGCATCTGCGCGGGCGCGTCCGCGACCAGGGCCACGGTCAGGCCGCTCACGTCCACGTCGTCGATCCGGCCCGAGGCGACGTGGTAGAAGAGGACCACCTGACACCGGTCGTAGGTGGCCGGGCTGACGAAGCTGGTGACGGTGCACGGGCACACCCAGTCGCACGAACAGTTCTCGAAGTAGGTGCCTTCGAGGGTCCAGGCCATCACCGGCCACCTCCAGGGTTGCTGAGCCCAGACTATGTGTGCCCGTGGCAGGGGTCAAATCCGGTGTTGGAGACGGCCCGGTTGCACCTCCGGCGCGGAGGACGTGGGAGCTGACGGACGTGTCTACGCGAGCGGCGCCGTCCCCGCCGTCTCGACCTCGCGGGCGGAGAGGGGGGCCGCCACCGCCTCCAGCGCCTTCCCCTCGGCGTCGACCCCGAAGACGACCGCGACCAGGCCACCGATGATCATGAGACCCGCCCCCAGCAGGTAGGCGGCGCTCAGGTTGGCCACGGAGTGGGTGGCGATGATGATCCCGAAGACGGCCGGCGCGATGGCCCCCGCCACCTCGCTGGCGGCGTAGGCCACGGCGATGGCGTTGGCCCGCACCTCCATCGGGAACACCTCGCTCGCGGTCAGGTAGCCGGCGCTGGCCCCGGCCGAGGCAAAAAAGAAGGTGATCGACCAGCAGACCGTGATCGTGGTCGCGTTCAGCGCCCCCCGGGAGAACAGGAGGGCGGTGCCGGCGAGGAGGAGCCCGGAGAGGATGTAGGTGCCGGCGATCATGGGCCGGCGCCCCACGGTGTCGAAGGCGTGGCCCAGCACCCAGGGCCCGATCAGGTTGCCGAGGGCGAACGGGATGATGTAGAGGCCCACCCGGCCCGAGGGGACGTGGAAGTACGTGCTCAGCACCAGGGCCTCGGTGAAGAAGATGGCGTTGTAGAGGAAGGCCTGGGTCACCATCAGGGAGAGGCTGAGCACCGTCCGCCGGGGATAGCGGTGCACCATCGACGACACCACGTCGGAGAAGATGTGGAGCGAGCCGTGCTGTCGCTCGGTGTCGATCGTCACCGTGGTCCCGGAGGGCGGGGGCAGCGGACGCCCGGCCTGACGCTCGACCGTGCGCTCGATCTCGGAGACGGTCCGCTGCGCCTCCTCGACCCGGCCGTGGGTCATGAGCCAGCGGGGGCTCTCGGGGACGGCGTGGCGGATCCAGAGCACGACCAGGGCGATGATCGCCCCCAGGGCGAAGCAGAGGCGCCAGCCAAGGTCGGCCGGGAAGATCCGCTCGTCGAGGAAGAGCAGGCTGACCGCGCTGCCGAACATGGTGCCCAGCCACCAGCTGCTGTTGATGGAGAGGTCGGTCCAGCCCCGCCGCCGGGCCGGGATCAGCTCGTCGATGGCCGAGTTGATGGCCGAGTACTCGCCCCCGATGCCCATGCCGGTGAGCGCCCGGAAGGCCGCGAACATCCAGAAGTTGACCGACAGGGCGGAGAGAACGGTGAAGAACGTGTACCAGCCGAGCGTGACCAGGAACAGCTTCTTTCGTCCCAGGCGGTCGGTGAGGAAGCCGAAGACGAAGGCGCCGACGATGGCCCCGACCAGGTAGGTGGTGGCGGTGAGCCCGACCTGGGATGCGGTCAGGTGGAGCGTGTTGGCCTGCTCCAGACGGGGGCCGAGGCTGCCCACGATCGTCACCTCGAGCCCGTCCAGCACCCAGGTGATGCCCAAGGCCACGACGATGGTCCAGTGCCAGCGTGACCAGGGCAGGCGGTCCAGGCGGGCTGGGACGTCGGTCCGCACGTACCGAGAGGCCGGCGCGGTCATCTCGCTCATGTCCGTCACCTCCTCGAGTGAGGGAGTCGACGATCCGGCCGCAAGGCTACGTGACCCACCTTACGATCTCGACCGGCCGGTCGCCGGCTCCGAACTGAACTCCATTGGGGTCGCCCGTCGTCCCCGGCGGCTCGCGGCCCCCGGCGAGAGGAACGGCGGCGACCTCGGCCGCCTGCCGTCGGGGGTCTAGCCCGCCCCGGGCACGACGTCCGGCGTGCTCAGCACCCCCAGCGCCCCCAGCGCCAGCACCGTCCCCATGGCCAGGAGGAAGACGCCGGTGAGCAGGTCGGGGCGGATCGGCGCCAGGCGGGAGGCGGCTCCGCCGAGTCCCAGGCCGATCAACGACATCACGAAGGTGATGGCGGCGAAGAGCAGCGCCGGCAGCAGGGGGGAGAAGCCGAGCAGCCCCAGGCCGACCCCGCCGATCAGGTTGTCCAGGCTCAAGGACACCGGCATCCCGAAGAGCACCATGGGATCGTCCGGCTCGGCCACGGCCCGGCTTCTCAGGCTCCGGACCACGAGGTACAGGCCATACCCCAGGAGCGCGACCGCTCCCGCGCCGTCCGCGGCCGGGCCGAGGGACCGTCCCGAGGAGCCGATCAGGATGCCGATCAGGGGGGCGAGACCATCCCAGAACCCGAACGCCGCCGCCGTGCGGAGCCGGCGGCGCCAGCTGCGGTGGAGGGGTCCGAGCGCGATCGAGGTCCGGAAATTGTCCTGGCTCAAGCCGACGCCGACGATGAGCAGCGACAGGAACGCGTGCATCTCATCTCCCCGGCGGGTGGGAACCGGCCGGCTCGGACAGGTCCGCGGACCGAGCCGGCGGCCGACCACCGGCGCGGGTGCGGGGGACGAGGCTGGCGAGCGTGACCGGCTCGGCTTCCCGGTTGACGGCCCGGAGCACCTGGGCCACGCGCCAGTGGTCGGGCGAGAGGTGGCACACCGGATCGGTGCGGGCGGCATCCCCGGTGAGCTGAAAGGCCTGGCAGCGGCAGCCCCCGAAGTCGATCTCGCGGCGGGGGCAGCTCCGGCAGGGCTCCGGCATCCACCCCGTCCCCCGGAAACGTTGGAAGGCGGGCGAGTCCTGCCAGATCCAGGCCAGCGAGCGCTCGCGCACGCTGGCCCGGGGAAGGCCGAGGACGTGCGCCGCCGGGCAGGGGAGGACGTCTCCGTTGGGCGCGACCGTGAGCTGCTGTCGGCCCCAGCCGCCCATGCAGGGCTTGGGATAGGGGCCGTAGTAGTCGGGGAGGACGTAGACGATCTCCATCCTTCCCTTCAGGCGCCGGCGTGCCGCGCGCACGATCTCCTCGGCGCGGTCGAGCTGCTCCCTGGTCGGCAGCAGGGCGCCGCGGTTGCGCAGGGCCCAGCCGTAGTACTGGGTGTTGGCGAGCTCGATCCGGTCCGCTTCCAGCCGCTCGGCCAGATCGAGGACGCGGTCGAGCCGGTCGAGGTTGTGGCGGTGGAGGACGACGTTCAAGGTCAGCGGCCAGCCCAGCTCCCTGACCAGACGGGCCGCGGCGAGCTTGCGCTGGTGGGCGCGGGCGCCGGCGATGCCGTCGGCCAGGGCCTGGTCGTCGGCCTGGAAACTGATCTGCACGTGGTCCAGGCCGGCGTCCTTCAGCTGTCGCGCTCGGGACGGCGACAGGCCGACGGCGCTGGTGATGAGGTTGGTGTACAGCCCCAGGTGGTGGGCGCAGGCGACGATCTCGACCAGGTCGCGGCGCTGGAGCGGTTCACCGCCCGACAGGTGGAGCTGCAGGACGCCGAGCGCCCGCGCCTCGGTCAGCACCCGCCGCCAGTCGGCGGTGCTCAGCTCCTCCCGGTAGTCGGCCAGGTTGAGAGGGTTGGAGCAGTAGGGGCAGTGGAGCGGGCAGGCGTAGGTCAGCTCGGCCAGCATGCCCAGCGGTCTATTCATCCCCCACCTCCAGCCACCCCCTGGCGATCAGCCGGGTCAGGAACCCCCGCACCTGGTCGACGTCGACGTGGTCGTACGTTCCGCGCAGCCGCTCCACGATCTCGGCGGTGGTCTGCCTCCCATCGCAGAGATCGACGATGGCCGCCCCCGTCCGGTTCAAGAGCAGCACTCCCTCCGGGCCGAGCAGCACGTGTCGTTGGCGTACGGGATCCCAATCCAGGCGCATCCCTCGTCGCGGTCGAGGCCGGCTGGTCGGCAGTACCTCGCTGCTCATGTCGTTCTCGGAGGTGAGAACCGGCGATGGTCCCTCAGGCGCCGTCCGGATAGGCGCGGTCGATGGCGTCCAGCATGCTCCACAGCACGTCGCACTTGAACGACAGCGCCGCCACCGCCCGTGCCTGCTCGTCCGCCGTTCGGCAGTGCTGGGTCACCAGCTCCAGGGCGTGTTCGGCGTCGCGCGGAGCCTGGGCGAGACGGGCTCGGAAGTAGGCCAGTCCGACGGGGTCGATCCAGGTGTAGAAGCGCTCGAAGGCGGCCAGGCGTTCGGCCATCAGGTCCGGGGCGAAGAGCTCGGTCAGGGAGGCGGCCACGGCCTCGATCCAGGGCCGGGTGCGGGCGAAGGTGACGTAGGCGTCGACGGCGAACCGTACCCCGGGCACGATCTGCCGGTCGTCCCACAGCTGCTGCGACGTCAACCCCACCGCCTCGCCCAGCCGCAGCCAGGCGGCGATGCCCCCCTCCCCCTCCCCGGTCCCGTCGTGGTCGAGGATGCGCCGGATCCAGCGCCGGCGCACCTCGCGGTGGGGACAGTTGGAGAGGATGGCGGCGTCTTTGAGGGGGATGTTCTTCTGGTAATAGAAGCGGTTGAGCACCCAGCCCTGGATCTGCCGCCGGCTCAGGCGTCCCTGGTTCATCCTCACCTGGAACGGGTGCTGACTGTGGTAGCGCTGGGACTGCGCGCGCAGAGCGCGAACGAAGGTGTCCGTGTCGGTGGCGGCCAATCTCAGATCTCCAGCTCCAGCCCATCCTCGGCGACTTCGAAACCGTGCTCCTCGACGATGCGACGCTCCGGTGAGTCGTCGAGCAGGATGGGATTGGTGTTGTTGATGTGGACGTAGATCTTGCGCTCGATGGGAAGGGGTGCCAGCCGGGCCAGGCTGCCATCCCTGCCGCTGATGGGAAGGTGTCCCATCTCGGTCGACCGCTTGCCGGCGATGCCGAGGCGGATCAGCTCGTCGTCCCGCCAGCAGGTTCCGTCGAAGAGCAGGCAGGCGCAGCCCTCCAGCTGAGCGCGCATCCCCGCCGTCAGCCGCTGTGCGCCGGGCAGGTAGACGAGGCTTCGTCGGGTGCGTTCATCGGTGATCCGATACCCGACCACGCTCTCTTTCCGTCCGAGCCCGAAGCGGGCCCGCTTGTCGGTGGGGGCCTCGAAGGCGCGGTAGGACAGGCCGTTCCCCAGCGCGACCTCCCTGCCCGTGACCACCGGCCGCCACTCCACCCGCGCGTACGCGCCCAGCGCCCGGAGCAGTCCCGTGCCCCGGCAGAGGACCTCGTGGACCGTCCCGGTGGCGTGCACCTCGATGCTTTCCGCCTCCCGCAGCAGCAGCAGACCGAGGGTGTGATCCAGTTCGGCGTCGGTGAGGAGCACGGCCTGGAGCGGTGAGTTCCTGAGCCCCGTCGGGTGCAGGGCGGGGAAGGACTCGATCTGGGTCCGGAGGTCGGGCGAGGCGTTGACCAGAAACCATCGCCGGTGATCGGCGCTCACCGCCAGCGACGACTGGGTGCGGGGCCGACAGGGACGTGAGCCGTCGCGGACGGCCCGACACTGGGGGCAGCGGCAGTTCCACTGTGGAAAGCCGCCTCCCGCCGCCGCTCCCAGCACGCGCACCCACATGACCGCTCTTCCGTCCCCGGGCCTCGCGGCCGGATGCGGGGCCGGTGGGCGCCGGACGAACCGTCCGGCGCCCACCTCCTCATCCTCGACCGGCGTAGGCCGTCACCTCGGCCGAGGTCCTGATCTCCTCGTACTCGGGGGCTTCCCACTTGGCCATCTCGATCACCTCCTTCTTCATTCGCTGATGGGTCGATGGCGTCGGCACGCTCCTCAGTCCGGCAGCGCGAAGGCGAAGAGGGCGGCTCCGCGCGGCGCCCCGAGCATCTCGGGCGCGAAGCCCTCGGCCCAGCCGCCCCAGCCGGTGGGCACGGCGATGTACTGCTTGCCCATGACGCTGTAGGCCATGGGACTGCCGTGGTGCCCGCAGCCGGTCTGGAACTGCCACAGCAGCTCACCGGTGCGGGCGTTGAAGGCGTTGAACTCGCCCGTGGGCTCGCCGGCGAACACGAGGTCCCCGCCCGTGGCCAGCACCGAGGCGCACATCGGGGTCTCGTTGCGCCAGCTCCACGCCACCCGGCCGGTGCGGGGATCGACGGCCCGCACGAACCCCTGCGTGTCCTGGCTGTCCACGGTGACGCTCGCTCCCCAGTAGGGGATGCCTTCCTTGAACTCCCGACGCTGCCGCGTGACCGTCGCACCCAGGTCCTGAACCGGGACGTAGAAGAGCTCCGTCCTCGGGCTGTACGCGGCGTGCGTCCACTCCTTGGCTCCGGCCGGCCCGGGCCAGAAGTGAACGGGTTCCCCTTCCTGCCGGGGCTCGACTTTGCGGGTGATCTTGCCGCTGGGGTCGATCTCGCCCCAGGTGATGCGATCGACGAAGGGCGCCACCCGGACCAGCTGGCCGTTGGTTCGATCCAGGACGAAGAAGTACCCGTTCTTGTCGAAGTGCCCCAGCAGCTTACGGCCGTCCAGGTCGAAGAGGATGTTCTCCATCACGCTGTCGTAGTCCCAGACGTCGTGCGGGGTGTACTGGTAGTGCCAGCGGATCTGGCCGGTGTCGGCATCGATGGCGACGACCGAGTCCGTGTAGAGGTTGTCGCCGGGGCGGACGTCCCCGTCGAAGTCCGGCGCGGGGTTGCCGGTCCCCCAGTACATGAGGTTGAGCTCGGGGTCGTAGGTGCCCGTGACCCAGGTGTTGGCCCCGCCCCGCGCCCAGGCCGGACCGTCCGGCCAGGTCTCGGACCCGGGCTCCCCGGGCTTGGGCACGGTGTAGGTTCGCCAGATGCGCCGCCCGGTCTCGATGTCGAAGGCGTCGATGTGGCCGCGAACCCCGAACTCCCCGCCCGAGCTCCCCACGATGACCATGTCCTTGACCACCAGGGGAGCGACCGTGGCGCTTTCGCCGGCTCGCACGTCACCGTAGGGTTGGTCCCAGACACGCTTGCCGGTGACGGCGTCGAGCGCCACCACGTGCGCGTTCAGGGTGACGAAGAAGACCTTCCCTTTGGCCACGGCGACGCCCCGGTTGACGTTGCCGCAGCAGAGCGAGGTGTCGAAGGGGACGGCTTGCTTGTAGCGCCAGAGCTGCTGGCCCGTCCTGGCGTCGAGCGCCCAGACCCAGCTGTCCCATCCGGTGACGTACATGACCCCGTCCACCACGATCGGAGTGGCCTCGAAGGCGTACGTGGATGGCCCGGCGACGATGCCCGTGGTGCCGCACTGGAAGACCCAGGCGGGAGTCAGGCGCCTGACGTTCTGGATGTTGATCTGGTCGAGCGGACTGTAGCGTTGCCCGTCGTAGGCGCCGTAGTAGGTGAGCCAGTTCTGCGGCTCCGAGCGCGCCCTCAGTATCCGTTCGTAGGTGACCCCCTGGGCGACCGGCGGCGCGCCGCCGGTAAGGGCGCTCAAGGATCCCAGGTCGACGGCCTGTCCTGCATCTACGTATGGCATCGACGTTCCTCCTCCTTGCGCCGTGTTCGTGGGTGGCCCACGGTCGGGCCCCGGCTAGGGCCGTGGCTGTGGCGGACGGTCGAGACGAGCCTCGGCGGGAACATCTCCCATCACCGCGATCACCCCGACCAGACCCCTGCCCTCGTCGTTGCCGATCCCGGAGCTGAACCAGTAGTAGCCCGGCCCGTCCAGGTTGAGGGTGGCGGTGCCCCGTGAGTGATTGGGTAACCAGATGAACTTCAGGTCGCCGTTGCTGGGCAGGATCGCGCAGTGCGTGTTGTCGTCGTCGTTGGTGAGCGTGAGCTCGAGATCGCCACCGTGGGGCATGACGACGATCGCGGGGTCCCAGGTCAGCTCATCGGGCGGAATCCGGACCTCGGCGTGCATCCGACCATCGGGTCTCTCCTCGGCCTGTCCGAGGTTGCCGTGGGTCAGCAGACGGCCGAGGGTCGCCTTGTTCTGCTTGTTGAGCCCCAGTTCGTTCACCACCTTGGACAGCTCCACTGCCGTCGCCATGGCTTCACCTCCACTGCTGGGCTGGCTCCTCGCCATTCGGAGCAGGTCGTCGAAAACGTGCGCAACGATTCAGTCTGCCGGCGAGCGGTTCGCTGCCCGCCCCTGCGTCCGGGACGCTCGTCTTCACCCCGGCCGGAGACGCCCCCGACCGGACCCGCGTTCAGCTCTCGGACCCGTTCCGGGGTTCCACCGTCGTCCGGTCCCGGCGGGAGGTGCGGACCGCGGCCGGGGGCGGTTCCGGCGTCGTCCGGCCCCGCTCCGCGTCGAGGAGGAGAAGGCGCCCGGGCCCGGCGTCGTCCGCTCCCACGATTGCGGCCACGGCCCTGACCGGCATCTCCCGCAGCCTCGCCATCGCCTCGAAGAGGCCCCGATGAGGTTGGTGTTCGGCCCCTCATCCCGGGTACATACCGGCACGGTCGCGGAACCACGAGCCAGCCGGTGGCGGCTACCCCCGCCCCCGTACAAGCGCCCGCGCCCGAGCGTCTCGTCTCCCGAGCCATTCCGCAGCCGGTTGCCCACTAGAACTCGCGAGAAGCCTGCCGGGTTGACCTAGCAGGACAAGTCTTCGATCCCCGGGCCGGGATTGTCAAATTTCCTGTACAGCTGATGACGTCCCGCCCGGTTCACCGGCCCCGTCCCGACGGCTCCGGCGCCGGCCGGCGCTTCGGTGACCGCGGCGGGGGCCCCGTGGGCACGACGGTGGTCCAACCCGATGCGGAGGACGGGGCCGCAGGCCGTGCCGTCCAGGGGCCGGCGGGGTCACGATCTCACCAGCAGGTGAGCCGTCACGTAGCCGGCGTAGAGCGCGAGCAGGGTCGCCCCCTGGCCGCGGCCCACCCCGCCTCGCCACAGGAAGAGCGCGGTGAGCCAGGTGCTTGCGGCCAGGAAGGGCCAGTCGAGGGCCTGCGTCAGGGGGGCGACGGGGACGGGCGAGGTCAGGGCGATCAGGCCGAGGTTGAAGAGCACGAAGTAGAAGACGCTCCCCACCAGGTTGCCGACGCTCACGTCCGGCCGTCCGTGAAACGCCGGGACGACCTGTCGTATCACCTCCTCCAGCTCGATGGCGGCGGGGGTGACGACCATCCCGATCAGGGCGGCGGGCAGGGAGAACCGGTCGATCATCTGCTCCGCGCCGTACGTGATCAGCTCGGCGCCGGCGGTGACGGCGGCGATGCCGACCAGCGTCAGGAGCGGGGCCGTCCACCGGCGTCGCGTCCGCCGTGCCGCCTCCAGGACCTGGTCGGCCTCCAGGAAGCGGTGGGTGCGGGAGACGACGACCACGTAGCTCAGGACGAGCGCGAACGCGGCCAGGAGCGCGATCCCGGCCCAGCGTGAGGTGACGCCGCCGACCAGGGCCAGGCCGGCCAGAAGGGGGGTGGCCGCGAAGCCCACCAGGATGCCGGTCGGGAGCTGGACCCGGAGGGGAACCAGGACCGCCCCCAGGCCCAGCGCGACGCAGATGATGAAGACCCCGCCGCCGAAGACGGTGCCCAGGGCGAGTTCGGCCACGCCGCCGTGGGCGGCGACCAGGCCCACGGCCACGTTCTCCGCCTCCAGGCCGGAGAAGATCCCCGCGATGGCGAAGGGGGTCAGGCGCAGGAGTGCGGCCAGACCGACCATGCCCGCGAGCAGTCGTTCGGTTGACCAGGTCACGACCAGGATGCCGAGCAGGAAGGCCCCCACCGCGACGGCAGGATCATGGATCACGCCGACATCTTCCCGCCCGGCGGCCCTACCGGCTCGGCGTCACGCTGCGGAAGGATGGTTGGCCCCGCCGGCGGCGCCCGAACCGGTGCGCCGGCCGGCCGACCCCGGGCCGTTGCCCGGCGGCCTCGACCCCGCCCCGGCCCGACGATCTCGGTCCGACCGCGGCGGGGCACCGGGGATGGGGGCGGACCGGCGGACCGCCGGCCCGCCCCGGTTGGCGGCTCAGGAGGAGGCCCGGGCCAGCTCGTTGCCCTCCACCATGCGCTGCGGTCCTCCCGCCGAGGGCCGGATGTCGAAGTCGAAGATCTCGGTGGGGACGAACACCGTGCAGCAGGCGTTGGGGAAGTCGACGATGCCGCTGATCCGGCCCTCGACCGGGGCCGTGCCCAGGATGACGCAGGCCTGCTCGCCGCTGTAGCCGAACTTCTTCAGGTACTCGATCGCGTTCAGGCAGGCCCGCTTGTAGGCCATGGTGGCGTCCATGTAGAGCTGCTTGCCGGTGTCGTCGATGGAGATGCCCTCGAAGGCCAGGTACTCGGTGTAGCGGGGCTCGAGGGGGCTGGT
>JAJPKS010000252.1 GCA_021323605.1 Bacillota bacterium | reverse complement strand
GGCGCCAGCGGCCAGCCCCTGCTCTTCACCTACTCCCTGATCGTGGCCATCCTCTGCGGGACCCTGGGCCTGCCCCACATCCTGGTGCGCTTCTACACCAACCCCGACGCCCGCCAGGCGCGGCGCACCGCGCTCTTCGTCCTGGTGCTGGTCGGGTTCTTCTACCTGTGGCCGCCGCTCTACGGAGCCCTTGGCCGGCTCCACATGGCGCGGCTCTACACCACCGGCCTGACCGACGCCGTGGTCCTGCTGTTGCCGCGCCAGATCGGTCCCTCCTGGGTCGGCGACACGCTGGCCGGCATCACCAGCGCCGGGGCCTTCGCCGCCTTCGCGGCCACCCTCAGCGGGCTCCTCATCTCCCTGGCCGGGGCCCTCGGCCACGACATCTACGGGCGCTGGCTGCGGCCGGAGGCCGGGGGCGCCGAACGCAACCTCGCCTTCCGGATCGGAGCCCTGACCGCCGGCCTGGCGGCGGCGCTCCTGGGCCTGATGGTGGAGCGCTTCGACATCAACGTTCTGGTGGGCTGGGCGTTCGCGATCGCGGCCAGCTCTTTCTTCCCCATGCTGGTGCTGGGCATCTGGTGGCGGGGGCTGACCACGGCCGGGGCCGCCCTGGGAACCGCGACCGGAGGCGTGGCCGCGACCCTGGCGATCGCGACCACGATGGTGGCCACGGCCTCCCCGACGCTGGCCGGCTTCCTCGACCGCAACCCGGCCCTGGCCGTGATCATGGCCCAGCCGACGATCGTGACCCTCCCCCTGGCGGTGGCGGTGATGGTGGGGGTGTCGCTGGCCTGGCCGCGGCCACCGACCGGCGCGGCCGCGACCATGCTCCAGATGCACCTCCCCGAGCGCCTGGGCCTGCGTCGCGACTACATCCACGAATGAGGCGTCCCACGCCACCCACGGCGCGCCACGGCCTCAGGCCCGGACCCGATCGACCAGGTAGTTGCCCATCCGCTCGAGACCCAGCCGGAGGTCCTCCTCCGCCTGCGTGTAGGCGAGCCGAAGGAATCCCGCCCCGCCGGGCCCGAAGGCCGTCCCCGCCAGCACCGCCACCCCGGCCCGCTCCAGCAGCTCCTCGGCCAGCCGCCGCTCCTCGATCCCGGTGGCCTCCACGTTGGGGAAGGCGTAGAAGGCGCCCTGGGGGACACGGCAGCGGACTCCGGGCATCCGGTTCAGGCCCTCGACCAGCAGATCGCGCCGGGAACGAAACCGGGCCACCATGCGCTGCAGCGCGGCCTCCGACTCGGGCGACTCCAGGGCCTCGATCGCCGCCATCTGGGTGAAGGCGGCGGCGCAGGACGAGGAGTTGATCATCAGCTTCTCCATGGCGGCCGCGATCTCGGGCGGGGCCACCCCGTAGCCGAGGCGCCAGCCGCACATGGCGTAGGCCTTGGAGAGCCCGTCCAGGAGGATGGCGCGCTCCCTCATGCCCGGTTGCGAGAGCACCGAGACGTGCTCCCCGCCGTAGAGGATGCGGGAGTAGATCTCGTCCGAGAGCACGAGCAGGTCGTGCTCGACCGCCAGCCGGGCCACGAACTCCACGTCCTCTCGGGTCAGCACCCCGCCGGTGGGGTTCTGGGGGGAGTTCAGGATGAGCAGCCGCGTGCGCGGCGTGACCAGCGCCGCCAGCTCTTCCAGGTCCATGCGGAAGTCGCGCTCCTCGCGGAGCGGGATGGGGACCCCAACGGCGTGGAGGAAGTCGACCAGGGACGCGTAGACGGGATAGCCGGGATCGGGGTAGATGACCTCGTCTCCGGGCTCCACGCAGGCCAGGAGGAGGAAGAGCAGGACGTTCTTCGAGCCCGGCACCAGGACCACCTCGGCCGGCCCGACCTCGATCCCGAGCCGCCTGGCCACGAACGCCGCCACCGCCTCCCGCACCTGCGCGATCCCGCCCGCGGGCGTGTAGTGGGTGTAGCCGGCGCGCATCGCCCCCACCGCGGCCTCGACGATGTTGTCGGGAGTGGCGAAGTCCGGCTCCCCGATCTCCATGTGAACCACGTGGCGGCCCTCGGCCTCCAGCTGGCGCGCCCGGGCGAGCACCTCGAAGGCACCCTCCGTGCCCAGCCGATCCATCCGCCGGGCCAAGCGGGTGGCCATGGCTCAGTGCACCCCCAGCAGGGCACCGCCGTCCAGGCCGATGGTCTGACCGGTGATGTAGCCCGCCTGGACCGAGCAGAGGAAGGCACAGGTGGCCCCCAGCTCGGCCGGGTCGCCCACCCGCCCGGCCGGGATGCCCCGCGAGGCGGCCTCGAGGTCGTCGCCGTAGAGGTCGCGGACGCGGTCGGTCAGCATCGTGCCCGGAGCCAGGTTGTTGACGGTGACCCCGTAGGGCGCGACCTCGCCGGAGAGCGTCTTGGCCATCGCCGTCACCGCCGCGCGGAAGGCGTTGGAGAGCAGGATGTTCGGGATCGGCTGGCGAACCGAGATGGAGGTGATGTTGACGATCCGACCGCGGCCGGAGCGTTTCAGGTGGGGAAGGGCGCTCCGGGCCAGGCGGACCGCGCTCATCAGGGTCAGCTGGTAGCCGATCTCCCAGGCGTCGAGGGGGGTCGACTCGAAGGTCCCGGGCGGTGGGCCGCCGGCGTTGCAGACCAGAATGTCGAGGCCGCCGAGCTCGCGCACGGCCGCCTCCACCGCCGCCTCCGGCCCTCCGGGCCGAGCCAGGTCGACCGCCAGGTGACCGGTGGCCCCGATCTCCCGCTCGGTCCTGGCCAGGCGGGCCTCGTCGCGCGACACGATGAAGACACAGGCCCCCTCCGCCGCCAGGGCGGCGGCGCAGGCCCGGCCCAGGCCTTTGCTGGCCGCCGTGACCAGCGCCCGCGTATCCCTCAGTCCGAGATCCATCTGCTCCTCGCGCGAACCAACCGCCGTCTCCCGGCCCGGGCCCGGATGATACGGTCCGGCGCCGCGCCGCGGACATAAGCGTAGCCGTCGGTCCCCGCCCCGGTGGGCGGTCCCGAATGCGACCCCGGTGGCGCCTCCGTCTCCGCCCGACGCCGCGACCCTCTCAACCCGCGGAGGGCTCGGCCGGCCAGTACCGGCCGTCGGGGTCCAGACGTATCCTTCCCTCGGCCCGCAGCATGCCCAGCACCTGGATGATCTGCGCCTGGTGCACACCGCGTTCCTGCTCCAGCCAGTCCACGAACCTCGGCCCGGTGCCCAGGGAGGCCTCCATCCGCTCCCGGAGCGCCTGGAGCTCCGTACGTGACTCCGGTTGGAACCAGTCCCGGGGACGGTCCTCGAACGGCATGGCCGGGATGTCGAAGAGGTGCGCCGGCTTGTCGCGGCGCCGGGTGGCGTCGATGCCCAGCTTGGCCGTGGTCACGTGCCAGCCCTGGTTCGGGGGCAGGGAAGGGTCCAGCGGGATGCAGCGCATCCCCTCCAGCACCACCAGGTCACGGTCGGCCTGGAAGCGGGTGGAGAGCGCCCACTCGACCTTGCGGTCGTCCCGGACGTCGATGTCCTCGTCGACCACCACCGCCATCTTCACCTCGGTCGCGGCCAGGGCGGCGTGGAGTGCGTTGCGGGCGTCGCCCGCCTGCCGGACCCGAACGGCGATGCGGACGTGGTGGAAGCCGCTGGCTTCGGGCGGGCAGTACACGTCGACCACCTCGGGCACCGCCTGGCTCACCGCATGCGCCACCCTCAGCTCGGTGCCCAGGGAGGCGAGAACGGCGCTGTCGGTGTGGAAGAGCCGGCGGCCGCTGATGGTCACGCTCTGGAAGATGGCGTCCCGGCGGCGCATCAGGCCGGTGAGCTTGAAGACGGGGTTGAAGTGGGCGGCACCGTAGCAGCCGGTGTACTCCCCGTAGGGGCCCTCCACCTCGGTCCAGTCGCCGTCCAGGTAGCCCTCCAGGACCAGCTCGGCGTCGGCCGGCACCATCAGGTCGACGGTCGCGCACCTGACCAGCTCCACCGGCGCCCCCCGCAGCGCCCCCAGGGTGTCGAACTCGTTCTCGGTGGCCACCCGCATCTGGCTGGCCAGGTAGTCGAGGGGGTGGGTGCCGATCACGAACGCGATCTCGAAGCGCCGCCCCAGCTCCCGGGCCCGTCGGTAGTAGGCCCGCAGGTCGGAGGGGGCGACCATGTCCACCCCGGTCTCCCGGGGCCCGCGCAGCATGAGGCGCCGGACCCCGATGTTGTAGCGCCCGGTCTCGGGATGCCGGGAGACGTCCATGGCCCCCGAAAGGAAGGGGGCGGCGTCCAGGTCGTGCTGGAGGTAGGCAGGCAGCGTGCTGAGATCGGCCTCCTCGGCACGCTCGATCACCTCCTGGACGGGGCCGCGGTCGACGACCACCGGTGCCACCGGCCGCTCCAGGCTCCTCGCCAGCTCCCGGCGCAGGTCGGCCTCGGCACAGCCGAAGGCCATGGCCAGCCGGCGTCGGCTGGCCACGGCGTTGGCGAGGACCGGCATCGAGTAGCCGGCCACCGACTCGAAGAGGATGGCCCGGTCGGAGGCCTCGATCAGCCTGCCCAGGTCCCGGATCGAGACGACCGAGCCCACCCGCTCCAGCTCTCCGGCCTCCTCCAGCTCCCGCAGGTAGGAGCGGAGGTCCGGCCTCCGGCGCGGCCGCTCCGGGTCGGTCGCCATCGGCTGAACCGCCATCCGCCCCCTCAGGCCCTGGCCGGGGACGCCACCGACCCCGCCTGGGCGGGCGCCTCGTCGTACTCGACGGCGAGGTCCTGCTTGGAGCGTTCCCTCAGGAGCGCGGCGGCGATGAAGCCCACCACGCAGGCGAGCATCATGTACAGCCCGATCGGCAGCACGCTGTGGTACGCGTGGAGCAGGGAGAGGGCGATGGTGGGGGCGGGCCCGCCGGCGGTGATGGCGGCCAGCGAGGCGCCCAGAGAGGCGCCGCTGTAGCGGAGCCGGCCCGTGAACGCCTCCGCGGTGAAGGCGGCCAGGGGGCCGGTCATCATCCCCACCACGGCCTGCAGGAGCACGATCGCCACCAGGACCAGCACCAGGTTGCGGGTGTTCAGCATGAGCCAGAAGGGCACCGAGTAGACGAACATGGCGGCGATGCCCAGCATGTAGGCCAGCTTGCGCCCGACGACGTCGGAGAAGAACCCGAAGACCGGGTTGGCCACCACCCCGACCAGGCCGCCGATCAGCTCGAAGACGCCGACGGTGGCGGCCGGGATGTGCAGGAACTGGGTGGTGTAGGTGAGCAGGAAGGTGGCCGAAATGACGTTGGGCACGAACCAGCTCGACTGGGCGAAGCAGGTCTGCAGGACCTCGCCCCAGTTCCGGCGCAGGACGCTCAGCACCGGCCGGCGCTCGATCCGTCGGCGCTCCAGCAGCTGGGCGAAGGTCGGGGTCTCCAGCACACCCAGGCGGACGTACAGCCCGACCAGGATGAGCACGATGCCGAAGAGGAAGGGCAGGCGCCAGGCCCAGTAGGACTGGGGCCCGACGATGAGCGCCGAGATGCGCAGGGCGGCGAAGCCGAGGACGAAGGCAGCCGGCAGCCCGATCTGTGGCCAGCTGGACCAGAAGCCCCGGCGGGCACGGTTGCCCCACTCCAGGGCGAGCAGCACCGAGCCGCCCCACTCGCCGCCGAGGGCGATGCCGAGCAGGGCCCGGAGGACGACCAGGAACACGGGTGCCCAGATCCCGATCTGGGCGTAGGTGGGCAGCAGCCCCACCAGGAAGGAGCAGATGCCGGCCAGGAGCAACGTGGCGATCAGGGTCGCCTTGCGGCCCACCCGGTCGCCGAAGTGGCCGAAGATGATGGAGCCGACCGGCCGCGAGAGGAAGCTGACGAAGAGCGAACCGAACCCCTCCAGGCCGCTGACGAAGGGATCGCGGCTCGGGAAGAAGAGCCGTCCCAGGTAGAGCCCGACCACCAGTGCGTAGAGCACCGTGTCGTACCACTCGATCGTGGTCCCGATCGAGGATGCGATCGCGGCGCGAACCAGCTGCCGTCGGTTGAGCACCTCGGCGTTGAGACCGATCACTATCCCCTCCTAAACATCTCTGTGCGTGGGGCCGGTCGACCCCTGAACCGTGCCTACCAGGGCCGCGCGCCTCCGCCCGCTCACGCCCGCGCTGGCGGCGAGGGGCGATCGGCACACGGCGACCGTCCACTTCGGGCGGGACTCGTGCGGCAGCGTGCGGCCACCCGCCGGCGGGCGCCCTCGGGCGCCCGGCCACGTGGGCCGGCGCACGACGCGCTCCATCCCCCCATGTCGTCGGATCCCAGCGTTCCCTCTCGGTACTGCTGCCGGTACTGACGCCCCATTGAAGCAGAAAAGCGCTATGGATGTAAGCGCCCCCCGTCGCAGGCACTTGACGTCGTGGCCACCGCGGGCCCTTCGCCGGACGCCCGCACCCCTGCCCGACCAGCCGGGCGCCGAGGAGAACTCGCCCGACCCCAGCCGCCCGGCCGTCAAGTATCGGCACGCCTCGTCGAGGTGAGCGGCCGCGACTCCGGGCCTCGCCGGCCCGCCCGGCGCCAGGGCGCGCGGGCCCTCAGGCGTTGGTGGTCACGTACCAGTCGGTGACGTACTGGAAACGGTCCACCGGGTCGATGACCGGGTTCATGCGCACCCCGCGCACCCGGGTCGAGACGACGTAGGTGTAGTAGGGCTCGAACAGGAAGTCGGCCGGCGCACCGTCCGAGATCAGGTCCTGGAAGTCCGCGTAGGCCGTCCGCCGCGCCCCGAGGTCGAGGTTGGAGCGCCCGTCCTCCAGATCCTTGTCGATGATCGCCTGGTGGGGGATCATGTCGCTGGCGAAGTTCAAGGTGTTGGGCGGCGCCCCCGAGTGCCAGATCGAGAACTCGTCCGGGTCCGGACCGGTGTCCAGGGCGATGATCGCCATCTGGTATTGACGGCCCATGAGGTCGCGGCTGAACAGGACCGCCACCGGCACCGTGCGCACGTCGACCGCAACCCCGAGCGGTCGCAGCTGCCGGCTGATCGACTCCGCCACCTGCACGTACGGGTAGGCGTCGGCGGTCTCCAGGGTCACCGAGAAGGGACGGCCGTTGCGCTCGAGGAGGCCGGTCCGGGGGTTACGGGCCCACCCCGCCTGCTGGAGGAGCGTCGCCGCCCGGGCCGGATCGTAGGGATACTTGGCCGCATCCTTGGCCGAATAGGCCCAGCTGGTGGGTGGGATGGGGCCGGGGGCGGGATCGGCGCGGCCCCCCAGCACCTGGTCGATGATCTTTCGGCGGTCGATGGCCATGACCAGCGCCTGGCGCACGGTCGGAGGGTCGAAGTAAGCGGCCAGGTCAGGGGTCAGGTCGAAGAACATCGCCACGAAGCTGTAGGTGCGCACCTCCAGCACCCGGAGACCGCCCTGCTTCCGGAGCGGGTCCACCTGGGGCATCTCGGGCGCCCCCACGGTATCGGCCTGTCCCCTGGTCACCGCCTCCACGGCGTCGCCCAGGGTGGGATAGGCGCGAAAGACGAAACGATCCAGATACGGCCGCGGCCTGGCGTAGGGGTTGCGCACCATCACCACCGTCTGCCGGTCGGGAGAGATCGACTGCACCCGGAAGGGCCCGGTCCCGAAGGCGCGGGCCCCGCTGTACGCGGACGAGGCCATGCTCGTGATCGGGATCCGCTCGAACACGTGCCTGGGCAGGATGCCCAGCCGGAGCGCGACCGGGAACGAGGCGCTGGGCGCCTTGAGCGTGAACCGCACCGCCATGGGCCCCACCTTCTGAACCGTGACCTCCTTCCAGTACTGCGCGTCCGGCTCCTGGTACTGAGGGCTCTGCAGGACCCCGAAGGTGAACATGACGTCGTCCGCCGTGAAGGGCTTGCCGTCGGCCCAGCGCACCCCGTCGCGCAGGGCGAAGGTGTAGCTCAGGCCGTCGGCCGACACCGTCCAGCTCCTGGCCAGCAGACCGATCACGTGCTGGTGGGCGTCGACCGTGGTCAGCCCCTGGTAGATGAGGCTGTCGATGTCCTGGGCGTTCGTCTCCTGCTCGAACAGGGGATTCAGGGGGCCGACCTGACCGAGGATCGCCTCGGTGACCTGGCCCCCCGGCGCGGGCGAGACGGCCGCTCGGGGAAGGACCTGGGGGAGGTGGCCCTGGCAGGCGGTCAGCAGGAGAAGGCCGGCCACGGCCAGGAGGGACCTCCGCCCTCGGACGAGGCCCATCGGCCTCAGGTGATGCGGTGAGTCGCGACGTAGATGTTGGCCACGGACACGATCAGGAACACCGCCGCCAGGACCCAGGTGGTGTAGTACAGCTGGCGTTCGAGTCCGCGCCGGGTGCGGTAGCCTCCGGTGAAGCCTCCACCGCCGCCGAGCGTGCCGCCCAGACCGGTGGCCCGGGGCGTCTGCAACACTACGCCGGCGATCAACAGAACGGAGGTGATGACCTCCAGGATGACGAGCACGTGAGTGACGTTCATCGAACACCCCCCGGCGACGGAACCCGCCCATCGGCGTGGCCGTCCGCCTCCTGGGCAAGTGTAGCGGGAAGGGCGCGGGCCGCGCCCTTCCCGCCCCCCGTCACCGCGCCGCGCGGTAGCGGCGATCGACCTCCTCCCAGTCGATCGTGTTCCACCAGGCGGCCACGTAGTCGGCGCGCCGGTTCTGGTACTTGAGGTAGTAGGCGTGCTCCCACACGTCGACGCCCATGATCGGCCTCCCGCCCTCCATGACCGGGTTGTCCTGGTTGGGGAAGCCCTTGATCACGAGCTTGCCCGAGCCGTCCAGGTAGGCCCAGCCCCAGCCGCTGCCGAACTGGCCGACGGCCGTCTTGCTCAGGGTGTCCTTGAAGGTGGCGAAGGAGCCGAAGGCCTCGTCGACGGCGCGGGCGAAGTCGCCAACCGGCTCCCCGCCCCCGCCCGGCTTCATGATCCTCCAGAAGATCGAGTGGTTGAGATGCCCGCCGCCGTTGTTGCGGACGGCCGTGCGGATGTCCTCGGGAACCGCGGCCAGGTTGCCGAGGAGCTCCTCGACCGTCTTGCTGGCCAGCTCGGGATGCTTCTCGATGGCGGCGTTCAGGTTGCTGACGTAGGTGCCGTGGTGCCGATCGTGGTGGATCTCCATGGTCAACGCGTCGATGTGGGGCTCGAGCGCGTTGGTGGGGTAGGGCAGCGGCGGGAGTTCGAACGCCATCTTGCATACCTCCTTCGTTGTGCGGGATAGATGAGACAGTACTCTCTCCGCCGGGCGGCCGCCTGCGGTCAACGCCGCCCTTGGTTCCTCACCGCCTCGATGGAGGCGGCCGCCGCCTCCGGGTCCAGGTACTCACCCCCCGGGCGGAGGGGCCGCATCTCCTCGTCGAGCTCGTAGAGGAGGGGGATGCCGGTGGGGAGGTTGAGATCGACCACCTCCGCGTCCGACATCCGGTCCAGGTGCTTGACCAGCGCCCGCAGCGAGTTCCCGTGCGCCGAGACCAGCACCAGCCGCCCGTCCCGCAGATCGGGGACGAGCGCGTCGTACCAGTAGGGCAGCATCCTCGCCACCACGTCCTTGAGGCACTCGCTCCGGGGCTGGAGCTCCGGGGGGAGGCCGGCATAGCGCGGGTCGCTGGTCTGGCCCCGCAGCTCCCCGGCCTCGAGCGGCGGGGGCGGGACGTCGTAGGAACGACGCCAGGCCATGAACCGCTCCTCGCCGTAGCGCTCGAGGATCTGACGCTTGTCCTTCCCCTGCAGCGCACCGTAGTGCCGCTCGTTGAGCCGCCAGGATCGCCGGACCGGGATCCAGTGCCGGTCGCAGACGTCGAGCGCGATCTCGGCGGTGCGGATGGCCCGGCGCAGCACCGAGGTGTGGACCACGTCCGGCAGGAGTCCGCGCCGGCTCAGCAGCTTCCCGGCGCGGCGGGCCTCCTCCTCCCCCCTCGGGCTGAGCCCGACGTCGATCCAGCCGGTGAACAGGTTCAGAGCGTTCCACTCGCTCTCCCCGTGGCGGAGCAACACCAGGCGATGACGGCTCATTCGGCCTCCTCCCCGGCGGCCACCGCTCGGGGCAGGGCGGCTACCTCGGCGATCATCCTCGAGAACTCGGCCGCCTTCAGGCTGGCCCCGCCGACGAGGCAGCCATCGCAGGTCGGCAGCCCGACGTAGGAGGCGACATTGGCCGCGTTGACGCTGCCGCCGTACAGGACGCGCACCTCCTGCCCCGGCCGGCCCAGAACGTCGACCAGGGTCCGGCGGATCAGCCCGATGGTCCGGCCGGCGTGGTCGGGATCGGCGTTGCGGCCGGTGCCGATCGCCCACACCGGTTCGTAGGCGACCACCAGCCGTCGTCCTCCCCGGGCCTCCACCCCCTCCAGGCCGGCACGCAGCTGCCGCTCGATCACGGCCCCGGTGCGACCGTCGACGAACTCCTCCTCGCGCTCGCCGACGCAGAGGATCACGTCCAGACCGGCGGCCAGGCCGGCGGCCGCCTTGCGGGCGACCATCCCGTCGTCCTCGCCGAAGTGGATGCGGCGCTCCGAGTGACCGACGATGACCCAGTCACACCAACCGGCCAGCATCGCGGCCGAGACCTCCCCGGTGAACGCGCCCGAGGCCTCCCAGTGACAGTCCTGGGCGCCGAGTCCCACCTCCGTGCCCTCCAGCACCCGCGCCACCGGCAGCAGCCATGGGAAGGGCGGGAAGAGCGCGACCTCGACCCGGCCGGCGTGCTCACGGGCCGCGGGCAGCACGTCGCCGGCCAGCTCGGCCGCCGCCCCGGCGCTGAGCGGGTTCATCTTCCAGTTGGCCGCCAGGAGGGGCCGGGAGGCCGGCATCAGGTCGCCTCCCGCAGCACGGCCAGCCCGGGTAGCTCCTTGCCCTCCAGGTACTCCAGGGTGGCCCCGCCTCCGGTGGAGACATGCGAGAAGCGTCCTTCCAGGCCGAGGAGGCGCACGGCCGCGGCCGTGTCCCCGCCGCCCAGGAGCGAGTACGCGCCCGAGGCGGCGATGGCCTCGCCCAGGGCCTTGGTGCCGGCGCTGAACTCGGGGATCTCGAAGACACCCACGGGACCGTTCCAGACCACCGTGCCCGCGCCCTGCAGCCGCCTCGCGAAGGCCGCCACCGTCCGAGGCCCCACGTCCAGCATCATCCAGCCCGGCTCCACCCCTCCGACCTCCTGAACCCTGGTCTCCTCGCCCGCCCGCATCCGTCGGGCGCACACCGCGTCGAGCGGAAGCACCAGTCGGTCACCGCCCTCGGCCTCCACCTGCCGGGCGACCTCCAGGGCCTCGTCCTCGACCAGGCTCGCCCCCACCTCCAGGCCGCGGGCCTTGAAGAAGGTGTTGGCCATGGCCCCTCCCACCAGGAGGGCGTCCACCCGCGGCAGCAGGTGACGGAGGACGCCGGCCTTGGTCGACACCTTGGCCCCCCCGACCACCGCCACCAGCGGCCGCCGGGGTGCGTCCAGGGCCCGATGCAGCGCCTCCAGCTCGGCCAGCATCAGCCGGCCCGCGTAGGCGGGCAGGAACCCGGCCACCCCCACCACCGAGGCGTGGGCACGATGAGAGGCGGCGAAGGCGTCGTTGACGAACACCTGGGCCAGGGAGGCGAGCCGCCGGGCGAACTCGCGGTCGTTGGCCTCCTCGCCGGGATGGAAGCGGACGTTCTCCAGCAGCAGCACCTCGCCCTCGTCCAGGCGCCCGGCGGCCGCGGCCGCGGTCTCACCGACGCAGTCCTCGGCGAACGCCACCGTCCGTCCCATCAGCTCGCCCAGCCGGGTCGCGACCGGGCGCAGGGAGAGACCCGGCTGGGGCCGCCCCCGGGGGCGGCCGAGGTGGGAGACCACGATCACCCGCGCCCGGCGCCGGACGAGATCACGCAGGGTGGGGAGCGCGGCGCGAATCCGGCCATCGTCGCCGATGACCCCGTCCTGGAGGGGGACGTTGAGGTCCTCGCGGACCAGGACCCGCCGGCCGGCCAGGTCCAATCCCTCGTAGGAAGCCTTCACGTCTCCGGCCGGGCTCCGCTACAGCCGCTCGGCCACGTAGGTGATCAGGTCGACCATACGGCAACTGAAGCCCCACTCGTTGTCGTACCAGGAGATCACCTTGGCCGAGCGGTCGCCCAGCATCACGGTCAGGGGGGCATCGACGATCGAGGAGTGGGGATCGTTCTTGAAGTCGGAGGAGACGAGTGGCTCGTGGCTGACCGCCAGGATCCCCTTCATGGCCCCGCTCGCCGCCTCCTCGAAGGCGGCGTTGATCTCCTCGGCGGTGGTCGACCGGCCCAGGTCGACGCTCAGGTCGACCACGGACACGTCCAGCACCGGCACCCGGAAGGCCAGGCCCACGAACCGGCCCTCCAGCTCGGGCAACACCTCGGCCACGGCGCGGTTGGCGCCGGTCGTGGTGGGGATGATGTTGTCGGCGGCGGCGCGGGCCCGGCGCAGGTCGTGGTGAGGCAGGTCCTGGAGCCGCTGGTCGGCGGTGTAGGCATGGATGGTGGTCATCATGCCCCGCTCGATCCCGAAGTGGTCGTGCAGGACCTTGGCCAAGGGAACGAAGCAGTTGGTGGTGCAGCTCCCGTTCGAGATCACGTGGTGGGTCCGCGGGTCGTAGCCCGCCTGGTTGACGCCCATCACCACCGTGTAGTCGTGGTTGGTGGCGGGTGCGGAGATGATGACCTTCCTCGCCCCCCCGCGCTCGATGTGAACCTTTGCCCGGCGGGCGTCGGTGAAGAGGCCGGTGGACTCGACCACGATCTCGACCCCCAGGTCCCGCCAGGGCAGCTCGCCGGGGTCCTTGATGGAGAGGAAACGCACCGGCCGGCCGTCGACCACGATCTCGCCGTCCCGGGCCTGCACCGCCGGCGTAAAGGTGCCCAGGGCCGTGTCGTGCTTCAGGAGGTGGGCGAAGGTGCGTGCATCGCCCAGGTCGTTCACCGCCACGATCTCGACGTCGGGATTGAGATCGTACGCCGCTCGGAAGATGTTGCGGCCGATGCGCCCGAAGCCGTTGATGCCCACACGAATCGACATGCTGCCTCCATCTACGTTGTCCTGCGCCGGTCGACCGCCGCCGCCCTGGACCACCCGCCGGACACAGAGCGTACGGGGACACCTGCCGGGCGCACGGCCACGGGCCTGCCCCCGGCGAGCTCCAGGCTACGCCGGACGGCTCCCGATCGCAGCCGGCTCCCTGAGCCGGGGACCGTCCCCGCCCTCGTGCTCCGGGATGCCGCCCTCCGCGATCTCGACCAGTCGGCGAAGCCGGTGGTTGACCGCCGATTTGGAGAGGTGCATGTGACCGGCGAGCTCGGACAGGTTCATCTCCGGGTTGGATCGGCGCACCCGGGCGACCTCCTGGAGCGCCGGCGACAGCTCCTCGAGCCGGCCCGACCGCTCCAGCCGCTCGATCGCCGCCACCTGCCGTAGGGCCGAGCCGACCGTCTTGTCCAGGTTGGCGGTCTCGAAGTTGAGCCGCCGGTTGACCTGACCGCTGACCTCGCGCACGACCCGAACGTTCTCGAACTCCATGACGGCGCGGGATGCCCCCATCAGGGAGAGCGTCCGAACGATCCCGTCTCCGTCTTTGACGTAAACGACGTGGTGGGCGGAACGCTCGACCACGCCCGCCCGGACGCCCTGGGCCTGGAGCAGGCGGGCGAGCGTCGAAGCCCAGCCCGGGGTGGGCAGGGCGAACTCGAGATGGTACCGCGCGCTGGGCGCGTTCACCGACCCGCAGCCCATGAACAGGCCACGCACCAGCGCCTTGCGATCGCACGGCGCCTCCGGGCAGACCCGGGTCGCGGTCTGTACGAACCGCTCCCCGATCCCCCGCGGCAAGGGCAGCTCGACGAAGAAGGTCATCTGCTTGGCGCTGCGGGAAGCCTGGTACTTGGGCTCGATGCCACCGATCAGGCGCGCCAGGCGTACCACCTTCCTCGCCGTGGTGTTCTTGAGCAGGGGAAAGTAGGCCGCCTGGCCGTCGCCGCTCCGGATCACCCGGCCCTTGGCGGCGTAGAAGATGCCGAGCAGCTCGATCAACTGGCAGCAGGGCCGGGCCGGCGTCAGGCCCGCGAGCTCACTCTTGACTTCGGCTGCGAACGAGATGGCGCCATCACCTCCCGGGACGAACTGCCCTCCCCCGCGTGCGGGTTCAGTCTAGTC
>JAJPKS010000312.1 GCA_021323605.1 Bacillota bacterium | reverse complement strand
TCGTCCCCGCCGGATTCGTAGATCGAGAGGCCCTGCCACCCGGGGTCGTAGTAAGGGCCGCGGTACAATAACGGCTCGTAGAAGCGGCAAGACGGCTGGTTCAGCGGATCGTAAGAGAGCTCCACGTATCCCTTGAGCGGCTCCGGGACCTTGGCGTAGAGCGGGTCGAGGCAATAGCCGTTCGCCTCCCGCTTCAACATCTCATAGAGTTGGCGGATCGCCCCGGCGAGCTCGATGAGGCGCCCTTGCTCTCGCAACGTCCGGTCCCGCAACCGCCGGACACCTTCCGCGCGGTCCTCGGGATAATCGACGAACGGCCCGCCCTTCATCTTGGGATTCCTCACCGCCTCGGCATGGAGCTGCGGAGACTGGATGTAGGAATCCATGATCTTCAGGTGGCGTCCCACCACGTTCATGGCGAGGGACGCCGGGGGGATCAATTGAGGCCATGCGTACCAGCCCATGATGATGGGCTCGGCGATGACGTTCCTCTTCAAGTAGACCAGGTCGTCAGGCCCCATGATCGACTCCTCGGGGGGGTATTGCCTTGTTGCCCTCGACCGTACGCCCGCGGCGGCCAGGCCCCGATCAGCCCAGTTGGTCGAGAAGCACGTCGAGTTCCCCTTCGTCGAGCCGGTCGAGATCCGGGAGTTCCAGGCCCCACGCGGGCAGGTCGGGGCGGCATCCTCCCTGATCGGGCGGCGACTCGCCCTCGCCGTCGACCGACCAGGGCAGGTCCGCGAGCCGTGCCTCGGGATTGTCGGCCATCGACACGAGCAGCGCCCGCAGGTGCCCGAGGGCGCGCTCGATCGCGTCGGCCGCGAACCGTCGCGCGTCGAAGCCGATCTTGATCCGCAGCGCCGGATCGGGCAGGGCGGTAACCGTGATCGGATAATGGGTCCTCTCGAGGTATCGCGGCGACTCGACGCCCAGGCGATCGCCCCGCTCGCGCAGGGACTCCGCGAACGGCAGATTCTGGACCGTCACGATGCTCTCGAAGAGCGGACGGCCCGGCGGGACGTCGCTCCAGCCCTGGATGCGAGCGAGCGGGATCGCCTCGAACCGGCGCAACTCGATGAGTCGATCCTGGAGCCCCAGCAGCCAGGGGACCAGGTGGGTCGACTCGTCGACCTCGACGCGGAGCGGCAGGGTGTTGATGAACATGCCGATCATCGTCTCGACCCCGGCCAACTCAGGGGGCCGCCCTGCCACGGTCACGCCGAAGACGACTTCGGACCGGCCGCTGTAGCGGGCCAGCAGCAGGGCCCACGCGCCCTGGATCAGGGTGCTGAGGGTAAGCCGTCGCGCCCGCGCCAGATCCTGGAGCGCCGCGGACGTCACGGGCTCGAGTGCGACCTCGCGCTCGCCGGCATCGAGCGGCTCGCCGTCGGGGACGCTCGACATCAGGCCGTCGAGTCCCAGCGGAGTCGGCTCGGTGACCCCGCGGAGGGCCCGCCGCCAGTAGGCATCGGCGTCCCCTCCATCTCGGCCCAGGAGCCAGGCGACGTAGTCGCGGAATGGACGGGTCGGCGCCGCGCTGGGCTCCTCGCCGCGGCGGAGGGCCTCGTAGGTGTCGAGTACCTCGTGGAGCAGGACCGCCAGGCACCAGCCGTCGATCACGACGTGGTGGACGCTCCAGATGAGCTGGTACCGCTCCTCGTCGATCCGGATGAGGGTCACCCTCGACAGCGGCGGTCGCGCCGTGTCGAATCCTGCCCTCCGGTCCGAGGCGAGGAAGGCCGCGAGCCGCCCCCGTTGCTCGGGGTCGGACAGCCCGCGCCAGTCGCGATCGTCGATCGAAGGTGACACCCGGCGATGAACGACCTGGTAGGGCCGGCCGCGATCGTCCCGATGGATCGTGGAGCGGAGGGCGGGGTGCCGTGCGATCAATCGTCGCCAGGCCGCGCGCAGGGCCGGCAGGTCGAGCTCGCCCCGCAGCTCGCAGACGAACTGCTCGACGTAATGCCCCGCTTCGGGGTCGACCAGCGCGTGGAAGAGCATGCCTTGCTGGACGGGCGTGAGGGGATAGATGTCGTCGATACCCCCCTGCGCCGCGAAGGCTCGCTCCAGGTCGTCGCGGTCGAGCCACTCGGGCATGATGGAGAAAGGTTCGGTGGCGATGGCCGGCTCGACGGCGGATCGGCCATCGCCCGACACGGCCGCGGCCAGCCCGGCGATCGTCGGCGTCCGGAACAACTGGGCCGGGGCCAGGACCAGCCCCTCCTGCCGGGCCCGCGAGACGAAGCGGATGCCGAGGATCGAATCGACGCCCAGATCGAAGAAATTGTCGTGGATGCCGACCCGATCGCGCCCGAGCAGCGCGGCCGCGATCCGGGCGAGGATCCGCTCCGCGTCCGTTCGCGGCGGGGCGTATTCCCGGGACGAGGCGGTCGCGCCATCCTCCGCCGGGGGCGGCAGGGCCGAGCGGTCGACCTTGCCATTGGATGAGAGGGGCAATGACGCCAGCTCGATCAACCACGATGGGACCATCGCCTCGGGCAGGCGATCCCTGAGCCATCGGCGCAGCTCCGCCGCCGTGATCGGGGCCGACCCGGCCGGCACGAAATAGGCGGCGAGCCGCTTCTCGCCGCGCGCGTCCTGGAGCGCCGTGACCACGGCCTGCTTGACCGCGGGGTGTCGCGTCAGCGCGGCCTCGACCTCGGCGGGCTCGACCCGGACGCCGCGGACCTTCACCTGCCCGTCGGACCGGCCCATCAACTCCAGGACTCCGCCGGCCCGCCAGCGCGCCCGGTCGCCGGTGGCGTACATCCGCGAGCCGGGCGGGCCGAACGGGTCGGGCAGGAACCGTTCGGCCGTCCGCGCCGGGTCTCCAAGGTAACCCCTCGCCACGCCGAGGCCGCCGATGTACAGCTCGCCCGCGACGCCGGGCGGCACGGGCATCAGGTGGCGGTCCAACACATAGGCGCGTGCCCCGGGCAGCGGGCGGCCGATGGGTGCCGGGGCATCTCCCGGGGGCAGGGGGGACTCGTCGGCCCCGGGGTCGAAGCAGGTGCTGTCAACGGCCGCCTCGGTCAGGCCGTAGGAATTCACCACGCGGGCGCCGGGAGCGAGCAGGCGGCGCAGCCGGCCGATCAGGCCCGATCGCAGGGTGTCGGAGCCGATGGCCAGCAGGCGCAGGGGCAGGGGGCCGTCGCCCGGCTCGGCCTCGAGGTGCTCGGCCAGGGCCTCGGCGACCGCCGGGACGAGCTCGAGCCCGTCGACGCGTTGCCCGCGGATGAGGCCCGCCAGCCCCGCCGGGTCGAGCAGCACGTGGCGGGGGCAAGCGACCAATGTGCCGCCGGTGGTCAGCGCCCGGACCCAGTCGCCGGTGAACACGTCGAAGGCAAAAGGTGCTGCCTGGAGGTGGCGCCGGATCGCACCCCGCAGGTCGTACCGCAACTCCCAGGCGGTCGCGGCGGCCAGGATCGCGCGGTGATGCACCATCACGCCCTTGGGCCGGCCCGTCGTGCCGGAGGTGAACATCACGTAGGCGAGGTTGTCGCCATCGACCGATACCTCGGGATTCCCCGGGTCGCCACGCGCCGTCGAATCCCACAGGCGATCGACGAGGCCGATGGCCGGGGACACGAAGGGTGCCAGCCGGTCCCGGAGAGATTCCTCGGTCAACAGCAGGGCCGCACCGGAGTCCTCGAACGCCGCCGCGAGCCGCTCGGTGGGATGCTCGGGGTCGAGCGGCAGGTACGCCGCGCCGGCCTTGAGCACGCCGAGGAGAGCGATCAGGCGCAGCGGCCAGCGATCGAGGAAGAGCCCCACGATCGACTCCGGACCGACGCCGCGGCCGATGAGATCGTGGGCGACGACGTTGGCCAGGCGGTTCAGCTCGCCGTAGGTCAGCGACTCATCGCCGAAGGCCAGGGCCGGCGCATCGGGCGTGGCCGCGGCCTCGCGCTCGAATCGGTGGTGGATCCCGTCGTCGTGTTGCGACAACTCCGGGCCGACGGACCACCACTCGAGGACCCGGTGCCGATCCTCCGCCGACAGCAACGGCAGTTGTGACAGCCTCCGTCCGGGGTCGGCGGCGATCGCCTCCAGAAGGCTGCGGAATCCCGAGGCCATGTGGTCGACGGTCTCGTCCGCGAACAGATCCGTGCTGTACTCCCACGCGAGGCGCAGTCGATCACCGTCCCGCGCGGCCATCAACGTGAGCTCGAACGGGGCCGCCTGGCGATCGAGCGCGACCGACTCGAGGGCGAGCCCATGCAGAGTCAGCCTGGCGCCGGGGACGCCCAGCGCGAATGGTGCCAGTCCCTCCTCATCAAGCCGCTGCGACCGCTGATAGGCGAACATCACCTGGAAGATCGGGGACCGGCTGGGATCGGGGCTGGCCTCGGTCCGGTCGACCATCAGGCTGAATGGAAAGTCCTGATGCTCCAGCGCCTCGGTGACCGACCGGCGCACTCGGGCCAGGAAGTCGCTGAAAGGAGGGTCGTCCGCGATGCCGGCCCGCATGGGCAGCATGTTGACGAAATAGCCGAAGGTCCCGTCGAGGCCCGGCCGCGTCCGGCCCGCGACCGGTGAGCCGAGGATGACCTCATCCTGGCCGGCGTACCGGGCCAGGAAGACCGGGAGGGCGGCCAGCAGGGTGGCATAGGGGCTGGTGCCGTGCGCCTCGCCCATCGCCAGCAACGCCGCGGTCAGACCCGGCTCCAGGGCGTCCTGATGGGTCCGGCCCCGGTCGCTACGGAAGGCCGTCCGAGGGCGATCGGTGGGGAGGTCGAGGATCGGCAGCGGCCCCTCGAGCTGGCGTCGCCAGTAGGACCACAACCGCTCTCCGTATTCGCCCGCGAGCATCTGGTCCTGCCAGCGGACGAATGCTCCGAAGCTCGACGCGGGCGGCGGCCAGTCCTCGGGACGTCCCGCACGCTCCTCGGCGTAGGCCCGGGCCAGGTCGTCGAGGAACACGGCCGCGGATAGGAAGTCGCTGATGATGTGATGGAAGACCAGTAGGACTACGTGCTCGGTCGCCGATCGGTTCAAAAGGTGGATGCGGAAGAGAGGGCCTTTCTCCAGGTCGAAGGGCCGGCGGGCCAACTCGGTCAACCGGGTCGAGATAGTCTCGGCATCGCGGGCCGCCGCGTCTTCGATGAAGAACCACTCCTCCTCCCTGGCCCCGAGTTCCCCGGCGTCGATCACGCGAAGCGTCGGCGACCCGTCGACGGCCGGGAACGTACTCCGGATCGTCTCGTGTCGGGCGATGACACGGCGGAGCGCCCGCCGGGACGCCTCAAGGTCGAACTCGGCCCGGATCATGCCGGCGCCGGCGATGTGATAAGCGGCCCCGGACGGGGTGAACTGGTGGGCGTACCAGAGCATCCGCTGGCCGTGCGAGAGGCGCGCCTCCATCGCGGATGCTCCCGTGGACGCGGCGGGTCGTTCCGCCTCGGACGGGTCGCGGATCCCGGCCGCGGCAGGACCGATGTGCTCGTTCGCC
>JAJPKS010000034.1 GCA_021323605.1 Bacillota bacterium | reverse complement strand
TGGAAGCCGAGGATGCGCCCGGCCGCGCGCCGGATCTGGGCGTAGACCTCGGGGTCCCACCAGACGTGGTAGGCGTCGATCACCACCCCCACCCGCTCGGCCGGGAAACGGAGCGCGATGTCGTTGGCCTGGGCCAGGGTCACGATCACCGAGCGGTCGGCGGCGAACATGGGGTGCAGGGGCTCGATACCGAGGCGAACGCCGGCCGCCGCCGCGTAGGGGGCCAGTTCCTCGATCCCCTCGACCACCTGTCGACGCGCCGTCTCCAAGTCCGTCCCCGCCGGCGGCCCGCAGACCAGCACCAGGAGGTCGGTGCCCAGGGCCACCGCCTCGTCCACCGCCCGGCGGTTGTCGTCCCGCCGCGCCCGCCGCTCCGCCGCGGTCGCGGCCGGGAAGAAACCGCCCCGGCAGAGGCTGGAGACGCGAAGGCCGGACTCGCGGACCAGCGCCGCCGCCCGCTCCAGCCCGCACTCGGCCACCTTCTCCCGCCAGAGCCCGATCCATCCAACTCCGTGGCGGCGACAGCCCGCCAGCGCCTCGGGCAGGCTCCAGCGGTTGATCGTGATCTGGTTCAGGCTCAGGGTCGAGAGGTCGGAGAGCGGAGCCGCGGGCGGCCCCGATACCGCGCCCACCTCACTCCACCCCGGCCAGGGCCAGCAGCCGCCGCATCCGGTGGCAGGCCAGCTCCGGGTCCTCCAGGAGCTGGGCCCGGTCGGCGAGGACGAAGAGCCGGGCCAGGTGGGGGACGGAGCGCATGCTCTCCTGGGCGCCGACCATCCGGAAGTGTGACTGGTGGCCGTTGAGGTAGGCGAGGAAGACGAGCCCGGTCTTGTAGTAGTAGGTGGGAACCTGGAAGACGTGGCGCCCGAAGGCGACGGTGGGTTCCAGGATCTCCCGGTAGCGGGCGGTGTCGCCCGCGTCCAGGGCCTGAAGGGCGGCCGAGGCCGCGGGCGCAATGGCGTCGAAGACCCCGAGCAGGGCGTCGCTGTGCCGCTCACCGTCGCCCTCGATCAGCTCCGGGAAGTTGAAGTCGTCCCCGGTGTACATGCGGACCCCCGGCGGCAGCCGCCGCCGCATCGAGACCTCGCGCCCGGCGTCGAGGAGCGACACCTTGACGCCGTCGACGTGTACCCGGCTCTCGGCCAGGACCCCAAGACAGGTCTCGGTGGCGGCGTCCAGGTCCGAAGCGCCCCAGTACCCTTCCAGGGCCGGGTCGAACATGGCCCCCAGCCAGTGCACGATCGCAGGTCGGCTCAGCTGCGACAGCACCCGCCGGTACACCTGCAGGTAGTCGTCGGGGCCGGTGGCGATGCGGGCCAGCTCCCGGCTGGCCATGAGCACCGCCCGGCCGCCCTCGGCCTCGACCACCTCGCACTGCTCCAGGTAGGCGCGCTCGACGTCCTCGAGCGAGCGGGCCGAGCCCGGGGCCAGGTGGTCGGTCCCCACCCCGCAGACGGCGACACCGCCGGCGGCGCGCGCCTCCCGGATGGTCCGCCGGATCAGCTCGGCCGCCGCCGGCCAGTCCAGCCCCATGCCGCGCTGGGCGGTGTCCATGGCCTCGGCCACGCCCAGCCCCCAGGACCACAGGTGCCGGCGGTAGGCGAGCGTGGCCTCCCAGTCCAGGTGGGCGGGTCCGCCGGGGACGTGCTCCGCCAGGGGGTCGGCGACGACGTGCGCGGCGGCGAGCGCGATCCGGCACCGGATCGGCCCCTGCGGCCGCGGGAAGGGCCGGGCGGGCCCGACCCGGTAGGTCGTGAGCGTCCCGTCCGGCTGCGGGAGCCGGAGCTCGGTGGTGACCCGGCTCACCGGCTCAACTCCGGGAGGTCGACCCAGCGGCGCTCCCGCCAGGAGCGCTCCGCCGCCTCCGCCAGCTGCACCCCCTTCGCCCCCTCCAGGAAGTCCCAGGGGAAGGGCTCGCCGGCCACCACGTGACGCAGGAAGAGGCTCCACTGGGCCTTGAAGGCGTTGTCGAAGGCGGTGTCGGCGTCGACCCGCTCCCAGTCCTGGCGGTAATCGTGCTCCTGAGGCAGGTCCGGATTCCAGACCGCACGGGGCGTGGCGCTCCCCGGCTGTACCCAGCAGTCGTGGAGGCCGGCCACGGCGCTGCCCTCGGTCCCGTCCACCTGGACGGTGAGCAGGTCGTCGCGCCGGACCCGGGTGCACCAGGAGGCGCCGACCTGGACCACCACGCCCCCCTCCAGGGTGAGGATGGCGTAGGCGGCGTCGTCGGCGTCGGCCCGGTAGCGGGCGCCGGTCTCGTCGACCCGCTCGGGGAGGTGGGTGGCGCCCAGGGCGACCACGGAGCGCACCGGGCCCAGGATGCGATCGACGACGTAGCGCCAGTGGCAGAACATGTCCAGGATGATGCCGCCGCCGTCCGCCCGGCGGTAGTTCCACGACGGCCGCTGGGCGGGCACGTCGTCGCCGGGGAAGACCCAGTACCCGAAGTCGATCCGGGCCGAGAGGAGGCGGCCGAAGAAGCCCTGGTCGACGAGCCGCTTCAGCTTGACCAG
>JAJPKS010000276.1 GCA_021323605.1 Bacillota bacterium | reverse complement strand
GAGGCGCCGGTGCCGATGGGCACGAAGGTGGCGCCGATCTGCTCGGCGGCGTCCTTGAAGGGCAGGCCGCCCACGAACAGGGTCAGGCTGGCCCCGTGCACGAGCACATCGTCCGGAGTCAGGCCCTCGGTGGCCAGGGCACTGGCGGTCACCTCGGTCCATACGGCGACGTCGTGCCGGGTGAGGCCCACCCAGCTGGGCCGGCCGGTGGTCCCGGTCGAGGAGTGGACCCGGACCACCGAGCGCAGGTCGACCGCCGCGTGGGCGCCCAGCGGCGGGGCCTCGAGCTGGCTCTGGCGCAGCTCCTCCTTGGTGGTGAAGGGGAACCGGCTCAGGTCCGCGATCGTGCGCGGCCGCAGCCCCATGACCCCGGCCTCGGCCAGCTTGCGCCGGTAGAAGCCGGAGCGGTGCTCCAGCCCCTCCAGCTGCCGGGCCAGCCTGGCCAGCTGGCGGGCCTCGAGCTCCAGGTCCGTGGACGCGCTCATGGCTTCGACCTCCCCCGGGAACGGACCACCCTCATGGCCGGAACGTAGGACAGCGGGACGGGAGAGACAATCCGACCGGACGACAAAAGCGCACCGCCCGGATCGTGCTCGGCCACAGAGAGCACCAATCCTCGTCGGCCCCCTTTTGGTCGACGTCACATTGTCCGCCGGGCGCCGGGGCCGCAGAATGGGACCATGGCCTCGGTGGAATTCGGGAGGACCATCTCCGGGCTGCCGGTGAAGCCCGTCTACACGGCCGACGACGTCGACGGTCGGCGCGAGCTTCCCGGCGAGTACCCGTACACGCGGGGCATCCACGCCAGCGGCTATCGGGGCCGGCTCTGGACCATGCGCCAGTTCTCCGGCTTCGCCACCGCCGAACAGACCAACCAGCGCTACAAGTACCTGCTCGCCAACGGCCAGACCGGCCTCTCGGTCGCCTTCGACATGCCCACCCTGATGGGCCAGGACTCCGACGCCCCCACCAGCCGGGGCGAGATCGGCCACTGCGGGGTGGCGGTCGACTCCCTGGCCGACATGGAGCGCCTGTTCGAGGGCATCCCGCTCGACCGGGTCTCCACCTCCATGACCATCAACTCGCCCGCCGCCATCCTGCTCTGCATGTACCTGGGCGTGGCCGAGAAGCAGGGGGTCCCCTTCTCCAGGCTCAACGGCACCCTGCAGAACGACATCCTGAAGGAGTTCATCGCCCAGAAGGAGTACATCTTCCCCCCCGGCCCCTCGATGCGCCTGGTGGTGGACTCGGTGGAGTTCTGCACCCGCGAGGTGCCGCGCTGGAACACGATCTCGATCTCCGGCTACCACATCCGCGAGGCGGGCGCCACGGCCGCCCAGGAGCTGGCCTTCACGCTCGCCGACGGGTTCGCCTATGTCGACGCCTGCATCGAGCGGGGCCTGAAGGTGGACGAGTTCGCCCCCCGCTTCTCGTTCTTCTTCGACGCCCACATCGACTTCTTCGAGGAGATCGCCAAGTTCCGCGCCGCCCGGCGGATCTGGGCCCGGCACCTGCGGGAGCGGTACGGGGCCCGCGACGAGCGCTCCTGGAAGCTGCGCTTCCACACCCAGACCGCGGGCGTGTCGCTCACCGCCCAGCAGCCCGAGGTGAACGTGGCCCGCACCGCCATCGAGGCGCTGGCGGCGGTGCTGGGGGGGACCCAGTCCCTGCACACCAACGCCATGGACGAGGCCCTGGCCCTGCCCACCGACCGGGCGGCCCGGATCGCGCTCCGCACCCAGCAGGTGATCGCCTACGAGACGGGGGTGGTCAACACCGTCGATCCCCTGGGCGGCTCCTACTTCGTCGAGAGCCTGACCGACCGGCTGGAGGAGGAGGCCGAAGCGTACTTCGAGCGCATCGAGGCCTACGGGGGAGTGATCCCGGCCATCGAGGCCGGCTTCTTCCAGAAGGAGATCGCCGACGCCGCCTTCCGGCACCAGCAGGAGCTGGAGCAGGGCCGCCGGATCATGGTGGGGGTGAACGAGTTCACCCAGGGCAACGAGGAGGAGATCGAGATCCTCCGCATCCCGCTGGAGCTGGAGCAGGAGCAGGTGGAGCGGGTGCGCGAGGTGCGCCGCCGCCGGGACGCGGCTCGGGCCAGCCGGGCGCTGGATCAGGTGCGCAAGGCCGCGACCGACCCCAAAGAGAACCTCATGCCCCACATCCTGGAGGCGGTGCGGGCGTACTGCACCGAGGGCGAGATCATGGGCGCCATGGAGGAGGTGTTCGGCCGCTACACGGAGCGGGCCGTCATCTGAACCGTTGCCAGCCTCCCGGCGCGCGGGCCATGGGGCTCAGGTCGCTGCCGGGAGGCGGCCGGCCACGCCGTCGAGCACCACGTTCAGGGCGGCGGCAAGGCCGGCCGGGGGGGCCGTGACCTCGGCCCCCACCGGCCCGGCGGTGATGGAGGGGTCCTCCTCCAGCGTCACCCGCACCGCACCGCTGTTGATCCGGAGCCGGTAGTGGTCCCCGCCGGCGGCGTCCGGGGCGCTCTCCCAGCGCGCGTCACCGGTGGTTGCCCGGACGCTGAAGGCGTCGAGCTTGAGGTGGAGCGCCCCGGTGCTGATGTCGGCCACCACCGGCACGCCCGGCGGGCGCCGCAGGCGGACACCGACCACGCCACTGGAGACGTGGATGGGCACCACCCCGCGCGGCGGGGGTAGGACGCACTCCACCCGGGCCGCCCCGCTGTCGAGGTGGATCTCGCGCACGTCGAGGCCGGAGAGGTCGAGGAAGGTGCCCCAGGTGGGAGCCTGGACCCGCACCCGCCAGGGGTAGGCCGGGTTCAGCTCCAGCTCCCCCGGCCGGACGCCGCGCGGGCGCCGCACCACCACCCGGTCGCCCTGGACCAGGGCCGGTACGGCGGAGGCGGGACCGTGGGCGTTGCGGACCAGGCCGATCACGCCCGAGCCGGCCCGCAGGTTCACGCCCCGGGAGCCGGTGTCGATCGCGAGCAGAACCGCCCGGCCCCTCTCCACCGCCGGCGGCCCGGTGGCCCGGCCCGCGCCCACCAGCACGTAGGTCAGCATCATGGTCGTCACCTCCCCGGCCTCCGCCCTCGGCAGGCCGG
>JAJPKS010000111.1 GCA_021323605.1 Bacillota bacterium | reverse complement strand
GTCCGGACCCGGACCGCGCGCGAGGCCGACTGGCACGTGCGCCCGCTGCCGGGCACCGACGCCGCCCTGGCCCTGGGCATGATGCACGTCATCGTCGCCGAGGGCCTGCACGACGAGGCCTACCTGCGCGACCACTGCAACGGCTGGCCCGAGCTGCGGGCACGACTGGCCGAATACCCGCCCGAGCGGGCCGCGGGCCTGGCCGGGGTCGAGCGGGAGGAGATCGTGCGTCTGGCCCGGGCCTACGCCACCACCCGTCCGGCCCTGATCCGGACCCTGGTCGGGGCGGAGAAGCAGCCTCTGGGGGCGACGAGCTTCCGCACCATCGCCTGCCTGCCGGCCGTGGTCGGGGCCTGGCGGGAGCTGGGCGGCGGCCTGGCCCACTGGACCCGGAGCCTCTTCGCGGAGGCGGTGGCGTCCGGTGCCCTGACCGGACCGCATCCCCGGACCCGGGTCGTCAACATGGTGCAGCTGGGCCACGTCTTGACCGATCCCGGGCTGAGCCCTCCGGTGAAGGCGCTCTTCGTCTACAACAGCAACCCCGCCACCACGGCTCCGAACGCAGGCCTGGTCTGCCGCGGGCTGGCCCGCGAGGACCTCTTCACGGTGGTGCACGACCTCTTCATCACCGACACCGCGCGCTACGCCGACTACCTGCTGCCGGCCACCAGCTTCCTGGAGCACCTGGACCTGCTCGTCTCCTGGGGCCACACCTACCTGACGCTCAACCAGCCGGCCCTGCCGCCGCGCGGCGAGTCGGTCTGCAACACGGAGCTGTTCCGGCGCCTGGCGGCGGCCATGGGCTGGGGAGAGGAGCCCGGGTTCCGGGAGACGGACGAGGACCTGATCCGCCGGGCCCTGAGCGGCGGGCACCCCTACCTGGAGGGCATCGACCTGGAGTCGCTGCGGCGGCAGGGATGGGCGCCGCTCCACCTGCCTGCCTCACGCCGGGTGCCCTTCGCGCAGGGTGGCTTCCCCACCGCCTCGGGACGCTGCGAGCTCATGGCCGACCCCGAGCCCGGCTTCGCGCCGCAGCCCGCGGACCCGCGTCACCCCCTGGTCCTGATCAGCGCCAAGCACGCCGTCCACTTCCTCAACTCCAGCTACGCGCACCTGCCCTGGCATCGGCGCGCCGAGGGCGAGACGGTGGTCTCCATCCATCCCGAGGACGCCGCCCCTCGCGGGATCGCCGACGGAGACCGCGTCCGGCTCCGCAACCATCGCGGCCGGCTGACGGCGCGGGCGCGGGTGGACGACACGGTGCGGCCCGGGGTGGTGGCCATCGCCCACGGCCGCTGGCGGTCGCTGGAGGGAGGGACGGCCAACGACCTCACCTCGGACGGGCTGGCCGACCGGGGAGGGGGAGGCGATCTCTTCGGCACCCGGGTGGAGGTGGAGCCGGCCTGAGAGGCGGGGCCGGCGCGCTCGAGGTGGGCCGGGGGGCCGCCACGCCGGCCCGATCCGACGTTGTCATCCCCTGCGCCTGCGGGCTCACAGACCGTGGTCGCGGGCACGACGGCGAGCAGGGGGCGAGCGAGACGGTTCCACGGAAACAGCGGCCCGCTCACCGACCGGCGGCGGCCACCCTCGGGCGTCGCTCGGTTCGGTGGGCGCTGCCGAGGGCGATGCCGGCATCGACCCAGAGCACGATTGCGGCGGCGAAGCAGGGGAAGGCCAGCCAGGCCACGACCGGCCGGCCCTGCAGCCGCACCTCCGGGGGCACCAGCAGGGGGGTGGCGACCACGATCGCACAGAGCAAGGCCCCCTTCACGTAGGAGGCCCTCGCTCCGATCACGACCGCGAGGGCGAAGAAGTGCACCCCGGAGATGGCGACGGTGAGGGTGCCGACCAGGTCCGGCCGTCCGACGAGGAGGCTGACGATGACGCTGATGGCGAAACCGGCGTACTCCAGGGCCTGGATCGCGAGGTAGGCACGAGGGTGGGCCAGAGGGGAAGAGGTCCGAGGGGAGGGTCCTCTCTCGGCTCGCCGCGCCGCGACGAGCAAGGCGACGGAGAAGGCCACCGTGAGCAGCGGCCAGTCCCCGGTCGCCTTGAGCAGCCCGAAGGTCCCCAGCACGGCCAGGATGCCGGCGCCGATGCTGGTGAACCGCGCCCGCCGGACCAGCCCTCGCGTCCTCGCGCGCCCGTCGCACCCGCCGCCGTCACCGCCCGCGCTGGGTTCTGGTGCTGGTCTTCGGCGCCCTCTGGCTCGCCAGCCTGGTGTTCGCCCGAGCCGGCAAGGGCGGCTCCCCCACGATCTACTGGCTCGCCGGCTCCCTGCTCGCGTACCTCATCACCGGGTGGTACCTGTGGCGCGCCCGTCGCGCCCTGGGTGCCCGGGTCGCCCTGCTACGCTTCGCCGCGCTCGGCGTCGCGACGGTGCTGGGGATCGGCCTGCTCAGCTGGCTCTCGATGAGGCTGGGGCTGCTCCCCCTCACCGGCGCCGCGCTGGGGTACGTGGTGCTGGCACCGGTCTGCCGGCGGAGCCGGCCCATGGCGGTGTTGACGAGCGGGCTGCTCGTGGCCACCCTGCTGGTCGCGAGCGACCCGGCACCACCGGTCGAATGGGCGCTGGTGGCCGCCTACGGGGTCGCCCTGCTCGGATACGAGGCCGTGCGGTGGGCGCGGGCCTGACGGGCGACCCGATCCGGCGGCTGGACGACCTGACCCACCGGCGCGTCCGCTTGGGGATCCTGGTCATCCTCGACGGCGCCGCCGCGGTCGAGTTCACCTACCTCCGGCGCGAGCTGGGCCTGACCGCCGGGAACCTGTCCCGACACCTGGCGGCGCTGGGGTCAGCGGGGTTCCTGGAGATCGAGAAGGAGTTCGCCGGCCGCCGACCGCGGACGCTGGTCCGGATCACCCCCGAGGGTCGAAGCGCGCTGGCACGCGAAATCGAGGCCCTGGCTGAGCTGGTGGACCGCGTCCGCGCGCGTGCCGCCCGAGGCCCGTGGCGCCCGCTGCCCACCTCCGACGGCTGAGCCGGCCCCTGACGGCCCTGTGCCGGGATGGCCGCCGACCGCCGGCCGGGCCTGGGCTAGAGGATGAAGCCCTCCACGTGCTGCGGGTCCGGCCACGGCGAGAGCCGCTGGTCGACGATGGCCCAGCCCACGTAGTTCATCTCCGAGACTACGAAGCCGTCGGGCCGAACCTCGAGCACGATCCCCACGTGCCCGAAGGTCGAGTACCCGTGGTTGCGCGCGTAGACGACGATCGAGCCGACCGTCGGTTCGCCCGAGATCTGATACCCGGAGCGGGCGGCGTTGCCCAGCCACTGCCAGGCGTCGCCCAGGTAGGGAGGCACCGGGCGGTTGTAGGCCACCCACCACGTGCACTGGCCGTAGGGATAGGTCGCGTGCGGCCAGCCACCCGGGGGCACACCGTTCATGACCGGTGCCTGGCCGGTGACCTCGAGGACCCGGCCGTAGCCCAGGGAAGCGGCCTGGGCGCCGAGATCGGCGGCCGGCGCCTGGGCCAGGGCGAGCACCTGGGCGGCGTAGGCCTGGCTGCCCCCGTAGGTGGCGATGGCGTCACTCAGGCTCTCCGGACGTCCCGTCTCCGCCCCGCTCTCGAGCCGGTGCAGGTAGGAGCCGGCCACGACCATGGCCTGGAAGGGGTCGTAGGGATCACGCGGGTTGCCCGGAGCCAGCGGCGCCTCGAGGCGCCAGGTACTGGGCAGGAACTGCATGAAGCCCATCGCGTGCTGGCCGCCCGCCACCGGCTCGGGGTTCACCCAATCGCCGATGTGCCGGCCCCCGGCCAGGCCGAGCAGGGCGGCCGTCCGACCGCCGGGCTGGAGCGCGGCGGCGTCGATGTGGGCGCGGATGTCGGCCGGCACCAGGGCGTCGGGCTGGCCGGTGCGGCACTGGCCGAAGCTGCACTCCACCTTGGCGATGGCCAGCAACACGTTGGGGTCGATGTCGGTGGCGTCGCCGGCCTGGGCTGCGATCGTGAGCAGGGCGCCGGGCGCGTCGCTCAGCCGGGCGCTGGGGGCGAAGGGGAGGCCGGGCAGGTGCGGGCCCAGGACGGCGGCCACCACCACGACCAGGAACAGGGTGAGCGTGAACCCCGAGAACGTCGACCTGCGCATCCGGCTCGGTTCAGGAGGCCATCCGCTGGTCGGTGTCGACGATCCAGCGCTCGACCGGGGAGAGCAGGTGCATGACCAAGAAGCGGCGGTCGCCGACCCGCCAGAGGGCGACCCCTCGGGGAAGGGAGAGGACCTCGCGGGCCTCGGCCTCGGAGAGGTGCAGCACCTGCCGGAGCTGGTCCAGCTCCGCCGCCGGCTGCTGATAGATCACCTGGGTGGCGGCGTCGCGGAGCAGTCCCCGGGCGAGCTCCACCTGCTCCGACCCGGCGGTCCCCGCCGCCAGCAGGTCGCTGACGCGGTGCACGACGGCGATGTTCTGGACCCCCAGGGCCCGGCTCAGCTTGAAGCTCGACTGCAGCCACCGGGCGATCTGGAGATCCTTCAGCACCACCCAGGCCTCGTCGATGACCACGATGCGGCGGTGATGGTCGTCGCGGGCCAGCGTGCGCTGCAGCCAGGCCGCCGCACAGATCATGAGGATGCCCAGCGCCTCCGAATGGTAGACGGCGGACAGGTCGAGCGAGACCAGGGGGGCGTCGAGGTCGATCCCCGCCGAAGTCGGTCCGTCGAACATGCCCCGGAGCTGGCCGTCGCAGAGACGGCGGAGGGCCAGGGCCACCTGGCGGCCGTCCTCGGCGAGCTGGCCGGCGGAGGTCGCCACCTCGCCGGCGTCGCCGGCGGCCGGGCGGAGCAGGGCCTCCACCACCTCCCGCAGGGTCGGCTCCTCCCGCCCCCGGGAGGCCTGCCGGAGGGCCAGCTCCAGCGCCGTCTCCTCCTGGGGCAGCAGGCGCCGGCCCAGGGAGGCGCCCACGATGGCCACCAGCGCGGCCAGTTGCTCCTGGCGCAGGAGGTCGGGGTCGGCCCCTGAACCGGCGATGCGCGGGTCGAGGGGGTTGAGGCGAATCGAACCGCCGGGCTGCAGGCGCACCGGCTGCACGCCCAGCGCCTCGCACAGGCGACGGTTCTCCCCTTTCGGGTCCAGCATCAGGGCCCGGCGGCCGAACACGATCTCGCGGAAGACGTAGGACTTGATCAGTGCCGACTTGCCCCGACCCAGCTCCCCGATCACGATCAGGTTGGGGCCGGTCAACACCCGCGGGTAGAGCTCCCAGGGGTCGTAGCAGAACGCTCCGCCGTAGAGATCCCGTCCCACGTACACCCCCCGACTGCCGAGGCCGGCCTCCGCCATCCAGGGATAGGCGGCGCCCACGTGAGCGGTGGTGGCCCGATGGGTCAGGAGGGGCGCGCCCAGCAACCTCACGGCAGACCCCGGCAGATGGGCAGCGTGTAGGTGAAGGCGAGTTCCTGGTCACCGTACACCCGGCCGAGCACCAGGCGGGCCTGGGCGGCCTGCTGCTCGACCTCGGCCGCGGCCCGGTCCAGCTCCTCGGGCGAGGGCGCGGTCACGGTGACGTAGCCGGCGAAGCGCACCGAGATGTGGCCGTCGGCCAGCTCCCGCTCCGTGCGCAGGAGGTGCTCCTGCTCGCGCCGCCGGCGGGCGCTGGTCAGCTGTCTGGCCCGGGCCCGCAGCTGCTCTTCGGTCTCGTCCGCCACCCGCGCCCGCCGGATCTCCCGGTCGGCCTCCAGGGGCGGCACCGGCTCGAGCGTCATCGCCACCGAGCGCAAGTACCGGCTCTGGCTGAGGATCAAGGGACGCAGGAAGTCGGGACCGACCTCCACCCGGGGCCACTCCTCGACGTAATAGGTGGTGTGCCACCAGGGGCCGGAGCGATAGGAGGCCCAGCCCTCGGCGGTCCAGGTCGGATGCATCAGCTCCGGATGAGGGCCCTCGGGGCCACCCTGGCGTTCGCGAATGGCGTCGATCAGGCGGCGTCCGGGGTCGTATGCGTACCGGATGGCCCCGGCGAGCTGGCGCGCGGTGAGCGGCCCGCTCACCGCCAGGTCGGCCGCCCGCAGCCATTCCTCCAGGTCCCGGAGTTGCTGGAGGAGTACGATCGCGGCCCCCAGCTCGAGGTTCCGGTTCCCGGCCAGCCTGGCCTGGCGCCAGGCCCGCCGGAGGTCGAGCTGGACCGCGAGGTAGCTCTCGTGGCGCTGGACGGTCGAGGTCGCCTGCTCGATGAGCGTTCGATAGGAGCGCACCGCCTCCTCGTCGGCATCGGGCGCGCGGTGCTCCTCCAGATACCGGGCCAGGGCCTCCCGATCCTCGGGGATGGTCCGCTCCACCCACTGCAGCCGGCGGATCGGCGATCCATGGCGGCCGAGCCCGGCCACGATCGCCGACCAGGCCGCCACCTGGCGATCCTGTTCGGCCCGGTCGACCAGCGAGAACGAGCGCCCGCGCACGCCGAGCACCCCGACGTACGTCCGCGCCGCCCGATCCTCGATCACGCCCAGCTCGCCCCCTCCCGTCACCTCCGGGCCGAAGGCCATGACCCGCAGCCCGCGTAGGCTCTGGGGGCGCTCGCCCACCGGCGGCCGACCCGGGCGATGGCCCTCCCGGTAGGCGCGCGAGTGGAATCGTCGCCGGCCCAGCAGGCCCCGCCCCAGGTAGCCGAAGATGGCCGGCGCCCACTGCTCGGCCGTGAAGCGTCCCAGGGGCACCCAGGAGGCGACCGCGGCCAGGGCCGCCATCCCCAGCGCGGCCAGCAGCCCGCGGGAGCCCGGCAGGACCCGCAGCGCCACCAGCGCCCCGACCCCGGCCCCGCCCAGCAGCGCCAGCTGACCCCCTCGAAGGCCCAGCAGGATGCCGCGCGTCTCCCGCGGACCGAAGGAGTAGAGGGGGCCCTCGGGCTCTTCGGTCACCGTGCCGTCTCCTCCGACGCCGCCCGCGGCGTCGGGGGAGGTTCGGTGAGGTGGGCGCGGCCGGGCTCGTCAGGCCACCTCGCCACCGCCCGGACCGCCTCCGCCGTCTGCCTCGCGGCCCCGGCGGCGCCGGGATGGCGAGTGCCATCGCCGGGTCGCGGCGGGCCGTCCGGCGGCCGCGGTCGCGGTGGCCGGGGAACGGGAGCCGGGCCGCCTCCGGCCCCCGGGCGGGCGCGGCCGGCCCGGGCGGCGGCCACGCGGGCCGGCACCTCGACCGGGGCCGAGGTGGGCAGGGCCGCGCGGCCCAGCGCGCTCCCCACCGTGCGGGGACGTGCCCGGGGGAGGGTCGCGGTCGCGCTCCGGGCGTGCAGCTGCCACTGACCCAGCGCCCCCTCCAGCGTGGGCAGGAGGTTGAGCAGGCCGATGGGGCCCAGGAAGGCCATCACCACCAGCGCGGCGCCCACCAGCATGCTCTCCACGCCCGTGTCGCCGAGGGGACCGTTGCGCGAGCTGAGCGCGGCCGAGATACTGGCGCTCCACCGCGAGGGATCGGTCTGCTGGACCCAGGGGCCGAGGGCGGCCACGCCCAGCACCAGCACGCTGGCCACCACGAACTTGGAGGCGATGGCCACGAAGAGCAGCCTGGCCAGGCGTTTGGCCCAGCTGCGGGCGCTGGGCCAGATCGTGCTGGCGAAGGCCAGGGGCAGGAACAGGGTGCAGGCATAGATCGCGGCCTGCCGGAAGATGAGCTCGAGGAAGATCCCGACGCCGGCGGCGAGCACGGCCAGCGCCGCGGCGAAGGCGGGGGCCGCGCCGGGCGCGAAGCCGGTCAGAGCCATGGCCGTGCCGGCCGCCACCAGGGCTCCGAAGAGTTCGCCCAGCCAGGTGAAGAAGTGGGTCACGTCGATGCCGGGCGTGGAGAGCACGTAGTTGGTCAGCTGGTCGGTGGCCGCCATCCCGGCCTGGACGATCCCCACCGCCGAGATGGTGAGCAGGACGGCCAGGGGCAGCCAGATCAGGGCCGATCGGACCAGCACCCCCGGATCTCCCCACCGGATGGCGTCGAAGATGGCGAGCAAGAGGAAGGGCAGGAGGAGCAGGGCGCCGATGGACATCATGCGCTGGTACACGGGGATGAACCAGTCGCCGGTTCCGGCCGGCTGGCTCAACCACTCGGGCAGGTGCTGGCTCGTCCACTCGGCCCCGCCGGCCACCCAGCTGATCAGCGCCCCGATGCCCTGGTCCCGGCTCCCGGAGGCCGCGGCCGGGGCCTGCAGGCCGGGCGACGCGCTCGGCTGCGGAGCGGGGCGGGGTCCCTGCTGACCGCTGGAGGAGGGCAGCGGGGCCGCGGGGCAGTCGACCCCGGGCAGGCACGGGACCGAGACGGCGACCGACCCCGCCCGGGCGGAGGTGTGCTCCGTGGCCAGGGCCAGGACGATCGCGCCGGCCGCGGCCAGCAGCGATCGCCGCCAGCATCCGCCCGGGGCTCCCGGGCGCGACCTCAGCACCCCGTGCCGACCCCCTGCCCGGTGCTGATGGCCCAGTTGACCAGGTAGGGGGCGAGCCCGAGCAGGAGCCCGGCGCCCAGCGCCACCACCACCCCCGACCTGCCGAACTCGGCCGCCCCCAGGTTCCCCGCCCGTGAACCGATCGCCCAGGCGGCGACGCTGATCAGCAATCCGGCCAGGCAGGCGATGCCCACCAGCACGGCGCCGCCGTTGATCAGGTTCTGGATCACGCCGTGGGCGGGAACCTGGTTGACGTCGAAGCTGTAGCCCACCACGCAGATCAGCCTGATCACCTCTCCACACCTCTGGTCGAGCTTCGAGCGAAGCCCGCGGCCACGATGGCGGCGAGCTCCAGGTAATCTTCCCGTGTCGCCCGGCTCAGCTCCCGCCAGGCGAAGGTCCCACCCGCCGCCAGATGGGCGTCCCAGCGCACCCGGCAGACCGCCCGCACCCGGGGGCGGAAGTGGGCGATCATCCGATCGAGGTCGACGGGACCGCCGGGCCGCACGGCGTTGACGACCAGGACCGAGCGTTCCCTCAGCCACCGCGGGCCTCGCTGTCGACCGAGCCAGCTCAAGGTGAAGTCCGCGATCCGTGCCCCGTCGAGGCTGGCCTGGGTGACCACCACCACCTGATCGCACGCCCGTAGCAGCAGGAGCTTGTTGGCCGGATCGAGGAGCCCGGTGCCCAGATCGGCCACGACGACGTCGTAGAAGCGCCGGAGCGCGTCCAGGACCCGGGCGTAGTCGGCCTCCCCCAGGGCCTCGGTGGTTTTGGGGTCGAGGGGGCCGGCCAGCACCTCGAGACGGCTCTCCGGGGCCTGGCTGGTGAAGGCGCGCAGGTCCGCCTGCCGCTGCACGCGGCCGGCCTCCAGCTCCCGCGAGAGGTCGGCCACGGTGGGCCGGCTCGCGCCCCCCACGCGGAGGCCGAGCGTGGGGGAGTCGGGGTTGGCGTCCAGCGTGATCACCCGGTCGCCGCGCAGGAGCCCCAGCTGCGAGGCGAGCCCGGCGGCGACCGTGGTCTTGCCCACCCCGCCCTTGCCGGAGGCGACGGCCACGGTCACGGCCCCGCCTCGAACCGGGGTGCGGGCCATGGCCAGGCGGCGGCGGCGGCGCACGCCGGAGCGACTGAACCCGGGATCGGCGAGTCCCTCCCGAGCGCGGGCGAGCAGGTCCCACCAGCCGCTCCGCGGCCGGGCCGCGCGGCGGCTGAGGAGGTGTCCGAGGTCGCCAGGCTCCGGCGCCGCCGCCTCCCTGCCCTCGGAACCGCCACTCCCTGCGGGCGGTCGGTCCACCGGGATCGGGCCGCCGTCGGGAGGTGAGGGCAACGGCCGCTCCTCCTCCAGTTCGGCCACGGTCACCTCCACGCCGACCCCCCCGGAGGGCCGGTCACCGACGGATGCCGATCCCACTTGACGTCCGGGACCCCACTAGACACGATCGTGACTCCCTCGTCAACTCCCCGCACGGTGGGGATGCGCTCAGGACGCCGTCCCGGCCGCGGCCCGGCCCGGCGTCCGTCGCCGTGGCCACCCCACGACCGTCCGCCGGACTGCGCCGGCGCCCGGCCGGGACCCCGTTCGCCGGCTGGACGCCGTGACCCCGGGCCGGACGTCGATCCGGAACCAACCGTGGGTGCCGACGGACCTGAGCACGCCTGCAATCTAGCGTGTCGGCCCCGCCCGGGGCCGGCCCGGCGCCGGCCCGGCCCCCCGGGCCCGGGCGGGCCGCCCCCGTCCGGCCGGGGCGGTCACCGCATGACAGCGTTGTCACGCAGCCTGAACACCTTTTCATATCGCCGCTCCGGCCGGCCACTTATGGTGGTGCTGTGAACGCGTGCTGTGTTGCTCGCGCTCCCACGTGCTGAGTCACGGATGACGAGAGGGGAGGTATGAGCCGAGCCATGCGACTCGCCCTGGTCGCGGTTGCGACGGCGGCGGCCGGGGTCCTCGTGGGTTTCTACATCGTCGCCTTTCTCATGGCCACGCCGCCCACCGTCAACTCCGCGCAGACGAGCCCGGGCCAGGCCCGGATCACCCTGCAGACGGTGGCGGCGATCGGGTTCGGTGCCCACCCCGACTGGGTCTCGTACCTGGTGCAGGACCCTCAGGGACGCTGGGTTCACTCCACCATCCTTCGGGTGCCCGCCCACTCGCTGGTGCACGTGACCATCTACCAGTACGACACCGCCTCCGGCCTGAGGAACCCCTTCTACTCCCAGGTTCGAGGAACGGTGGGCGGCATCATGTACCTCAACGGCAAGGCCACCCGGGCGATCAAACCCGACGATCCCGGGCACACCTTCGCCATCCCCGATCTGGGCCTGTCGGTGCCGCTCCAGGGCGTGCCGGACGACGCCAAGAACCAGTGTGAGGCGGCTCCCTGCTCCACCTCACAGGCGCATAACACCATCGAGTTCACCTTCCGGACCGGCGCTCCCGGCAGCTACCGGTGGCAGTGTTTCGTGCCCTGTGCAGCCGGTTTCGTCTTCGGCAACGGCGGGCCCATGCAGACCATGGGCTACATGGACGGCTTCCTGGAGGTGCAGTGAGCCGTGGTCTCCATCCTCGGTCTGCGCATGCCTCGAGAGCTGTTCAGGATCCTCGTCGCCTGGGCGGTGGTGAGCGCGATCGGCATCCCCGCGGTCTGGTTCTTGCTCGGACCTCACCTGCCACCGGGCACGATGTCGAACTCGGCCGCCGACCAGCAGTTCGACAACACCGTGCTGGCGGTCTGCGTGGTGCCGGTGGCGGCTTTCCTCGCCATCTACTTCCCCTACTGTCTGGTCCGCTTCCGTCACCGGGGGACGACCTTCGAGGACGGACCGCCGCTCAAGGGCGACGGACGGGTGATGGTGGCCTGGATCGCCGGCACCAGCGCCCTGGTGCTCTTCCTGGCCGGCTGGGGGAGCTGGGAGCTGTTCCCGGGCGAGCACGGGGCCGGGGGCGGCCAGGGACCGGACCCCCTGCAGATCGCCACCCCGGCCAACGCCGCCGGGGCGCTCCAGGTCCAGGTCATCGGCCAGCAGTGGCAGTGGACCTATCGCTACCCGCAGTACGGCTTCGAGACCGACCAGCTGGTGCTGCCCCAGGGACAGCTGGTCGAGTTCCACGTCACCTCCCTGGACGTGATCCACTCCTTCTGGGCGATCCAGCTCGGGGTCAAGGCCGACGCCGTGCCCGGTTCCGACAACGTTGCCTTCACCCAGCCCGGCCGGGTCGGTAGCTTCCAGGTCCGGTGCGCCGAGCTGTGCGGGATCTGGCACGGACACATGTTCACCGAGGGCCGGGTCGTGACTCAGAGCGATTTCCAGAGCTGGGTCGGGCAACAGAAGCGGACGCTCGCCCCGGCGTCGGGCTCGTTGCCGCCCTACGCGCCTTCCTACTATCCCACGCCGCTGACCAGGGGTGGGTGAGGCCGTGGCGGTCTGGATCGAGGTCCACCATGGATGAGGAGTGAAGGGATGAGCACCACCGTGCTGAAGGCGCGGCCGGCCTGGCGAGAGGCGTTCGGCTTCAACTTCATCACCGGCATCGTCCTGGGGGTGATCGGCTACTTCGTCGGCAACGCCATCGGCCAGGCCGTGGGCGCCAACATCGACGCCATGAGCGCCAGCGACCAGAACGACATCGCCATCGTCCTGGGCTATCTGGTCGGGGTGATCGGCTTCCTGGCCGGGCTCGGCTTCTTCAACTATCCCGTCGCCCGCCTGTTGGGGGCACGGCCCAGCCTCCAGGAGCACGAGGCGGGCGGGGCCTGGCGCTACTTCCGCCTGTGCACCGACCACAAGGTGGTCGGCATCCAGTATCTGGTCGGGGTGCTCTTCTTCTTCTTCATCGGCGGCCTGAACGCCATGTTCATCCGCACCGAGCTGCTCTTCCCGACCGAGCATTTCTGGGACCCGGACCACTATCTGACCCTGGTCGGCCTGCACGGGACGATGATGATGATGATGACCTCGGCCATGGTGCTGGGGCCGCTCGGCAACTACCTGTTGCCGATCATGATCGGGGCCCAGCGCATGGC
>JAJPKS010000064.1 GCA_021323605.1 Bacillota bacterium | reverse complement strand
GGCGGATCGAGTCGGGGCGGCTGATCGCCGCCCTGGCCCGGACGGTGGGCGACGTCGGTCTGGCCGAGGAGTTCGCCCAGGACGCGCTGGTCGCCGCCCTCGAACGCCGGCCGGCGTCGGGCCTTGCGGGCACGATACAACGGTGCTCTCGGTTGGAACGGGGGCTGGCGCAGCCCGGCAACGCGCACGGTTCGGGACCGCGAGGCCCAGGGTTCGAATCCCGGGCCCCCGGGCGTTTCTCGGGTACGAACCCACCGACGTGGGACCAGCTCGCCGCAGAGGGTCGGCAGGCGACTACAGCGGGCGACTACAGCCAGTACCGCCGGGCCAATCGTCCCTCGCCTGCGGCCCCGTGAGTTGAGGCGAGACCAAGGCGGGAGCCGCGGGAGCGCTCGGCGCCCGCGGCTCCGCGTCCGACGGTGCAGGCCGAACGGACCGGGGTCGCGTGATCCATCACATCCGGAGCGTGATCAGACCGGCCGCACCGGCGGCACCGGAAAGGCGTGGATCTCGGCCCCTACGGCTTCGCCGACTGCACATCACCTGACCTTCCGGCAACGGGCGGATGGCCTCTCCGAGGCCGCCCGCCTCCGGCCGGGCGCCAGGGTTCCGCCCCAGCTGAAGCTCCTGAACGCGGGTGCCCAGTGCGGGCCGATCCGCGGCGTTCGGCAGCCGTACTGGTGAGGCTCCGCGCCCGCCAGGGGGGTGAGAACCGTGCCGTGACCACCATGGCGGATGGTCACGGCGGCCAAGGGGTGACCTGAGCGGCAGCGACACCATCGTGGTGATGTCTGGTGGTTGGTCGCATCGCTGGTCGGGCATGGAGGGTTGGGGTCGTCGATGACGGAAGACGACGCAACGGATCTCCTGCATGCCGCCGCCGGCGTCGAAATGTACCGCGGATCGGTCGTCCGCTTGGATGGTCGCCCGAGCGCTACGAGTCCTGGCTCGAGACGGTCGCCGAGCGGCGGTTGCGTTCCGGCGCCTTCCCATCGAAACGGGCACAGGTGCCGTCGCCCTGGGCGTGATGCAACGAAGCGCGCGAATCGAAACGAGATCCGGCGAACGTCTCGCCGGATCTCGTCGATCGTCTCTACACGCAGCCCGAGCGAAGGCCACGGCCGGCGGTGGCCGGCGGATTGGCGCAGAGCGCGCTGACGCCGAGCAGCGAGCTCGTCTGACCATCCGTGTAGTTGCCGTTGGCGCCGGGGAAGCCAAAGGCGACCGAGTCCGTCGAACCGGGTGGGGCGAAGCCCCAGGCGTACTCCTGCACTCCGATGCTCGGCAGCCATACCCAGTTGCCGTCGACGACGGGCGACGGACAGTTCCAACCGCAACTGGCCGGCTCTCGACTGGTGTTGGAGCACGAGTCAGCCAGCGCGGAGGCTGGCAGCATCGCCGCCGACACCGCCGCCAGCAATCCGACTATCAGCTTGCGCATCTGCGATCTCCTGGAATTCGAGTCTGTCCTATCCTGTCGCTCGACGATCATGGCCGCGCCCCCGCCGGCTGCCGGTCGCCCGCAGGCGGCCCGATGATCGCCGGGCCATCGAGCCAGACGTTCTCCCGACTGATCGGTCCCTCCCGAAGCTCCCAGACGTGAAGCGTCCGGACGCTGATCCTCCGGCCGTGCCCGGGGATACCGAGGAACTGGTCGCGAACCGTCCTCGTCCAGTCGTGCTCGATCACGCGGACGTCGTCACCGCAGGACGCGCAAGTCGGTACCAGCTCTTCGGTTCGGATGTTCGCGGTCGGGAAGTCGTAGAAGCAACGCGTGGCCCGGGGACCGTGCGGAGGGCCGTGGGAGGCGCCGACCAGGTCGTGTTCGAGGTCTCGTATGCACGTGGCGACGCAGTCGGCCCTATCTCCGATGCTCTCCGCCGCGAGGCGCTGCTCGATCAGTCCGTTCGTCTATGCCCGCTCAACGGCCATCCTCCTCATCTCCTATGCGCTTCGGGCGTTGCTCGGATGGTCGGCTCCACCGTGAGCGTGGTCAACCCCGCATGTGAGTGGTCTTCGCCGCCGCAGGCCCCTCATTTGGGGGGGTGACCCGGGTGGCAGCCGTTCACCGACTGACGAGATGCAAGCTCCGCGTGCAGCGGCCGCCGCCCAGGTGCTCGCCGAAGCGGCCCCGGACATCGTCGCGTGCTCGACGTTCTCCGGGGGCGGCCGGCGCAGATCTGGTCCAGCCCACCCCAGTGGCGCCTGAATCGGGAGATCCACCGCCGCACCGATGTGGTCGGCGGCTTCCCAACCGGGGCGGCCTCTCGCGCCCGGCGGGCGCCGTCCTGGCCGAGCAGGGCGACGGGCGGGGGTCGCCCGCCGCTCCCGGAGCCGGGAGTCGCTGGCTTCCCGACGGGGCCAGCGATGGCGCCTCTGGCCCTGGTCAGGGAGTCCCGGTGACACCGGTCTCCAGGGCCGCCAACCCCATCCGTGATGATGCCAGTAACGATGGGGTGCGGCGCTGCCCGGTCGGCAACGGCCCTTTCCACCTCACCGGCCGCCGCCGCGACGGCTCCCGAGCCTGCCGGCGGCACGCATCCTGGCTCCGCCGGGGGGCAACGGTCGATGAGTGCCCGTCCGAACCGACCCGCCGGCCCCGAGCGCGTGAGATACCGGTCGGTCAGACCGTCTCCCGGCGCTCCTCCCCCGGTGAGCACGACCTGGCCGAGCACCACTGCGAGGTCGGCGGGCTGCAGTGCTGCAAGCTCGGCTCGGGCATCGAGCACGACGATGAGATCGTCCTGAGCACGCGCTGCTCGGCCTCCAACCGGGTGCCGGGAGGTGATGCCACTGTCCTAGGACCCCTGCTGTCACCCAGGGCGACCACGGTCTGCATCCGTCCACCATTCGACCTGACGTGGCCGAAATCTGCGGACAGCCCGCCCGATCATGGCCGTCGGAGTGCGGTGGGCTCCAGGCCCCGCCCAGCCACGATGTGGCATCGCTCATGGGCGAGCCGTCCACCTCGACGGTCCCTCACAGGTCCGACCAGCTCACCGTCTCGGGGTCGACGAGGAAGGGGTTGACGACCTGGAGCCCATCCACGTCCTGGCCGTGCTGCATGTCCTCGCTGAGGAGATACCCGCAGCCGGACATCTGCGCCGCGGCCAGGATGAGCGCGTCCCAGAGCCCAAAGCCGAACCGTTCCTCGATCTGCCACGCACGCTCCAGCACCGTGGCGTCGATGGCCAGCGGCCTCCAGAGCAGGAGATCCCGAACGTCGGCCCGCGCCATCTCTGGGCTCAGCGGGGTCCTGATCCTACGAGTCGCGGTCCAGTAGTACTCCTGGAGCACCTGGAAGCTGGTGCGGCCCTGTCTGGTGTCCCAGAGCCGCTCCAGCCATCGCCGAGCACGTGGCTGCTTCTCGGGCTCGCTGTCATCCCGGAAATAGATCAGGACGTTGGTGTCGACGAAGTAGGGCGTCGTCATAGATCTCCTCGCGGGTGGGGTAGCGATCGCCGGGAGCCTTGCTGAGACGGGCCGACCTGCTCAAGAAGCGGTGCTTGGCGGTCTCGTACTCCTCGTCCAGGCGCATCTGCTCCTCGAGCAGCCGGCTGACCAGGCGCGAGAGGCTGATGTTCTGGCGTGCCGCCGCCACTCGGGC
>JAJPKS010000487.1 GCA_021323605.1 Bacillota bacterium | reverse complement strand
TGGACGAACCCACCAGCGCCCTCGACCCGGTCGGCCGCCACGACGTGCGCCAGGTCATCCGCCACCTGCACGAGCGGGGCACGGCCGTGTTCCTGAACTCCCACCTCCTGACCGAGGTGGAGATGGTCTGCGATCGGGTGGCGATGGTCGACCGGGGGCGGGTGATCGCCACCGGGACCCTGGAGCAGCTGCTGGGCGGCCACTCGGTGCGCCTCCGCGTCACCGGCCTCGACCTGCGGCAGCGCGCCTCGCTGGCCCGATTCGGGGGGATGGACGACGACGGGGAGTGGATCACCCTGCGGGGGCTGGCCCCGGACCGGGTTCCGGAGCTGGTGGCAGAGGTGGTGGCCATGGGGGGACGGGTCTACGCCGTCGAGCCGCGGCAGCAGAGCCTGGAGGACCGGTTCCTGCAGCTCCTGGGACACGAGGACTGAAGGCCATGCTCTCGGCTCGGATCGTCCTGGTCTTCGCCCGGCTGGCCGTCTGGGAGGCCTCCCGGCGCCGTCTCCTGCTGGCGGTGGCGCTCCTGACCCTGATCGTGATCGTGGCCACGGCCTGGGGCTTCTCCAAGCTCGGCAGCCCCACCCTCGACCGCGGTCGCCCGCTGAGCGAGACCGAGCTTCGCCTGGTCGCCTCCCAGCTCTTGATCGTGGTCGCCTTCCTCTTCGCGGCCGTGCTGGCCCTGATGGCGGCGGTGGTGGGGGCGCCCAGCGTCTCCGGCGAGCTCGAGTCCGGGCTCGCCCTGGCCCCGCTGGCCCGGCCGGTGCGGCGGGCGGAGATGGTGCTCGGCAAGTGGCTCGGCCTGGGCGCCCTCCTCGCCGCCTACGCGGCCGCCTCCGGGGTCCTGGAGCTGATCGCGGTCGACCTGACCACGGGCTACGTGCCCCCGCACCCGGTCCAGCTGATCGCCTATGTCACCGGCGTGGGCCTGGTCCTGCTCACGTTGACCCTCTTCCTCTCCACCCGCCTGGCGAGCATGACCGCGGGCATCGTGCCCCTGATCTGCTACTTCATGGCCTGGATCGGCGGCATCGTCGGCGGGGCGGGTCAGGCCTTGGCCAACGGTACCCTGATCGCGATCGGCACCGTCACCAACCTGCTCCTTCCCACCGACGGCCTGTGGCGGGGAGCCGTCTACGCGATGGAGCCGGCGGCGGTCATCGCCGGCCTGCAAGAGGCCGGGCCGGCCGTGGCCGCGAGCCCTTTCTCGGTCGCCCACCCGCCCCCTCCCGCCCTCCTGGCCTGGACCGTGGTCTGGTTCCTGGCCATGCTCGCTCTCACCCTCTGGAGCATGCACACCCGCGAGGTGTGAGGCCCCGGCGGATCGGCTACGTGCAGACGCCGGCCCGCGCCGGGCCGGTGGATGGATCCGGCGCTAGCCTTGTCTCCCATGTCCCACACCGATCCTGCCCCCGAGGCCGAGCGCATCATCCGCGACCTGTTGCCCGTCGACCCCCCGCCCTCGGCCGAGATCTGGGTCGAGGAGGACCAGCTGCCCTACGACCTCTCGGGAGGGCTCCCCGGCCCCGCCCTGATCCGCCTCGTGGAGCGGTTTGGCCTGCCCGAGCGGGTGCTCGTCACCCACGCCGAGGACGGCGCCGACGGCGACTGGCAGGTGCTCCAGGGCAGCCTCTGGTTGCGCGCCGCCCGGGAGGCGGGCATGCGACGCATCCCGGTCCGGGCCCTGGAGCTCTCCCACCTCTCGGCCGCCTTCCTGGCCCTGGTGCTCAATCAGCCGTGGGCGGCCGACGTCGCCGCCCAGGCCGACGCCCTCCAGGTCCTGCTCGAGGCCGGGGCCAGTGAGGACCACCTGGCCCGCCTGAGCGGCCTCGGGCGCGGCCGCCTGCGCCGCCTCGCCCTGCTCCTGGAACTCCACCCCGCGCTCCGCCAGGCGCTGCGGGAAGGACGTCTCAAGCCCCAGCTGGCCTTCGCCGCCGCCGGGCTGAGCGAGACCTCCCAGCAGGCGCTGGCGGACCTGCTCGAGCAGGAGGGCGAGCTCTCCAGCGCCGACCTCCGCCGGATCGGCGGCGCGGGCGAGGCCGCCGGCGCCGGGGAGGACGGCGATGCACCCGAGCCGGATGCTCGCGACCTCGCCCCCACCCCGATCGAGGCACCCCCCTTCCCGGAAGACCCGGCCCGGCGGGCGCGCCGCCAGGCCGAGGAGCTGCTCCGCACGCTGGAGGAGGCGAGGATCGCCGACGAGATCAAGGCGCGCGTGGCCGAGGTGGTGGAGGAGCTGCGGCGGGTGGCCCGGTGAGCCGCGGCGGACGCCGGAAGGGCCGGCCCGAGCCGGCGCCGGGCCCCTGCGGGCGAGCCCGGGCCCTCAGCAGGGATAGAGGCCGCGCTCCCGGGTGGCCGCCGCCACCCGCTGCACCGCCTGCACGTAGGCCGCCATGCGCATCGAGAGATGGCGTTCCTGGCTCGTCGCCAGCACCTGCTGGAAGGCCCGCTGCATGATCGCCCGCAGCTTCTGGTTGACCTCGTGCTCGGACCAGAAGAAGGACTGCAGGTCCTGCACCCACTCGAAGTAGCTGACGGTCACCCCACCGGCGTTGGCCAGGATGTCCGGGACCAGGAAGACCCCGCGATCGCGGAGGATCTCGTCGGCCTCGGGGGTGGTCGGCCCGTTGGCCCCTTCCACGATCAGCCTCGCCCGCACCTCCGAGGCGTTGCGAGAGGTGAGCTGGTTGCCGAGCGCGGCCGGGACCAGGAGGTCGCAGTCGACCGTGAGCGGGCCGTCGGGCGGGATCTCCTCGCCGCCCGGGAAGCCTCCCAGGCGACCCTCCCGCTCGCGGTGCTCGATCAGCCGGCGCACCGGGAGCCCCTTCGGGTTGTGGATCCCGCCGTACTCGTCGGAGACGGCGACGATGGAGCAGCCCATCTCCTCCAGCAGGCGGGCGGACACGCTGCCGACGTTCCCGAAGCCCTGCACCGCCACCCGGACCGCGTGCGGCCGCATGCCCAGGTGCTGCATCGCCGCCAGGGCGCAGATCGCCACCCCCCGGCCGGTTGCCTCCACCCGACCCAGCGACCCGCCGACCTCGACCGGCTTGCCGGTCACGGTGGCCGGTACCGAGTAGCCGGTGTGCATGGAGACGGTGTCCATGATCCAGGCCATCACCCGGGCGTCGGTGTTGACGTCGGGGGCCGGGATGTCCCGCTCGGGACCGATCAGGACTCCGATCTCGGTGGCGAAGCGGCGGGTGAGACGCTCCAGCTCCTGGAGGCTGAGGCGGCGTGGATCCACGACCACGCCCCCCTTGGCCCCACCGAAGGGGATGTCGACCACGGCGCACTTCCAGGTCATCCACATGGCCAGGGCCTTGACCTCGTCCAGGGACACCTCGGGGTGGTAGCGGATCCCACCCTTGGCCGGGCCGCGGTGGATGTTGTGCTGGACCCGGTAGCCGGTGAAGACCTCCACCCGGCCGTCGTCCATCCGCACCGGGAAATGGCAGGTGAACTCGCGCTGGACCTCGCGCAGGACGCAACGGAGTTCGGGCTCCAGGTCGATCAGGTCCGCCGCTTGATCGAACTGCCGCTGGGCGGTCCGCCAGGCGCTGGCCTCCTGCCCCCGCCGGTTGGTCGGCGTCGCCGTGGCCATCGCTATACCAGCGGCGAGGACCGGGGGTACTCGACCTCCGGATCGCAGAGCACGTTCACGCAGGCCGGCAGCCCGGAGCGAAAGGCCCGCTCCAGCGCCGGCGCGACGTCCTCTGGCCGCTCCACCAGCTCGCCGTAACCGCCCAGCCCTTCGACCACCCGGTCGTACCTCGTCCCCGGGGCCAGGTCGGCCAGCAGCGAGGTCCCCAGCAGACGCTGCATGGGGTGCTTCTCCAGCCCCCAGATCCCGTTGTTGCCGACCACGCACACGACCGGGAGCCGGTGCCTGACCAGGGTGTCGAACTCCATGGCCGAGAAGCCGAAGGCGCCGTCGCCGGCGATCACGACCACCTGGCGGTCGGGGTGGGCGAGTCTGGCGGCGAGGGCGTAGCCGAGGCCGGAGCCCAGGCAGCCGAAGGCGCCGCCGTCGATCCAGAGGCCGGGTTGCCGGCGGTGGATCAGGCGGCCAGCGAAGGAGACGACGTCGCCCCCGTCCCCGACCAGGATGGCGTCGGGATCGACGGTGCGCTCGACCTCGGCCACCAGCCGCGCCGGATGCACCGGCGAGCCGCCGGCGGCCGCCAGCTCGGCGTCGGCGGCCCGGGCCGCCGCCGCCGCCTCGGCCACCCGCTCCACCCAGGCGTCGCGCTCGCTCCGGCTCTCCGCCGGAGCCGCCAGCTCGGCGAGCCGGGCGAGCGCGGCCCTGACGTCACCCAGCAAGGCCGGCCCGGGTCGGTGCTTGCGGAAGCCGTCCACGTCGACGTAGGCGATCCCGGCACCCTCGGCGAACAGCGGCGGCTGCCCGAAGTTGAGCCGGAAGTCGAGCGGCGCCCCCACCACCAGGACCAGGTCCGCCTGCCCGAGGGCCAGGGCCCGGGCCCGCGAGGCGAAGAGCGGATGGGTCGGCGGCAGCATCCCCCGGGCCATCCCGTTCAGCACCACCGGGATGGCCGCCGCCTCGGCCAGCCGCACCAGCTCCTCCTCGGCGTGGGCCCACCACACCGTGCTCCCGGCCACGATGGCGGGACGCCGGGCCCGGCGCAGCATCCCGGCCACGAGCCGGACCTGCTCGGGATCGGGCTCCGGGAGGCCGCCGGCGGGGTCCTCCGTGACCGCCTCCTCGCCGGGGACGCCGGCCCCTTCCAGGAAGACGTCGACGGGGACGTCCAGGAAGGTCGGGCCGGTGCGGCCCCTCAGGGCCGTGCGCACCGCCTCCAGCAGGGCGGGATAGGCCTCGGCCGCCGAGGAGACGGTGCGGGCCGACCTGGTGATGCTGCTCACCAGGGGCAGGTGGTCCAGCTCCTGCAGCGATCCCATCCCCCAGCGCGAGCCGGGCGCCCGCCCCCCCAGGAACAGCACCGGGCTGTCGTTCTGGTGGGCGGCGGCCACGGCCGAGATGGCGTTGGTCACGCCCGGACCGGCGGTGAGCGCCGCCACCCCGCAACGGCGGGTGATCCTGGCCCAGCCCTCGGCGGCGAACCCGGCGGTCTGCTCATGGCGCACGTCCACCATGGGCAGCCCGTGGCGCCGGGCGCCGAGGTAGAGACCCCACAGGTGGCCGCCGTTCAGGGTGAAGATCGGCCCCGTCCCCGCCCGGCGCATGGCCAGGGCGAGCAGCTCGCCGGTGGGGGCGACTCCGGTCGCGAGGCCCGGGTCGATGCTCGACATGGTTGCAAGCGTAGCCGGTCGGCTCACCGGACCCCACCGGGGCGCGGCCCCGGTCAGCGCCCGCGCTCGAGCTCGGCCAGCCGGGCGTCCCGGTGACGCTCGGCCGCCCGGCGCTCCAGCTCTCCCGCCGGCTCCAGGTCCACGAAGCGCGCGTGGGCGGCCAGACGCGGATGCACGCGCCGCACCTCGCGGAACATCTCCTGCGCCACCCGACGGTAGTCCGGGTGACCCTGGACCCCGGTGCGAAGCTCGCAGAGGTGGTAGACCTCGCGCAGGTTGAGGCGCACGTACCAGCGGACGCGGTAGGCGAGGGGCACGACGTACTGGGCCAGGACTGGCCCGAGGTCCGCCGCCAGTGCCCGCTGGGCGGCGCCGGCCCGCTCCACGGCCGCCCGGAAACGGGCGTCGAGCCCGTAGCGGCGCAGGTCCGAGGGGAGGTCGTAGCCGAGCTCGACGCCGAGCAGCTGCCGGTCCTGGGTGAGCATGCGGTGGCGCTGGAGGTCCCGGTAGGCGCCGAAGTTGGCCACCAGCTCGAAGGTGTAGTGCACGTGCTCCAGGGCCCGGGGTGGCCGGTGACGGCGGTTGGCCCGGCCCCCCATGAGCGCGGCCAGGACCCGCTCGACGTCGACGGTCGCCCGACCGAGCTGCTCCAGGGGTCGGTCGGAGTGGGGGAAGAGCGCCGCCGCCACCACCTTGCGCTCGGCGTCGGGCTCGTGGTCGACCAGCCGCACCGAGATCCACGGCTCTCTTTCGCCCCCGCGGGGGGCGAGTCCGGCCAGGCGCTCCCGGCCCTCCACCAGATAGGCGATCGCCGGCCGTCCGTGGCGCTCGTCCAGCGCCCGGCGCACGAAGGCCGGGATCACCTCCCCCAGCTCGGTGTGCATCTCCTCGGCCAGGCGCCGGCACTCCGGCAGCTCGGAGGCGGCGAGCTTGATCAGGAGGTACTCGAAGGCCCGGCCGTTGCCGTAGAGACCCAGGTTGGTCAGGGCGCCGGCGGGCAGCAGCCCGCGCAGGAGGTCCAGGGCCCGGGCCCGGGTCGCCGAGCGCCACGCCCGCTCCGTCTCCTCGGCCTCGGGCGGATGTTCGGCGCGCACCCGCTCCAGCAGGGGCGGGAGCAGCTCGGCGTAGGCGGCGAACAGCTCCTCGGCCGCCGGCTCGTAGGCGGGATGCCGTAGCTCGGGGCCGCGGTGGTAGAGGAAACGCCCGTCCGGGCCGTGCCGGTCGAAGCGGACGTAGCGGGTGGACTTCTCCAGCGGCGAGATGCCGATCCGGGAGTCCTCCAGGGCCTTGGCGGCCAGGATCGAGACCCGCTCCACGGCCAGATGGGCCCCGGCCAGCTCGGCCACCGAGTCGTCGCCGTACTCGAGCAGCACCCGGCGGTAGAAGTCCTCGGCTCGGCCGCGGTCCACCCCGGCCACGGCCTCGACCACCGGCCCCGGCCCCCCCGTCGCGGGGCCCAGGAACTCGTCCAGGAGCACCCGGCGCAGGCTCTTCTCGGTCCGGGAATACCGGCTGAAGAGCGCCCCCCGGACCACCTCGGGGAGGTTGCGGAGGGCGAAGACACGCCGGTCGACGTTCGTGCAGTAGCGACCCAGGAGTTCCCGTTCCGCCGGGCTGAACTCGGGCGGGGGTACCGCCGCACCGGCCTCCACGAGCCGATTGTAGACCACGCGGGCCGATGCCCATGGCTTCGAGATGTAGGGGTTAGGACGTCCTTGTCCCCATCATGTTGTGGACAACCTGTGCAAACCGTGGAAAACGAGGACATCTTCGGAGGGACGGGCCACGCCCGCCAGGCCGGCTCCGGGGCCGCACCGGCGGCGTGGACCTCCTGAGGCGTCGCCTCCGTCTGCTATAGTCGACAGCGATCCGCCGAGCCCTCAAGCGCGACGGTGTTGGGGAGAGAAAGCGATCGGGACCTGGTTGACAGGAGGGTGGGCGAATGCGGCGACGTTTTGGCGCCCTGGCCCTTGCAGCGGTGGCCGGCCTCGTCTTCGCCGCCTGCGGAGGCACGGCCGCACAACCGAGCGGGACCGGGGGCGGACCTCCAATCGCGCTCGGCGGCTCCATCTCGGAGACCGGTAACCTGTCGGCCGACGCCACCTACGAGCTCCAGGGCATCCAGCTCGCCGTCGAGCAGATCAACAGCAAGGGCGGTGTGCTCGGCCGCCGGCTGACCTTCAAGTACTACGACGACAAGAGCGACGCCGGCACCGCGGTGCGGCTCTACCAGCGGCTGATCACCCAGGACAAGGTCAACTTCCTGCTCGGCCCCTACTCGAGCGGGATCACACAGGCGATGGCCTCGATACCCAACAAGTACCAGGTCGTCTCCGTCGACGCAGGCGCTTCCCTGCCCACCATCTTCAAGGCACCCAACAAGTACAACTTCTCGGACGTCGCCAGCTCCGAGACCTACATCGAGCAGGTCCTGCCCATCGCGAAGCAGCACGGCCTCAACAAGGTGGCGCTGCTGGTCTTCAACTCCGCCTTCTCGCTGGCCTGCGGCGCGGCCCGCAAGCAGCAGGCTCAGCAGCTGGGGATGAACATCGTCTACGAGAACACTTACAGCCTCCCCGTGCCCGACTTCTCATCCCAGGCGCTCGGGATCAAGAATGCCGGCGCCGAGGTCATCATCGGCTGCACCTACTACCCCGACGCGATCGGCATCGCCCAGGCGCTGAACCGAGTCGGGTACAAGCCGACGATGTTCGCCGAGACCGTGGGGCCGCCCGAGGCCGGCTTCGTGAAGACGCTGGGCCCGATCGCCAACGGCATCATCACCAACACCCAGTGGTGGCCCAGCCTTCACACGCCGGGCAACAGCCAGTTCGTGAGCTCCTTCAAGAGCAAGTACGGCATCGATCCCGACTACCACGCGGCCTCCGGCTACGCGGCGGTGCAGATCCTGGCCGAGGGCATCAGGCGAGCCGGCGCCATCGACCAGAACAAGGTCCGCGCCGCCCTCCTGAAGGGCAACATCCCCACCGTCCAGGGCACCTGGAACTGCGACCAGTACGGTCTGCCGGTCGGGATCAAGAACTACCTGGCCCAGTACCAGGGCGGCGTGATGAAGCTGGTCTACCCCGAGAACGTCGCCGAGGCGCCCATTCAGATCCCGTACACGGGGGCCTAGCCGAGCGCGGCCGGCCCGGGACCGTGAGGTGATGGCGTGCTGATCCTGCAGCTCCTCGTGAACGGGGTGCTGCTGGCGGGCATGTACCTGCTGATGGCGCAGAGCCTGAACCTCATCTTCGGCGTGATGCGGATCGTCAACTTCGCCCAGGGGACGATGATCGCGGTGGCGGGCCTGTTCACGGTCTGGCTCGCCACCAGGATCGGGCTCAACCCCTTCCTCGCCATCCCCATCGTCTTCGTGGCCATGTTCTGGATCGGGGCCATCGTGGAGCGCCTGCTCTTGCGGCGGATCACGCTCCGGGGAACCCAGGGCGAGCTGATGACGCTGATGGTCACCTTCGGCATCTCGTTCGTGCTCATCAACGTCGCCCTCAAGGCCTGGGGCTCCGAGTACGTCTCCCTCCCCTACCTGCAATCGTCCTGGCGCCTGGGACCGATCGAGTTCGCCAAGTCGCTCGTGATCGCCGGCGCCTTCGGCACCGTGCTCTCGGCCGCCCTGTTCTCCTGGCTCAACTTCACCGGCTCCGGCAAGGCGCTCCTCGCCACCTCCCAGAGCAGGATCGGGGCCGGCACCTGCGGCATCGACGCGGGCCGGATGAGCACGCTCGCCTTCGCACTCGGCTCGGCGCTGGCGGCGGCGGCGGGGACCGTCCTGGTCCTGGTGACGCCGCTCGGCCCCCAGTCCGGGAACGACCTCACCATCCTCTGCTTCGTCGTGATCGCGCTCGGTGGTCTCGGCGACTACCTGGGCGCCATCCTGGGCGCCCTGGTGGTCGGCGTGGCCCAGTCGGTCCTCGGCTTCTATCTGGGCGGCAACGTCCAGGTCCTGCTGCCCTACATCCTCCTGATCCTGATCATGCTCTTCATCCCGAGGGGCCTCAGCCTCTCCCGGCTGGCCAGGTAGTCCGGGTACGGAAGCATGCGGAACCGCCATCGTTCCGCCGCGCCCCCGGCGCCCGCTCGAGGCCGCCCGCTCGACGGACCCTCTGGCTCAGATGCCCCCTTCCGCCCTCGGTAGCCTGCGCTCCCTGACCCGGCGGTTGACCGTCGGCGGCGCCACCGGCGTGGGCTGGCCGCGCCACGAGATCGCCCTCGGCGTCGCCTTCCTGGTCGCCGCCGCCCTGATCGGGCTGCTCACCAGCGGCTATCTCCTCCAGTTCGCCACCGACATCTTCACCTTCATGGCCATGGCCTACGGCTGGAACCTGATCAGCGGTATGACCGGCTACGTCTCCTTCGGGCAGATCGCGTTCTACGGCCTCGGCGCCTACGGCACCGCCCTGCTCATCCTCCACGGCCACGTGCCCTGGTACGTGGCGGCCCCGGTCGCGGGAGCGGTTGCGGCCCTGCTCGCGCTCGTGCTCGGGGGCGTCATGCTCCGGCTGCGCGGCATCTTCTTCGCCCTGGGCATGTTCGGCCTGGTCCAGATCCTCTCCATCCTCTTCTCGCAGTGGCAGTTCGCGGGTGGAGGTCAGGGCTTGATCCTGCCCGGCGCGCTGACCGCGCACGCGGTCTACGCCGAGACCGTGCTGGTGGCCATCTTCGCCTTCGCCCTCAACCTCTACTACTCCCGCTCGGCGCTGGGCCTGAAGGCGATGGCCATCCGCGACGACGAGGAGGCGGCGGCGGCGATGGGGGTCCACACCACCCGGGTCAAGATCGTCACCTTCGTCCTCAGCGCCATCCCGCCCGCGATCGTGGCCGGGCTGGTGGCCTGGAACCGCAGCTACATCGACCCGCCCAGCATGTTCGACCCCAGCGTCGATTTCCAGGCCATCCTCTTCTCCCTCTTGGGCGGCATGGGCACGCTCTGGGGCCCGGCCCTCGGCACCGTGATCCTGGAGCTGGTCGGGGAGCAGATCTGGGCCCAGTTCCCCGAGTTCCAGCTCGGTCTCTTCGGCCTCCTGGTCGTCCTCATCGTGGTCTTCTTCCCCGGGGGCGTCGTCTCCGTCCTGCGCCGCTTCGGCTGGCTTCCGCGGCCGGTGATCATGGCCCCCTCCGAGCTGCCCCGGGGTTCGCCGCCGGCCCTCGCCGGCGAGGCGGGCGGCGACGGGCCCGTGCTCGAGGTCCGCGGCCTCTCCGTCCGCTTCGGCGGCGTGACCGCCCTGCGCGACGTCGACCTCGAGGTCCGGCGCGGCGAGACGGTCAGCATCATCGGCGCCAACGGGGCCGGCAAGACCACGCTCTTCAACGTCATCACCGGTTTCGTGCGGCCGACCCGGGGCGAGGTGCTCTTCAAGGGCCGGCCGATCAAGGGCTGGTCGGTGACGCAGCTGGCCGAGGCCGGGATCGGGCGCACCTTCCAGATCCCGCGCCCGATGGAGTCGCTGACGGTCTGGGAGAACGTGCTCCTGGCGGCGCTGAACGGCCGCCGCAAGCACGCGGCGGTCGACCAGGCGGCGTGGGTGATTCGGGCCCTGGGCATGGAGGCGATCTGGCTCGAGCCGGTGGTCAACCTCCCTCCCGGCCATCGCCGCCAGGTCGAGCTGGCCCGGGCCCTGGCGCTCCAGCCCGATGTCATCCTCCTCGACGAGGTGATGGCGGGGATGAACCGCGAGGAGCAGGAGAAGATCCGGGACGCCATCCGCACGCTGCACGAGTACGGCGTATCCGCGGTCGCCGGGGTGGAGCACGTGGTCGCGGCCATCGTCGACCTCTGCGACCGCATCGTCGTGCTCGACTTCGGGCAGAAGATCGCCGACGGGGAACCGCAACAGGTCCTGAGGGATCCGGCCGTGATCGGAGCCTACCTGGGAGAGGCAGGGTGAGCGCGACGGCCGCGCTCAGCGTCGAGCACGTCCACGCCGGCTACGACCGGCTGGAGGTGCTGCACGACGTCGGCCTCGAGGTCGGCGAGCGCCAGATCGTCGTCCTCCTGGGCGCCAACGGGGCGGGCAAGACCACGCTCCTGAGGGCGATCGCAGGCGTGATTCGACCGCGGCAGGGGACGGTCAGGCTCTTCGGACAGCCGATCCACGGACGGCCCGCACACGAGGTGACGCGGGCCGGCGTCGGCCACGTCCCCAGCGGCCGCGAGCTGTTCGCGAACCTCTCCGTGGCCGACAACCTCGCCCTGGGGGGGCGCGTCGCCCGATCCGAGCGCAGGTCGCCGCTGCTGGAGCAGGTGCTCGAGCTCTTCCCCGCCCTCCGCCTGCGGCTGCGGCAGCGGGCGGGAAGCCTGTCCGGGGGCGAGCAGCAGATGCTGGCGATCGGAAGGGCGCTGATGACCGACCCCAGGCTGCTCCTCCTCGACGAGCCCTCGACCGGCCTCGCCCCCAAGGTGGTGCTGGTCCTCTTCGACGTCCTCCGCCGGCTCCAGAG
>JAJPKS010000415.1 GCA_021323605.1 Bacillota bacterium | reverse complement strand
AGGCTGAAGGCCACCGTGACCGCGATCAGGTCCGGGGAGAAGAAGCGGAAGTAGTCGGCGTAGACGCTGCCCGCCACCGAGGCGTAGACGGCGGAGAGGACCAGGGCACGGGTCTTGAAGGCCCCGGGATCGATGCCCAGCACCGCCGCCGCCTGCTGGTCGGCGGCCACCGCCACCAGGGCCCGGCCGCTCTGGGAGCGGACGAGATTGTGCTTGAAGAGGGCGCCGGCGAGGCAGAGGACCAGGACCAGCTCGTAGTACGAGGTCGGGTCAGTCAAGACCAGGGGCCCCAGCCCCAGGTTGGGGACGCCCACCAGACCCGAGGGGCCGCCGGTGAGGCCGACCAGGGAGGTGGCCAGACCCTGGGCGATCACGGCCAGACCCAGCGTGGCCAGGGCCAGGAAGTAGCCGCGGAGCCGGAGCAGGGTCAGGCCCAGGACCAGCGCGAGCAGGGCCGAGGCCGCCGCCGCCGCCAGCAGGGAGAGGGCGGTGGGCCAGCCCAGCCGCATGGAGAGCAGGGCTCCCCCGTAGCCGCCCACGGCCATGAAGGCGGTCTGGCCCAGCGAGACCTGGCCGGCGTAGCCGGTGAGCACGTCCAGGCCCATGACCACCAGGTAGAGGATCCCGACCAGGACCAGGAAGTCGGTGGCGTCGGGCAGGACCAGGGGCAGGGCGGCGAGCGCGAGCAGGGCGGCCACGGTCAGGCCGGCCCGGGCCGGCCGGCGGGCGAGGAGGCGGGAGCCGATCACCCCCGTGCTCACCGGCGGCCCTCCGCAAAGCCGAAGAGGCCGGCCGGCCGCAGCAGCAGGAGCAGCACCAGGACCGCGATCGCCACCACCTCGGCCAGGGTGCCGGAGGTGAACCGCCCGAAGACCGCCTCTAGCACCCCGAGCAAGAGGCCGCCGGCGACCGCGCCCCGGAGCCGGCCCAGGCCGCCCAGCACGGCGGCGATGAAGCCGTTGACGGCGTAGGGGACGGTGGTGTCGAAGGCGGCGAAGGTGACCGGGATGACGGTCACCCCGGCCAGACCGGCCATCAGGCCGGAGAGGGCGAAGGCCAGGGTCCGCACCCGGTCGGCGTCGACGCCCGAGAGCCGGGCCGCGGCCGGGTTCTCGGCCGCCGCCCGGAGCAGCAGCCCGATCCCGGTCCGGTAGAGGAGCAGCCACAGCCCCAGCACCGCCAGCAGCAGTGCCCCCACCACCCAGAGCGTCTGGGTGGGGACCAGGACCCCGTCCAGGGCGAGGGGCCGGGTGCCGGTGAAGGGGGGCATGGTGTAGGGCTGGTTGCCCCAGGCCACCAGGAGCAGGCCACCGGTGGCCTGGAGGAGGCCGACCGTGACCAGGAGCAGGCGGTCGGGGGTGGCCCGGCGCACGGCCGGCCGCACCACCGTCAGCTCGAGCACGGCCAGGAGGGCGGTCATCGCCGCCAGCACCAGGACCAGGTCCAGGGCGAGGGGCAGGTGCCAACGGCCCTGGAGGGCGGCGGCGGCGAGGGCGGCCAGGACCACGAAGCCCCCCTGGGCCAGGTTGACCACCCGGCTGATGGCGTGCACCAGTGACATGCCGAGCGCGATCAGGGCGTAGACCGCCCCCAGGGTGACCCCGCCGACCAGGATCTCGATCATGGCTCCGGGTGACGAAGAGGACGGCCCGCCTCTCGGCGGGACCGTCCTCGGTCCATCCCCGCCCCCACCCGGGGAAGCCAGCGCGGGCCCGTGGCGGCCTCGACCGGCCTCATCGGAGCCGGCTACCTGCCGACGTAGGTGAAACCGCCGTTCGAGACCTGGACCATGGCCACGTCGTCGAGGCCTAGGCCGCGGTGGTCGTCGGGAGCGAAGCGGTAGACCCCGACCACTCCGACGAAGCCCTTCAGCGACTGCAGGGTCGAGCGCATCCGGGCCGGGTCGGAGCCAGCCCGGCCGAGCACGTCGGCCAGGATCCGGATGGCGTCGTAGCCGACCCCGGGCCCGAAGTCGGGCGGCGAGCCGTAGGCCTTCTCGTAGGCCTGGTGGTAGGAACTCTCCAGGCGGTAGGCGGCCGAGCCCTTCGGGAGCTGGTCCCACCAGAAGTCGCGGGTGGCCGGGATCAGCAGCCGCCTGGGAGCGTAGGCCGCGATCCGCTGCACGAAGGCGTAGCTCAGGTTGCCGTTGGTGGTGACCACCGGCACGTCGATCTCGAGCTGCTGCAGGCCCTTCAGCGCCACCCCGGCCGGGGTGCCCGTCGACCAGACCACCACCGCCTGGGGATCGGCGGCCTTGACCTGCTGCAGCTGCGAGGTGACCTCCACCGCGGTGGGCGGGTACTGGACGTCGGCCACCAGCTGGACGCCGCCCACGCTCTGGACCGCCGCCCGGGTGGCACGGGCTCCGTCCAGACCGCTGGCGTCGGTGGTGCTGACCAGGGCGACCCGGGTCAGGCCCTGCTCCTTCAGGTACATCATCATCCGCCGGGCGAAGACGCCCGTGGCCACGCTCGCCGACCAGACGTAGGAGCCGTTGGGCGGCTGGATGCCGGGGCTGAGGCAGTAGTCGATCGGACCCGAGTCCTGGACCAGGGGCATGACCGCGTTGCAGTCCGCCACCACCGAGGGCCCGACCAGGGCCACCACGTGCTGTTGGAGCAGCTCCCGCGCCTGCTGCAGGGCCTGGTCGGGCCGGCTCTGGTCGTCCCGCACCAGGAGATCGAGCCGGTGCCCGGCCGCCCCGCCCCGGTCGTTGATCTCCCTCGCCGCCAGCCGGGCGGCGTTGGCCTCCCCGATCCCCAGCTGGCTCGCGCTGCCGGTCAGCGAAACGACCACACCGATCCGATAGGGCGCGGCCGAGGCACGCGACTGGCCCGCGCCACAGGCAGCCAGGGCGAGCGACAGGAGCAGCGCCGCCACCCGGGCTCTCCTCCAGCCCTCCATCGCCATCCTCCTCCACGGTCCCCGCACGATCGCGTGCTCGCGCGGTCTCACCTCGTCCTCCGCCCTCCGACCGGCCCGTGCCGATCGAGCCGTCGCTCCTTGACCCGGTCGGAAGGCCATCCGTATCCTACTGCATCGAAGGTCTGAAGATCAGACCTATGAACGCAAGGGAGGACCGGGGTGGCGACAGGTGAAGGCGGGAGCGCGGGTACGAGGTTCCTCGTCGACAGCTACCTGGAATGGGCCGCGGGCGAGGGGCTCCCGATCGCGACCGGGCTCGGCATCGATCTCGCCGGACTGGAGACGGCCCCCTGGCCCCGCCTGGGGGGCGGGGCCCGCGCCGCCCTGGCCCACCTCGACGGGCGGGGAGACTTCGTCAGCTGCATCCTGATCGAGCTGCCCCCGGCGACCCGCACCGACCCCCAGCAGCACCTCTACGAGGAGGTCGTCTACGTGCTCTCCGGACGCGGCGGGACCTCGATCGAAGAGCCCGGCGGCCGGCGCCACGACTTCGAGTGGGGGGCCGGCAGCCTCTTCGCCCTTCCCCTGAACGCCCGCTACCGGCACTTCAACGTCAGCGGCGAGGAGCCCGCCCGGCTGGCGGCGGTGACCAACCTGCCCTTCGTGCTCAAGGTCTTCCACGACCAGGAGTTCGTCTTCGCCAACCCCTTCCCCTTCCCGCACCGCTTCGGGGCTGCGGGCCACTTCCGGGGGGAAGGGACCTTCGTCCCGGTGCGGCCCGGCCGGCACATGTGGGAGACCAACTTCGTCCCCGACCTGCCCGGCTTCGAGCTGCAGCCCTGGGAGCGCCGGGGGGTGGGCAGCGCCAACATCAAGTTCGT
>JAJPKS010000217.1 GCA_021323605.1 Bacillota bacterium | reverse complement strand
GGGTCCTTCAAGATCACCCGGGCGATCGCGATCCGCTGCTTCTCGCCGCCGCTCAGGCGGTGGCCACGCTCGCCGACCACGGTGTCGTAGCCGTCGGGCAGGGACGCGATGAAGTCGTGGATGTAAGCGGCCCGGGCCGCCGCCACCATCTCCTCCTCGGTGGCCTCCGGACGCACGTAGAGGAGGTTCTCGCGCACGGTGGCGTGGAAGAGGAAGGTCTCCTGGAACACGATGCCGATCTGCCTTCCGAGGGAGGTCAGGGTCACGTCCCGGATGTCGTGCCCATCGATGCGGATGGAGCCCTGCTGGGGATCGTAGAAGCGGGGCAGGAGAGAGGTGATGGTGGTCTTGCCGGCGCCGGTCGGCCCCACCAGGGCCACCAGCTCGCCGGGCTCGATCCGGAAGGAGACGTGCTCCAGGGCGTTGCCCTCACCGCCGTAGGCGAAGGTGACGTCGTCGAAGGTGACCTCGCCCCGCACCGTCCCCAGGTCCCTGGCCCCGGGGCGGTCGGCGATCTCCACCGGGAGGTCGAGGTACTCGAACAGGCGCTGGAACAGCGCCAGGGAGCCCACCACGTTGACCTGGAGGCTGGCGAGCTGGCCCACCGGCCCGTACAGCCGGGAGAGCAGGACGGTGGCGAAGGTCACCACCGTACCCACCGAGGCCTGGTGCTCGAGGACCAGGAAGCCCCCGTAGGCCCACAGCGCCGCCGGCCCGGCCGTGCCCAGCACGCCCATCAGCATGAAGAACCAGCGTCCGATCATCGCCTGGCGCACGTTGAGGTCGCGCAGCTCGCGGTTGAGACGCCGGAAGCGGCGGTTCTCGGCCGCCTCTTTGACGAAGGCCTTGACCAGCAGGATGCCGGAGATGCCGAGCACCTCCTGCATGTACGCGGTCAGCTCCGAGAGCTTGGTCTGGGTGCGCCGGCGGGCCTCGAACGTCGCCCGGCCCACGCGATGGGTGGGGAGGACGAAGACCGGTACCACCGCCAGGGAGGCGATGGTGAGCCGCCAGTCGAGGTGCACCATGAAAGCGATCGTGGTGGCGAGGACGACCACGTTCTGGACCAGGTTGAAGATCGTGTCCGAGACCACGCTCTGCACACCGTTGACGTCGTTGGTGAGCCGGGACATGACGTCGCCGGTCCGGCTCCGGGTGAAGAAGGCCACCGACTGGCGGATCACGTGCGCGAAGAGCTGGTTGCGCAGGTCGAACATGATGCCCTGGCTGATCAGGTTGCTCACGTAGGACTGACCGACGCCGATCAGGCCGCTCAGCAGCGAGGAGCCGACCAGGGCCCCGATCAGGACCAGGACGAAGGTGAAGCCACCGCTGGCCCGGGTGAGGCGGTCGACGAGCTCCTTCGTGACCTGGGCCGGGACCAGCCCCAGGAGAGAGGTGGCGCCGATGCACGCCAGCACCACCAGGGCGTGGCGCCAGTAGGGCAGGAAGTAGGCGAAGACGCGTCGCAGGAGTCGCCGCTCGACGCGGACCTGGGGCCTTCCCTCGAGGTTCAGGTGGGACATGGCGTGCCAGGGGCGCACGCTGCTGCAAAGCCGGGCCGCCGGTCGGATATTCCCCCGGCGTCAGGGACGGGCCAGCTCCGCCCGCAACCGCGCGGCCGCGGCGGCGATGGCGGACTCCAGCTGCGCGGCGATCGACGACTCGTCGGGGATGGCAGGGCTCGCCCCGCCCTCAGGGGATCGCGTCAGGAGACCGTCGATCGGGACCGGCGCCCGTACGGCGTGGCGGACCCCGCGCCTCCGATCCCACCAGGCCACCTCGACCCACAGGGTGGGAGTCTCGCGCTCGGTCGTGACCCAGAGCAGTGGCCGGTTGGATCGGACCGGGCGGTCGAGGTGATCGACGAGACGACGCAGCAGCGTCTGCGCCGCCCCCGGCTCGGCCTCGGGTGTCGCTCCTCGCACCTCCAGCACCATGACCTGTCCCTGGTGAAGTACGGGGAAGGAGCCGGGAAGGAGCAGGGGAAGCGGGGAGAGGCTCGGCGCCGGCCCGGGCCGCGGGCCGATGATGGAGACAAGGAGGACGTCGTTGGAGACGGGTGGCCCCGGTCGGAAAGGTCGTTCGGCGTGGCTGCGTCGGCGACGCGCCCGGCCGGTGCTGTGCGGTGAGCGCCGGGTGGGCCGCGAAGCGGGCAAAACCCCCGGGGGCGAGCTCCTGGTGGCCACCGGGTGGCTCGATCCCGTGGTTCGCCGGGTCCCCGTCCACGCGGTCGCGGAGGCGGGTCCCGAACTGGTGCGGTTGCGCATCGACCCGGAGACGCTCGAGCGGTTGCCCGGCTACCTCCCTGACCCGGAGCTGGAGGAGGCCGTGTACCGGTCCCTGGACGGGTTCGCCCCCCTGCGCAACCTGGGCCCCCGCACCATCCGGGTCACCGCCCGCGACGGCCGGGTGACGCTCACCGGTCACCTCCCGACCGACCTCCTCCGGGAGGAGGCGGTGCGGCGGGCGGCCGCGACCTGGGGCGTGGTGTCGGTCGAGGACCGACTCGTCACCGACCGGGAGCTGACCGTCGCCGTGGCCCGCGCCTTCCTGGACCATCCCCGGCTCCAGCCCAGCCGGCTCCGGGTCCGGGCCGCCATGGGCACGGTCATCCTGGAGGGCGAGGTCGACGGCCACGAGGACGCCGAGCTGGCACGCTCGCTCGCCCGACGGGTTCCCGGGGTGGTGGCGGTCCGAGACCGGATTCGGGTCGCCGGCGGCCCCGGACCGGACGCTTCGGACGCGGACGGCCGGGTCGAGCACCGGCCCCCGGTGCCGTAGGCTGGAGCAGGGCGGCGCGGCCGCCGGACGCGTGCGGCGTCCGTGCAACCGCGTTCCCGTGGAGACGCCGTTGCGCCGGCCCAGGGGGCCGGCGCTCACAGGGGAGGAGCGATGGAGCAGCCGCCACTGTCAGGGGTGCGAGCGCTGGAGGTGGGGAACTACATGGCCGGGCC
>JAJPKS010000304.1 GCA_021323605.1 Bacillota bacterium | reverse complement strand
TGGCTGGTGAGGAACGGGGCCTTCGACGCCATGGCTGAGCTCCACCCGGACCGGGAGAGCGTCTGGAGAGGGTTGGCGGAGCTGTGCCGGTACCGCTGGCTCGAGGCCAGGAAGCTGCTGCGCGGCTCCCAGGTCGAGCAGGTGGTGGGTGCCCCCGGGGGTTTGGGCCAGAGGCTGCCCTCCCGTCGCGAGCAGTGGACCTTCATGCGCGCGGTGCTGGAGGCCAACCTACTGCGCCAGGTGGGGGCCGGCCAGGCACGCGGGGTCGTGCCCGGCCACCAGTGGCCCGAGCTTCGCCTCCGGGAGCTGTGGCACGAAGAGGGGCTCTGGACCGAGGATCAGCGGCGCGCCTTCCGCGTCGCGGTGGAGAGGGCGACCGAGGCGGCGGTGGGCCGCCACGTTCCCTTCGAGGACTGCGACCTCGAGGCCTTCCTCAAGCGAAAGGACCTCTGGGCGGGGCTGCCGGAGCCGGTCGCGCAGCTCTGTGGCGACCCCAGATGGCGCAGGCTCTTCGAACTCTCCAAAAGGAGCGGTCACTGGCTGGGGATGCCGGAGCCGGAGGAAGCCATGGAGGCGATCCGTTTCCTGGACCGGCCCGACCGCGTCGACCCCGTCGCCGACGCCCTGGAGGCACTGGGCCACCCGTCTCCCTGCTCGCTACCCCGGGACGTCCTGCTCATCACCTGCGTCGGTCGGCGTGACCTCCAGGACGGCCGGACGCCCATGCTCGACGCCGTGCTGGACGGGGTCCGTGAGCGGGGTGTGGAGCCGGACCGGCTCCACCTCCGCCTCCTGGTCAGCGAAGAGCTGATCGCCTCCGGCCAGGAGCTGGCGGCTCGGGCCCTCGGCGCCGGTCTCGCCAGCGCCGAGCTGGTGACCGTCGCCCATCCGGCGGACTTCCAGGGATGGCACGAGCGCCTGGTCGACCATCTCTGCGCCTCGACCGGCCTCAAGGCCACGCGTCTCGCCCTCGTGGTCACGAACCCGGGCACCAAGGCCATGAACCTGGCCGCGCTCACAGCCACGCTGAGCTGGGGCTTCGACACCGTCACGCCGGTGGTGGTGGCCCCGGTGCACAAGGCGGGCGACGGGTCGGTTCTCGACCTGGATCTGAGCCCGTCCGGGAGGGCGATGGCCCGGCTCGCCCACGACCGCGCCGTGGGCGAGGTCCTGCGGGTGGCCCTCTCGCGCCTCGACCTCGACCTGGCCGGGGCGGTCGTGAACCTCGGCTCGGCGGCCTGGGCGGAGGTGGCCTCGGATCTGCAGCGGTACCTCGAAGATGTCTGGGGCAGCGATCAGGATCCCCCGGAGCGTCGGCGCCAGCGCTTCGAGGCTCGGGCCCGGGTCTGCCTCAAACGGGTCCACCACGACCCCCCGGCGGCCCTCCACGAGTTCTGCGCCCTGGCCGAGTACACCTGGAACGATCGTGGCGCCGACTGGCGCGATCCCCGAAGAGGGCCCCGGTGTCGAAAGCTCTGGGAGTGCCGCAACCAGAGCCCGCACGGCCACCGCCTGTGGGCCTCGGTCCCGGCCAGCCAGCTCGATCCGGCGATGCGAGCTGCGATCGAAGAGCTGCACGAGCGTGGGCTGCTGTCGAGGACGGGCTCCTGGCCGGCTGGGACGCTGATCGAACGCCGCCGTCGTCTGCTGAAGAAGGTGGAGAGCGTGATGGCCGGCCTGCCGTCTCAGGGATAGGGGCGGCGGAGACGACCATGCCCGTGAGGGCCTCCGACAGCGGCGAGGACCGTCCGGCAGGCAAGGCGGCGTTCGTCGCCGGCCGGGTGGGTGGGGATCGGCCCTGGGGCGGGACGCCCGCGGCGCTGCCCGATGGCCGCGGTCCTCGACGCGAGGTCGATACCTCCCCGGGCAGGTGGACGATGGCGCGGTCTTCAAGCCGAGAGGAGCGGCCAGGGTGACGCAGCAACCCGACGCCGAACCGGAAGGCAGAGTTCGCCCTCTCCGGCGCCGAGCAGACTGCGGGCGCCAGGGCTCGCCGGAGCGCGGCAGTGCCGAGACGACCTCGCCCGCCGGCGGTCGATCCCCCCGGGAAATGGACACCCGCCCCCCGGCTGGGATTTTCATCTTCTCTGGACGGGTTCCTGGCTGTGGGGTAATGTCCCACGAGGAGGTGCGGCGGGGATGACGGTAGCTCGGGAGTTCATCGACGGTACACCTCTCGTCGAGGCGTCGGCGATGGCTCGGCGGGCCCTACGCACCTCTAGGGGTGCCAGCAAGGCAGGATGGATGGTCGTTGCGTTCGCAGCCGGCGTCGCCCTCGCGATTGCCGCCCTGTTGCTCCGCGACCAGGACCTGGAACCCGCCCGGCAGGTGGCGAGCCATCCCCCCCTCGACGAAGAGGGATACCGGCGCCTACTGGACGAGCGCACGCGCCGGTACCTGGGGATGTCGCTGGACGAGTTCCTGAAGCACCTCGACGCCGGCACCCTCCCGGACACGGCGGCGGTCGCCCACCTCAAGGGACTGGTCGGTGCCGCTGCGGCCGAGCCCTCGGGCTAGGTCTGCGAACGAGGCGGAGAAGCGTTATCGAGAAGTCCTCCAGCACGCGCTCCGCTGCATCTCCCAGACCGTCGTCTGGATTGCGGCGACCCCACCTCGGGGCGGCCCAGGAGTCCGCAGCCTCGCCCTCAGCGAGGAGCCGATTCGGCTTCGCGCCCCCAGCGGGGAACTCTATCTCACGGCCACTCAGGAGTTCACGCATCGCAAGGAGGATGGAGAGTGGCGCTGCCCCACCCTTGCCTACATCTACTCGGTCTTCCTGGATCGTGAGCTGAGCCGGGAGTGGCTGGCCTGGCACTGGCATCCGAGGGTGAGACCCGGTCCGCACCTCCACGTGCATGCACGCAACGACACGCCTCTGGAGATGCACAAGCTCCACTTGCCCACCGGCCGTATCGCTTTCGAAGAGGTGGTTCGGTTCCTGATCCAGGATGTGGGTGTCGAGCCTCAGGCCGCGGACTGGGAGGAACGGTTGAAGACATCTGAATACTACTTCCGCGCTTTCCGCCACTGGCCCGGCTCCAGCCCGGAACCGACCGGTCGACACGACAGCTGACTTCGAACGCCTCAGCGGCGACGAGGCCCGGTCAGATGGTGCACAACCTGACGACCCACGTCATCCACCGATGACGGCAGCGTCGACCGACCCGGGTGTCGTCTCCTCGTCAGGCCAGGCGTCCGAGTCACGTTCAGCAGGGCCGGACTCTCGGATGGCAGTGTGAGACCGCCCAGGCATCGCGCTGCTCGATGAGCATGGGGCCGACGAGACAGACGATGGCGGCGAGGTCCGGAAGGTGCCGACCACGTCGGCGCATCGGACCCGGATCGCCTGCCGGTCGGGGCGGGCTAAGATCGACCGGACCGGGGTGCCCACCGACGCTCCCACCATCCTGGGCTCCGGGGCAGCAGGTTGTGGATGAAGCGGGCGCCGTACCTCTATCGTCCGGCGCCCGGCAGGGCTGTGGCGATCGCCCGCTTTCGGCCCCGATGGTCGTTGGGGATGCCCCGCCGCACTCCAGGGAGGCCGCAGGCGACGGGCGCCGCAGGGCGGAGGCCAGGCAGAACGCCCTCGGCCGTGAACACGGCCTGAGATCTCGCGGTAACCGTCGGCGTCGAGGCCGGTCGCGATCGGGGTGTGGACGTTGACCACCTGACCGCCCATCCGGCAGCGCTGGCGGGGGTCGATCCAACGGTAAGGGTGAGACTCTCCCTCGAAGGGCCGATTCCAAACCCATCGACCGTGCCCTCCGGGACCCTGGCCGCTGCCGAAACCTGTGACCTGGAGAGCTGTCCGATGCCAGCTGCTGGGCCGGCCTCGCTATCTCTCAGGAGACGCCGGTCGGGTAGATCCTGGACGATGACCGACCGGTGCCCGCTGTGGCAGCGTGGCGGCAGCCGCCGATCTGGAGCGTCGCCCCGGACGGAGCATGGGCACGGTCAGACCGCAGCTGCCGACTCAGGTGTCCAGTCCCGCTCACGGTGGCCGCCGTGGGAGTTGACCGTCTGCCAGACTCAGCGTCACAGAGCGTCTGCTCCCCGGCGCCTACCGGTTCTCGACGAAGGTGGCGGGCCGCTCCTGGGGCGGGCAGAGGTCCTTTCTGGAACTGCTCGTGCATCCCAACG
>JAJPKS010000139.1 GCA_021323605.1 Bacillota bacterium | reverse complement strand
TGGAGCCTTACGTCTTCACGGACCCGGTGCTGGGGGTCCATGCCGGGCGTGGCCATCGTCCCTCCTTCGGGTTGGGTTGGACCTCGAAGGATGACCCGGTGGCCATCGCCGTCTCAGCGGGCTGCTCCACCCTCTCCTCCTCCACCACGTCCCTGGACGCTAACGGCGCCTCCTCCGGCCGGCGGTCAGGTCACCCGGGGTGCGGACTTCGAGATGGCCACAGCCGTGGACATCACCGCGGCCCTGGGCAGCCAGCCGCTATGGCGATTCCAGCAGGTGGGCGGCTCGCTCTCCAGCTCGTTCCGCGAGACGCAGGTGGTAGACCACCTTATTGCGATTACGCAAGAGTTCGGTTGCCAGGAAACGGGCTTCATCGGAGGCGGGGTCGAGGCCGGCCAGGCGCCGGACGGGCTCGAGGAGTGGGACCGGCGGGACGGGGATGGCCAGATCCTGATCGAAGGGCCCCTGGGCGGTGAAGTTGACCAGCACCAGCTCTCGGTCCATCTCCTGAAGGGCACGGTTGATGGCGGCCGCCCGGCCGGGGTCGGGCTCCGGGCTCAGGCCGTCGAGCAAGCGGTCCACCTCGGCCGCGCGTCTCTCCACCCTGGCGGCGCGCGCGACCGCCGGTTCCAGGTCGAGACGGCCAGCGGCTGCCTCCCGGTAGCGCTCGAGGGTCTCCCGGATCTCCCGGGCCGCCCCCTGGTAGCGGAAGGGGAGCACGGGAGCGGTGGCGGCGCGCAGGGTGGCCAGCAGGTAGACGCGGGTGTCCCGCTCCAGTACCTCGGGGTCGATCTTGTCGATGGTGTCGTCGGCCGTGTGCCACCACCAGGGCAGGCCGCCCGGCTGTCGGCGCTCGGGTTCGCCGGCGGCGGTGAAGAGGCCGGAGGAGCCCTGGCGGGCGGCCATCTCGGGCGGCACCTGGGAGAGGTCCATGTAGATGGAAGGGACGCCGCAGCCCCAGAAGGACTGGTCGCCCGCCCGCGACTGCCGTTCCGGCTCTGCCTCCGCCCCGATCGCGTCCCGGATCGCGGTGACCGCGAACTCGCGCGTCTCGGCCATGCTCAGGGCGCGGTAGATGGAGGCGCCACGGGCACCGGTGGAGTCGGCGTTGATGTGGAGAACGCAGTTGTCGTGCAGGTCCTCCCAGAAGTGGTCGAAGTACCAGGTCGAGCCCGAGTAGCGACCCTGGGTGTGACCGGGCCAGAAGGCGATGCGCACGCTGCGATGGAGCCGGTCCCGGTGACCGGCCAGCACCCGGGCCACCTCGAGCATGGTGGCGTTGGCGGTGCCGTTGTCCATGGCCCCCACGTACCAGGAGCAGTGGTGACCGCTGAAGAGGACGAACTGCTCCGGGTCCACCTGCCCTTTCAGCTCCCCCACGAGGAGCGGAGTGATCCGCCAGCCCCAGAAGGTTCGAGTCGTGAGCCGGACGCGGAGCCGCCCTCGAGCGACCAGGGAGCGGAGCCGTTCGCCGTCGGCCTGCCGGATCGAGACCGCGGGCAGGTTGGGGAGGAGGGCCGCGGTGCGCGTGGTCGGAGTGCCCCAGACCGGGGAGACGCACATCTCGTGGATGCGGGGTCCGTCCTGGTTGGCGAAGATGAGGGCGGCGGCGCCGGCCTGGGAGCCGCGCAGGACCCGGAGCGGGGAGGCGATGCCCTCGATGAGGCAGACCTTGCCCCGCACTCCGCGCGCGAAGTCGGCTTCCTCGCCTGAACCGAGGTCGATGACCTCGCCCTCTATCCCCGCCTCGGGCGTGGAGGGGACGAAGGAGTGGGTGATGGCGTCGACGCGTCCGGTATCCGGCTCCAGCAGGTCGAGCTGGGCCTGCTCAGGCCAGCCGAGCAGACTCTCGAACTCGTAGAGGGTGGTCTCGAACCCGAACCGGTCCAGCTGCGAGTGCAGGTAGTCCACCGCCCGCCGCTCGCCCTCGGTGCCCGAGATCTTCTCCCATTGGGCCAGGGTCGTGGCGTGGCGCCACAGCTCGTCCCGGGAGATCTCCGTCAGGAGCGTCCGTTCCAGGTCGTCCAGCTCGGTGCGCAGCTCGGCCATGCTGATCTCCTACCGCCTCCAGGGCACCCAGTCCTGGAGCCAGATCCGGACCAGGAAGAAGAGCACGATGAGGGTGTTGATCACGCAGAGCGCGATCGCCACCTCCGCCGCCGTGCCCGTGAACGTGCTCGTCGCTTTCATCCCCTTTCTCCTTCACGCGCCCCCCGCCGGCGAGCCGCCGGTCTGGGCGACCGGCTGCCAGGCCCCTTCCTTCCGGCCCGAGAGCAGGTAGGTGAGGTAGGGGCGTCGGACCCGGGGCTCGATCATCCCGGCCACGCAGCAGGAGGCGAGAACCCCGCACACCGCGAAGGCCACGAAAGCCGGCCAGTACTCGGGGCCGCTCGGCGTCTGCCGGATGAGGGCGGCGGTGATGGGCTGGGCGACCGCGCTCCCGACCATGCCACCCAGGACGACGACGCCCAAGGACCGGCCGACCGCCCCCGGGGTCAGCAGCTCACCCAGGTAGGGGGCGAAGAGCTGGCCGACCGGCGACCAGGAGACGCAGAACCCGGCCACCGCGAAGGCGGCGTAGGCCTCGGCCAGGGGTACACCGCGCCGGAAGGTCGCCGCCCAGAGCACGGCCGCGGCCATGCCCAGACCGCCCAGGAGCCAGATCGGGGTCCGCTTGGTCCCAAAGACCTTGTCCGACAGCCAGCCCCCGACCAGGACGCCGAAGAACTGGCCCCCCCAGGCCGCCGAGGCCAGCGTGCCGGCGAGCAGGAGCGGCAGCTTCAGCTCGGTGGTCCCGTAGAGCGGGAGCCAGGTGGTCAGGCCCCAGTTGGCGAGCAGGGCGAAGAAGCCAGCGCAGAACATGAGCGCCACGCTCCGGTTGAGGAAGATCTCACGGTA
>JAJPKS010000011.1 GCA_021323605.1 Bacillota bacterium | reverse complement strand
GGGAGATCGCTCGAGTACCCCCAGGAGCCGTGGACCTGGATGGCACGGTCGATCACGTCGTGCAACACCCTGGCGCCGTAGAACTTGATCAGCGCGATCTCCTTGCGGGCCGCCCGGGTGCCCTGGGTGTCGATGACCCAGGCCGCGTGCAGGGTCATCAGGCGCGCCGCCTGCATCTCGGCGGCGGAGTCGGCGATCCAGTTCTCCACGGTCTGCTTCTCGGCCAGGGGGCCGCCGAAGGCCCGTCGCTGGAGGGCGCGCTCGCAGAGCATGTCGAAGGCCCGCCGCGCCTGGCCCAGCCAGCGCATGCAGTGGTGGATGCGGCCCGGGCCCAGCCGGGCCTGGGCGATCTCGAAGCCCTGCCCGACCTCCCCGATCAGGTTCTCACGGGGGACGCGCACGCCCTCGTAGAGGATCTCCGCGTGCCCGTAGCCGAAACGCTCGTGCCCGCCGGCCATGGTCGGGATGTTGCGCAGGCGTCTCAGCCCCGGCGTGTCCGTGGGCACGATGAACATCGAGGCCCGGCGGTGGGGCGGGGCCTCGGGGTCGGTCACCGCCATCACGATCAGGACGTCGGCGATCATGCCGTTGGTGGTGAACCACTTGTGGCCGTCGATGCGCCACTGGTCGCCCTCGAGCACGGCCGTGGTCGACATGGTGGTGGGATCGGAGCCGGCGTGCATGGGCTCGGTCATGGAGAAACCGGAACGGATCTCGCCTTCCAGGAGGGGATGGAGCCAGCGCTCTTTCTGCTCCGGGGTCCCGTAGAGGGCCAGCACCTCGGCGTTGCCCGAGTCGGGGGCCTGGTTGCCGAACACGATCGGAGCCCAGGGCGACATGCCGTCGATCTCGTGCATCAGGGCGAGCTTGACCTGGCCGTACCCCTGGCCGCCCAGCTCGGGCGGCAGGTGGGCCGCCCACAGGCCCTGGCGCTTCACCTCCTGCTGCAGCGAGCGAACGATGCGCATGAAGGTCCGGTCGTCGGCGTCCAGGACCTCCAGGGGGAAGACCTCCTCGCGCACGAAGCGCCGCATCCACTCCAGCTTGCGCTCGAACTCGGGCTCGGTCGAGAAATCCCAGGCCATGTCGTTTCGCCTCCCGCGGTCCCACCTCGATCGGGGGCCGCCGATCCGTCGTCACCCTCCGTCCAGCAGTCGAAACCCCTCGGCGATGAACTCCACGATGGTGGTGGTGCGCTCCTCGTAGATGGGGTCGGGGCGCTTGCCGCGACGGTGCAGCATCAGGTTGTAGCCGAAGATGGCGGCGTACTTGTAGTAGGTGAGGGCCAGGTACCAGCGCAGCTCGGCCTCGTCGCCGCCGTAGAGGCGGAGCAGCAGCTCGTCGGGCACCACCACCGTGCCCCCGCCCGGCACCTGCTCCACGCCCGAGCGACTGGCCCTGGCCACCACGCTGAGGCAGGCCAGGTCCAGGAGCGGCTGCCCGAGCTGGGCGATCTCCCAGTCGAGCAGCGCCACCACCCGCGGTCCACGGAACAGCATGTTGCCGTAGTGGAAGTCGCCGTGGACCAGCACCGGCGGCCGCTCGGCCGGCATCCGCTCCGCCAGGCGCTCGGCCAGGGCCGGGGCCCGGACGGTCAGCTCGGCCGGCGCCCGCTCCATCAGCCAGGTCCAGCGCGCGATCTCCCCCTGGAGGGGGGTGGGCGGCTCGTGGCCGATGCCGGTCTCGGCCACCGGCACCGCCTGCAGCCGCCGGAGCACGTCCACCGCCGCCGCGGCGATGGCCTCGTGGGCGACGCTGCCGGCGATCCGCTCGATGCGGTCGCCCTCGACCGCCTCGACCAGGTAGAAGGGCCGGCCGTCGACGACCGGCTCCTCGCTGGCCGCGATCACGCCGGGAACCGGCAGCCCGTGCCGGTGCAGGGCGGCCATCAGCCGCGCCTGCCGGGGGATGTCGGCCGGGCCGGCCACCCGGGCACCCGGGGGCGGTACCCGCATCACCGCCCGCCGGTCCTCGAGCTCGACCCAGTAGGTGAACCCGGAATGGCCCTCGGGCATGGGCCGGATCGACCGCACGCGCTGGCCCAGCGCCCGCTCCAGGTCGGAGCGGATTCGCTCTTCGCGCGCCGGCGTCTGCTCCCTCCCCTCTCCGCTCACGAGGGGCCTGCCTCCAGATGGGCCACGTCGGCGAGGCTCCCGACCATCCGTCGCTCTCCCAGGGCGCGGACCACGCTGACGCTGGTGTAGTAAGGGAGCAGGCGCAAGTCGCCGAGGTCGAGCCGCATCACGTCGGTCACGTAGGCGAGGATGGCGAGCGCATGCGCCACCACCACGATCCGTCCTCCGGGATGGGCCTCGATCGCCGCGTCGACCGCGGCGCGCACGCGCTGCCGGACCCGGTCGGCCGGCTCCACCACCGCCAGGCGCCCGTCCCGGACCTCGATCCCCACCTCGACCAGGCGGTCGTCCACCCGGACCTCGGGGGCGAGGATGCGGGCCGTCTCCAGCGCCCGCCGCAACGGGCTGGAGTGGACCGCGTCGAACCCCACCCGCTTGAGCCTGGCCGCCAGCCGCCGCGCCTGCTCCCGGCCGCGCGGCGAGAGCGGAGGATCGTCGAGGGTGGGGTCGGCGGAGCCGTCGTAGCAGGCGCCGTGCCGTACCAGCCAGACCTCGGCCGCCCCCTCGAGCCTCCGACCGTCGCCGTCGAGGAGGAAGGCCGCCTCCAGGGAGCGCACGGCGCGGCTTCGATCTCCGCCGGGTTCGCTCTCCATGCCTATCATGGTGACGCGCCGTGACGGCCGGCGCGTCGAGTCGTCGCGGCGGAAAGCCCGGTCGGGGACCGGGAGGCATGGTTGCGGGTCACGGAGGACCGTATGCCCACGTTCCACCGTTCAACCGGGGTGCGGGGCGGGCGTCGTCGGCTCCCCGGCGTGCTGGCCGCCGGGCTGCTCGTGGCCGGCTGCGCCGGGCCGCCCCCGACCCATCCGGCGGCGGGACCGGTCCCCACGCCGGCGGTCACGAGCCTCCCGGCCCGGTCGGCCTGGGCCGAGTCGCTCGCCTTCTCCGGCGACCTGCAGGGCACGATGGTGGGCGTGGTGTCGGGCAACCCCCGGTTCCAGAGCGAGTGCACGGGACCGGCCTCCCTGCACGCCGGGACCTGGGCCTCGACGCTCTACGGCCAGGTCGGCTCGGCCGTCTACGAGGTGGTGGTGGTGGTTCCCGGCTACCGCGGGCCGGGGACCTACCGGACGCCGCAGGTCGAGGTGCAGGTGGCGAAGCCGGACGGCTCCGCCGCCTGGGACACCGGGCAGGAACAGCCGGCCTCCTTCAGCGTCGACGCCGGGCAGCGGTCGGGCACGCTCGACGCGACCCTGATCAACCTGGCCACGGGTCAGGTGGGATTGCACCTCACCGGCACCTGGTCCTGCGGCGGGTAGGCAGGAGGTCGGGCCGCGCGCTCCCGCCCCCCACGCCTCGCCCCCGGCGGGGGTGGCGGGACCACGCGCCCGGGCGGCTCCGCCCGCGCTCAGACGCCTCGCCAGGTGGGCTTCCGCTTTTCCAGGAAGGCGGACATCCCCTCCTGGGCGTCGCAGGTCATGGCGTTCTCGGCCATGGTCCGCGACATCAGCCGGTAGGCCTCCTCCTG